>NZ_KB714599.1:0-5684 GCF_000349545.1 Leucobacter sp. UCD-THU
TTAGACAGGTTGCTGTTCGGAAGGCTTTGGCTGGTACGGGTGGTGTCTGGTCTTTGAGAACTCAATAGTGTGCACTTGATTGTCATATGCCAATTATTTATCCCCGGCATCGGCTGTTTTGGTTGGTGTTGGAGATTCCTTTTTTGGATAACGAGATTGTCAGTAATGATGGTCTGTTGTCAGGTCAAACTCGCAGCTGGTTGCCTTATTCCGGTGGCTGGTCTGCATTGTTTTTTTACGGAGAGTTTGATCCTGGCTCAGGACGAACGCTGGCGGCGTGCTTAACACATGCAAGTCGAACGCTGAAGCCCGAGCTTGCTCGGGTGGATGAGTGGCGAACGGGTGAGTAACACGTGAGTAACCTGCCCATGTCTCTGGGATAAGCGCTGGAAACGGCGTCTAATACTGGATACGAGCATCCACTGCATGGTGAGGTGTTGGAAAGATTTATCGGACATGGATGGACTCGCGGCCTATCAGCTTGATGGTGAGGTAATGGCTCACCATGGCGACGACGGGTAGCCGGCCTGAGAGGGTGACCGGCCACACTGGGACTGAGACACGGCCCAGACTCCTACGGGAGGCAGCAGTGGGGAATATTGCACAATGGGCGCAAGCCTGATGCAGCAACGCCGCGTGAGGGATGACGGCCTTCGGGTTGTAAACCTCTTTTGTCAGGGAAGAAGCCTTCGGGTGACGGTACCTGGAGAAAAAGCACCGGCTAACTACGTGCCAGCAGCCGCGGTAATACGTAGGGTGCAAGCGTTGTCCGGAATTATTGGGCGTAAAGAGCTCGTAGGCGGCTTGTCGCGTCTGCTGTGAAAACCCGAGGCTCAACCTCGGGCCTGCAGTGGGTACGGGCAGGCTAGAGTGCGGTAGGGGAGATTGGAATTCCTGGTGTAGCGGTGGAATGCGCAGATATCAGGAGGAACACCGATGGCGAAGGCAGATCTCTGGGCCGCTACTGACGCTGAGGAGCGAAAGCATGGGGAGCGAACAGGATTAGATACCCTGGTAGTCCATGCCGTAAACGTTGGGAACTAGATGTAGGGCCTGTTCCACGGGTTCTGTGTCGTAGCTAACGCATTAAGTTCCCCGCCTGGGGAGTACGGCCGCAAGGCTAAAACTCAAAGGAATTGACGGGGGCCCGCACAAGCGGCGGAGCATGCGGATTAATTCGATGCAACGCGAAGAACCTTACCAAGGCTTGACATATACGAGAACACTGCAGAGATGCAGGACTCTTTGGACACTCGTATACAGGTGGTGCATGGTTGTCGTCAGCTCGTGTCGTGAGATGTTCGGTTAAGTCCGGCAACGAGCGCAACCCTCGTCCTATGTTGCCAGCACGTTATGGTGGGAACTCATGGGATACTGCCGTGGTCAACACGGAGGAAGGTGGGGATGACGTCAAATCATCATGCCCCTTATGTCTTGGGCTTCACGCATGCTACAATGGCCGATACAAAGGGCTGCGATACCGCGAGGTGGAGCGAATCCCAAAAAGTCGGTCTCAGTTCGGATTGGGGTCTGCAACTCGACCCCATGAAGTCGGAGTCGCTAGTAATCGCAGATCAGCAACGCTGCGGTGAATACGTTCCCGGGCCTTGTACACACCGCCCGTCAAGTCATGAAAGNCAAATCATCATGCCCCTTATGTCTTGGGCTTCACGCATGCTACAATGGCCGATACAAAGGGCTGCGATACCGCGAGGTGGAGCGAATCCCAAAAAGTCGGTCTCAGTTCGGATTGGGGTCTGCAACTCGACCCCATGAAGTCGGAGTCGCTAGTAATCGCAGATCAGCAACGCTGCGGTGAATACGTTCCCGGGCCTTGTACACACCGCCCGTCAAGTCATGAAAGTCGGTAACACCCGAAGCCGGTGGCCTAACCCCTTGTGGGAGGGAGCTGTCGAAGGTGGGACTGGTGATTAGGACTAAGTCGTAACAAGGTAGCCGTACCGGAAGGTGCGGCTGGATCACCTCCTTTCTAAGGAGCACTCGGCAGCTATGCTGTCGCAGAATGGTCAGATCATCACCGAATGTGTGGTGCTGGCCGCTCATGGGTGGAACATATGACAAGCAAGCCGGTTTGCTCGCCTGTGCTAGTACGCGGCGTCTTCCTTGTGGAGATGTTGCTGGAACGTGGGGGTGTGTGAGCGGGGTTGCGGCGAGTGCATACTATTGGGTCCTGGAGGACCAGCCGATCTGCCCCTTTGGTGGGGTGGGTGGACTGATTTCTTCTGGCCCGTTGTCATGGAACGTGTTGTCCATGGGGGCGGGATCGGCCGTACGTTGAGAACTACACAGTGGACGCGAGCATCTAGCCGACGTCAGTACAGGGTTCCTGCTTTTGGGTGGGAGTGTTGTGTTGGGGTTGGTTGATACTTTAATTTCATTGGTCGCACACCGGCCGCGGATCTTCGGGTTTGTGGGTGGTGTGTGTTTCGATAAATGCTTATGTGATTTCAAGTTTTTAAGAGCAAACGGTGGATGCCTTGGCATCTGGAGCCGAAGAAGGACGTAGTAATCTGCGATAAGCCTCGGGGAGCCGATAAACGGGCTATGATTCGAGGATTTCCGAATGGGGAAACCCCGCCAGGGCGCGTGCGTACCTGGTGACTCCCGCCTGAATATATAGGGCGGGTAGAGGGAACGTGGGGAAGTGAAACATCTCAGTACCCACAGGAAGAGAAAACAACATGTGATTCCGGTAGTAGTGGCGAGCGAACCCGGATGAGGCTAAACCGGTCGTGTGTGATACCTGGCAGGGGTTGCACGATCGGGGTTGCGGGACATGCCGTGAGGGGCTGCTGACCCTCGGACGTGAATGTGTAGCTATAGGAGAACCGCTTGGAACGGCGGGCCGGAGTGGGTGAGAGCCCCGTATCCGAAATGGTGGCACTGCGTGGTGTGTATCCCAAGTAGCACGGGGCCCGAGAAATCCCGTGTGAATCTGTCAGGACCACCTGATAAGCCTAAATACTCCCAGATGACCGATAGCGGACTAGTACCGTGAGGGAAAGGTGAAAAGTACCCCGGGAGGGGAGTGAAAGAGTACCTGAAACCGTTTGCTTACAATCCGTCGGAGCACCCTTGTAGGTGTGACGGCGTGCCTTTTGAAGAATGAGCCTGCGAGTTAGCGATACGTGGCGAGGTTAACCCGTGTGGGGTAGCCGTAGCGAAAGCGAGTCTGAATAGGGCGATTGAGTCGCGTGTCCTAGACCCGAAGCGAAGTGATCTATCCATGGCCAGGCTGAAGCGCGTGTAAGAGCGCGTGGAGGGCCGAACCCACTTAGGTTGAAAACTGAGGGGATGAGCTGTGGATAGGGGTGAAAGGCCAATCAAACTTCGTGATAGCTGGTTCTCTCCGAAATGCATTTAGGTGCAGCGTTGCGTGTTTCTTGCCGGAGGTAGAGCTACTGGATGGCCGATGGGCCCTACAAGGTTACTGACGTCAGCTAAACTCCGAATGCCGGTAAGTGAGAGCGCAGCAGTGAGACTGTGGGGGATAAGCTTCATAGTCGAGAGGGAAACAACCCAGATCGCCAACTAAGGTCCCAAAGCGTGTGCTAAGTGGAAAAGGATGTGGAGTTGCTGTGACAACCAGGAGGTTGGCTTAGAAGCAGCCACCCTTGAAAGAGTGCGTAATAGCTCACTGGTCAAGTGATTCCGCGCCGACAATGTAACGGGGCTCAAGCACACCACCGAAGTTGCGGCATTCAGCGTATAGACAAGCCTTCGTGGTTCAGTTCGTTGGATGGGTAGGAGAGCGTCGTGTGGCGAGTGAAGCGGCGGAGTGATCCAGTCGTGGATGCCACACGAGTGAGAATGCAGGCATGAGTAGCGAAAGACGGGTGAGAAACCCGTCCTCCGGAAGACCAAGGGTTCCAGGGTCAAGCTAATCTGCCCTGGGTAAGTCGGGACCTAAGGCGAGGCCGACAGGCGTAGTCGATGGACAACGGGTTGATATTCCCGTACCGGCGGTAAACCGTCAAAGACCTAACCAGTAGTGCTAAACAAACCAATGCTTGGACGGATCCTTCGGGTGATGTCCGGGTGGCGGCTGTGAACCCGAACTGGGGTGGTGAGCGTGAGGTGTGACGCAGGAAGGTAGCCAGTGCCGGGCGATGGTTGTCCCGGTGTAAGCGTGTAGCCCGAATCGGTTTAAGAGATCGGTTCTTTGGGTGAGACGCGATGCGGACCCGTATGGGGAAGCTGGTGATCCTATGCTGCCAAGAAAAGCATCGGCGCGAGGTTTGCTGTTGCCCGTACCCCAAACCGACTCAGGTGGTCAGGTAGAGAATACTCAGGAGATCGAGATAATCATGGTGAAGGAACTCGGCAAAATGCCCCCGTAACTTCGGGAGAAGGGGGGCCATCCACTTATTAGGACTTGCTCCGAAAGGGTGTGGTGGCCGCAGAGACCAGTGGGAAGCGACTGTTTACTAAAAACACAGGTCCGTGCCAACACGCAAGTGGACGTATACGGACTGACGCCTGCCCGGTGCTGGAAGGTTAAGAGGAGAGGTTAGAACTTCGGTTCGAAGCTTTGAATTTAAGCCCCAGTAAACGGCGGTGGTAACTATAACCATCCTAAGGTAGCGAAATTCCTTGTCGGGTAAGTTCCGACCTGCACGAATGGCGTAACGACTTCCCAGCTGTCTCCACCGTGAACTCGGCGAAATTGCAGTACGAGTAAAGATGCTCGTTACGCGCAGAAGGACGGAAAGACCCCGTGACCTTTACTACAGCTTGGTATTGGTGTTCGGTGTGGCTTGTGTAGGATAGGTGGGAGACTGTGAAGCTCGGACGCTAGTTCGGGTGGAGTCGTTGTTGAAATACCACTCTGGTCATATTGGATATCTAACTACGGACCCTGATCGGGTTCTGGGACAGTGCCTGGTGGGTAGTTTAACTGGGGCGGTTGCCTCCCAAAAAGTAACGGAGGCGCCCAAAGGTTCCCTCAACCTGGTTGGCAATCAGGTGGCGAGTGTAAGTGCACAAGGGAGCTTGACTGTGAGACTGACAGGTCGAGCAGGGACGAAAGTCGGGACTAGTGATCCGGCAGTGGCTTGTGGAAGCGCTGTCGCTCAACGGATAAAAGGTACCTCGGGGATAACAGGCTGATCTTGCCCAAGAGTCCATATCGACGGCATGGTTTGGCACCTCGATGTCGGCTCGTCGCATCCTGGGGCTGGAGTTGGTCCCAAGGGTTGGGCTGTTCGCCCATTAAAGCGGTACGCGAGCTGGGTTTAGAACGTCGTGAGACAGTTCGGTCCCTATCCTCTGCGCGCGTTGGAGATTTGAGAGGATCTGACCCTAGTACGAGAGGACCGGGTTGGACGGACCTCTGGTGTGCCAGTTGTTCTGCCAAGGGCATGGCTGGTTGGCTACGTTCGGGATGGATAACCGCTGAAAGCATCTAAGCGGGAAGCCGGCCTCGAGATGAGATCTCCGTACACCTTTGAGTGTGTGAGGCTCCCAGTAGATGACTGGGTTGATAGGCCAGATGTGGAAGCACGGCAACGTGTGGAGCTGACTGGTACTAATAAGCCGACGACTTGATAACACCCCGCAGCAGCATCCGGTTCCCGGGTGGTGTGAGCGGAAATACGCAATTAACGTAACGATGTATCGCGTCCACTTTGTGGTTCCCAACAGACGGCCCACAACCCCCACAC
>NZ_KB714599.1:5749-156942 GCF_000349545.1 Leucobacter sp. UCD-THU
TCCGAACCCGGAAGCTAAGACTGACAGCGCCGATGGTACTGCGAGGGGGACCTCGTGGGAGAGTAGGACACCGCCGGACACCTTTTCAGAGGGTCGTACAGTGAATGCCAGTGCTGGCGCTCACTGTGCGGCCCTCTTCTCATTTATGGACTTTTAATTCGATAGCGTTGATTCTCCGGGAGGCACCCATGAACGATCGGCCCCAGCGGGACGAGCCCGCAGACCGCGGCCCCCGGAAACGCAACGACGGCCAGCATCGTGGTGGCGGCCAGCGCCGCGACGGCGGCGCCCGGTCGAACTGGGATCGCGGTTCGCGATCGTCGAACGGCGACCGCCCGCGGCGCGATGATGGCGGCCAGCGTCGCGAATCCGGCAGCCGTGACGATCGCGCTCCGCGTCGCGAAGGCGATTTCCGGGATGACCGACGCCCGCGCCGTGATGGCGATTTCCGCGACGATCGACGCCCGCGCCGGGACGGCGGCGGTTCCCGCGACGATCACCGGGGCGGTCGCGGAGGGGAGCGTCGGCCCTTCCGCAGCGGTGAAGGCGGCCAGGATCGCCGCGCGCGCCGTGATGGCGACTTCCGCGACGATCGACGCTCGCGGCGCGACGGCGATGAGCGCCGTGGTGGCGAGCGGGACGGAGAGCGTCGCCCGTATCAGAATCGCGCAGGCGACTTCCGGGGTGACCGCGGGCCCCGTCGCGATGGCGACGACCGCGGAGGAGCGCGTCGCCCCTATCGCGGCGGCGAAGGCGGCGAGGAACGTCGGCCCCGTCGGGACGGTGACTTCCGGGATGATCGTCGCCCGCGTCGCGAGGGCGACTTCCGCGGCGACCGTCGCGGAGGCGACCGGGATCGCGACGATCGCCGCGGGAGCCGCCCGCAAGGCGACCGCCGGGAGAGCTACGGCCGCGGCGGCACTCGCGGCGGCGGCCGGAGCGACCGTGGCGGCAGCGGGCGCGAGTACACGGAGGCGGAGCGCCTGCAGCACGAGCTGCGCCCGGTGCGCGCAGAGCATCAGGATCCGGTGATTCCGGACGATATCCGCGCCAACGACCTGCATCCCGCCGCCCGCAACGAGTTGAAGACGCTGCAGGCCGACGTGCAGGAGCGCGTGGCGCGCCATCTCGCAATGGTGGCGATGCTCATCGACGAGGATCCAGAGCTCGCGCATCAGCACGCCCTCTCGGCGAGCCGACGCGCGGGCCGGATTCCCGTCGCCCGCGAGACGCTCGCGATCACGGCTTACCGCACCGGCGACTTCGCGCTCGCGCTGCGCGAACTGCGCACCTATCGGCGACTGAGCGGCCTCGACGGGCATCTCGCGCTGATGGTCGACTGCGAACGCGGCCTCGGCCGGCCGGAGAAGGCGCTCGAGACCGGCCTTGAGGCCGACACCTCGAAGCTCGACACCGAGCAGCGGGTGCACCTCGCGATCGCGATGTCGGGCGCCCGCCTCGACCTGGGGCAGACGCAGCAGGCGCTCTTCGAGCTCGAGATCCCGGAGCTCAATCCGCAGCGCGCGTTCTCGTGGAGCCCCGAGCTCTTCGGAGCCTATGCGGCGGTGCTCGAGGATCTCGGACGCGACGACGAGGCGCGCGAGTGGTACCGTCATGCCGACCGCGCAGCGGGCGCTCTGCAGGACCATCTCGGATCGCTCGACCAGCTCGAGGTCTTCGAGATCCACGAGTCCGAGTTCGACCTCGAAGAGGCGTCCGACGACGAGGATCCCGCGGACGTCGACGCGCGTGTCGAGGGCGCGGCTGAGGAGTCGGAGCAGCGGAGCGACGCTGCGGATGACACCCGGCCGGAGGAGGATGCGGTGGCTCCCGCGGAGGCGGAGCCCGAGGCGGGGGCCGCCGTCGGCGACGCTGCGGCTCCGGCTGGCGAGGATGAGGGGCTGAGCGCCCCCGACGCCGAGGACGAGATCGCGGCCGAGGTCGCCGAACTGCTCGCCGAGGCCGGCATCGGGGAGGCAGAGCGGCCCGAGAGCGCGGAGGATCGGTCGTAGTGGCGCTGTTCGGGAAGAAGCGCACCCCGCTCGGAGCGGCGCCGATCGAGGGCCGGGAGCTGCTGCTCTCCGACCTCGACGGCGTCGTCTACCGCGGACCCGGCGCGATCCCGGGAGCCGTCGAGCAGCTGAACCTCGCGGCCGAGCGGGCGCGCCTCGCCTACATCACGAACAACGCCTCCCGCACCGACGCCTCGGTCGCGGAGCACCTCCAGGGCCTCGGTCTGCGGGCGCGCCCCGAAGACGTGGTCACCTCGCCCCAGGCGGCGGTCGCGCTGCTCGCCGGGTCGGTTCCCGCCGGGTCGCGGGTGCTGGTGGTGGGCGGCGACGGCCTGGTCGACGAGTTGCAGAAGGCCGGCTTCGAGGTGACTCGCAGCGCCGACGACGACCCCGCCGCCGTGGTGCAGGGCTTCGCCCCCGACGTGGGGTGGGTGCACCTCGCCGAGGCCGCGTTCGCGCTCGCCGAGCAGCCGGGGCGCGATCCGCTGCCCTGGATCGCGACGAACACCGACTGGACGATCCCCGTCGCCCGCGGGCTCGCCCCGGGCAACGGCACCCTCGTATCGGCCGTGCACACGGCCGTGCAGCGGCTGCCGGTCTTCGCGGGCAAACCGGAGACGCCGATCTTCGAAGCGGCGTTCGAGCGCTTCGGCACGCGCAATGCGCTGATGCTGGGCGACCGGCTCGACACCGACATCAAGGGGGCGCGAGCGGCGGGCATCCCGTCACTGCAGGTGCTCACGGGCGTCGATCGGCCGAAGCAGCTCATCGCGGCATCGCGGGACATGCAGCCCGACTACATCGTCGCCACCCTCGCCGAGCTGCACGAGCCCTACCCCGCGACCGAGCAGCTGCGCGACGGCACCGTGCAGGTCGGCTCCGCGAAGGTGCGCATGGACGGGCACGTCGCCCGGGTCGTCGCCGAGGGGGAGGCTCCGCTCGATCTGCTGCGCGCCGGCTGCGCCGCGGTCTGGGGATCCGGGCTCGCGATCTACGGTCTGAAGATTCCCGAGATCCTGTACGAGGATCACTGGCGCTGAGCCGCGAGGAACGAGCGGGCGGGGCGCACGCAAAGCAGCTCCGGGCCGTGTGTGCCGGTGCGTGTCGGCGGCCGCGGCTAGGCTTGAGCCATGGACAGGGAGCCCCACAGCGAAGACGGTCTGCTCGGGCGCCTCGAGGTGATCGAGGCGCAGCCGCTGGCGCAGCGCGCCGCGGGTTTCGAACAGCTGCACGACGAGCTTCTCGCCGAGTTGCAGCGGGGCGACCATGGCGGCTCCTGACGATCGGGGCGAGGGGGTCTGGCTGGGCGAGGGTGAACGCCTGGATCGGGCGCTGCCGCAGCTCGGCCTCGCCCGGTCTCGCAGCCAGGCGGCCGAGCTGATCGCGGCGGGCAGCGTGCTGGTCGACGGCCGGCCGGCGACGAAGTCGGGCGCCCGCGTGCCCGAGGGGGCGCGGATCGCGGTCGCGGGCGGCGACCACTACGTGAGCCGCGCTGCCCACAAGCTCATCGCCGGTCTCGACGAGTTCGGCATCGATCCCGCCGGCCGTGTCGCTCTCGACCTCGGAGCGTCGACGGGTGGCTTCACTCAGGTGCTGCTCGAGCGCGGTGCGCGGGCGGTGCAGGCCATCGACGTGGGCCACGACCAGCTGGTGCCCGAGCTGCGCGCCGACGCGCGGGTGCGCCTGGTCGAGGGCCGCAACGCCCGCGAGCTCACCGCCGAGAACCTGGCGGCCGACACGGGAGTGGTCGAGCCCCCGGCCCTGGTGGTCGCCGACCTCTCGTTCATCTCGCTCGGCCTGATCCTGCCCGCCATCGCGCGCTGCGCGGCCCTGGACGCCGACCTCGTGCTGCTTGTGAAACCGCAGTTCGAAGTCGGGCGCGTGCGCGACGGGGTGGTCACCGACCCGGCGCTGTGGGCGCAGGCGATCCGCACCGTGCTGCGTGCGGGAGAAGAGCACGGCTTCGCCGCGCGCGGCCTCGCCCGGTCGCCGATCGCCGGCGGTTCGGGCAACCGGGAGTTCCTGGTGCACTTCGCAGGCGTCGAGGACGCGCATCCGACAGAATGGGAGGGGAGGATCGCGGAGCTCTGCGACGACGACGATCGCGCAGCCCCCGCTCGAGTCCGACCCCGCAACCGAGCGAACGGAGAGCCATGAGCACTGCGCATGAAGCGGGCACGAGGCGTTTTCTCGTCGTCTCGCACACTCATCGCGACGAGGCGGTCGCGGCCACGGTCGAGGCGGTATCCGCGCTTCGCGCAGCCGGTGCGGAACCCGTGCTCGACCGGCACGACCGGCAGGAGTTCGCACCGCACCTGAACATCGAGAGCATCGCCGAGCTCGGCCGAGACGTGACCATCCACGAGCTCGAGGCCGCCATCGTGCTCGGCGGCGACGGCACGATCCTGCGCGCCGCCGAGCTGCTGCGCGGATCCGAGTGCCCCATCGTCGGGGTCAACCTGGGGCACGTGGGCTTCCTCGCCGAGATGGAGAACTACGACCTCGCTGAGACGATCGACCGGGTGCTGCGGCGCGACTACACGGTCGAGGAGCGCATGACGGTCGACGTGCAGGCCACCTGCGACGGCGAGGTGATCGCCGAGACCTGGGCGCTGAACGAGGCATCGGTCGAGAAGCGGCGGCGCATGCTCGAGGTGGAGATCGGCGTCGACGGGTTGCCGGTCTCGAACTTCGCCTGCGACGGAGTGGTGCTCGCCACGCCGACGGGGTCGACGGCGTACGCGTTCTCGGCCGGCGGGCCCGTCGTCTGGCCCACCGTGCAGGCGATGCTGATGGTGCCGATCGCGGCGCACGCGCTCTTCGACCGCCCCCTGGTGACGGGCACCGACTCCGAGCTGAGCGTGCGCATCCTGCCCGAGAACATCGGACCGGGCGTGATGTGGTGCGACGGACGGCGCCGCACCGAGCTGCCGGCGGGTTCGATCGTGCGGGTGCGCCGATCCGCGCACTCGGTGCGCCTCGCGAGGCTCAACCGGGCGATGTTCTCGGATCGGCTGGTGCGCAAGTTCCACCTGCCGGTCTCGGGCTGGCGCGGCACCCGTCGGGAGAGCGGAGGGGCCGAGTGATCGAGGAGCTGCATATTCGCGATCTCGGGGTCATCGCCGACGCGACGCTGCCGCTCGGGCCGGGCTTCACGGCGATCACGGGCGAGACCGGCGCCGGCAAGACGATGGTGGTAAGCGCGCTCGGCCTGCTGATGGGGGAGCGCAGCGACGCCGGGGCCGTACGCACCGGCGCAGCCCAGGCGCGCGTCGGAGGCATCGTGCGCACCTCTGACCCTGCGGTCGCCGAGATCGTCGACGACATCGGGGGCGACCTCGAAGACGGCGAGCTGGTGCTCAGCCGCACCGTGAACGCGGAGGGGCGCAGCCGCGCGAGCGTCGGCGGCGCGAGCGCCCCGGTGGGCAGCCTGGGGCGACTGGCCGAGCGGCTGTTCGCCGTGCACGGCCAGTCCGAGCAGCTGCGCCTGAGATCGGCTGCGGCGCAGCGCGACACACTCGACCGGTTCGGCGGCGACGAACTCGCGGCGACCCTGCGCGACTACCGCACCGCGCATCGCGAACGGCAGCAGCTGGGCGCGCAGGTCGCGGAGCTCACGGAGGCCAGGGACGAGCGGGCCGCCGAGGCCGTCCGTCTGCGCTCCGAGCTGGAGGAGATCGCCGCGGTGGATCCGCAGGCCGGCGAAGAGCAGGAGCTCGTGCAGCGCATCGACCTGCTGAGCAACGTCGAGGCGCTGCGGGCCGCCACCTCTTCGGCGCACGAGGCGCTCGCCACCGACTCCGACGACCCCATGAGCCGAGACGCGAGCTCGCTGGTCGACGAGGCGGTGAGAGAGGTCGAGCGCGTCGCCGGCCACGATCAGCGCCTCGAGGCCGTGCTCGAGACGCTGCGCAGCGCGAGCTTCCAGCTGGCGGACGCGGCCCGCGAACTCGCGGCCTACGCCGCCGACCTCGATCAGGAGGGGCCGGGGGAGCTCGCGCAGGCGAACGATCGGCTCGCCGCCCTCACCGGGCTGTTCCGGGTGTACGGCGCCGACTCCGCCGCGGTCGTGGAGTACGCAGCCGACGCGGCGCGGCGTCTGACCGAGCTCGACGGCGACGACGAGCGCATCGACGAGCTCACCGCGCGCCTCGAGCAGCTCGACGATGAGGAGCGCTCGCTCGCCGACCGCCTCTCCGAGCTGCGCGCCGACGCGGCGTCGCGACTCTCCGAGCTGGTGACGGTCGAGCTCAGGCAGCTCGCGCTGCCCGACGCCGAGTTCGTGGTGCGGGTGACGCCCCTCGACGCCCTCGGCGGCTCGGGCGGCGACGAGGTGCAGCTGCTGCTCAGCCCGCACCCGGGGGCGCAGCCGCGACCGATCGCGAAGTCGGCCTCCGGAGGCGAGCTCTCGCGCGTGATGCTGGCGCTCGAGGTGGTCGTCGCCGGCGTCGACCCGGTGCCCACCTTCGTGTTCGACGAGGTCGACGCGGGTGTGGGCGGCGCCGCCGCGATCGAGATTGGCCGTCGCCTCGCGCGCCTCGCGCGGTCCTCGCAGGTGATCGTGGTGACGCACCTCGCCCAGGTCGCGGCCTTCGCGAACAACCACCTGCAGGTGGTGAAGGACTCCTCCGGCGGCTTCACCGAGAGCAGCTGCCGGCGCCTCGAGGGCGAGGAGCGCCTCGCCGAGATGGCCCGGCTGCTCTCGGGGCTCAGCGACTCCGGGAGCGCGCTCGAGCACGCCGCCGAGCTGCTCGCGCTGCGCGACTAGGGCCGCGTTGCTGCGGCCGATCCCGGCCCCGCCGAGGCTGTTCCGCGCCGCCTCGCGAAGAGTGTCCGCGGCAGGTGCTACGCTCCACACATGGTGAAGATCTTCGGTCGCCGCTGGTCGAGCGGCGCGACGAAACCGACGCTCAGCGACAATGCGGCGGCGAAGGAGGCCTACCTCGATTCGCATCCCGAGGTGGTGCACGCCGACCTCGAGCAGCTCGACTCCGAGACGCGAGAGATGTACCGCGATGCGCGCGAGGCCGCGGTCGACGCGCGCGAGGAGCGCGCGAAGACGCATACCCGCGATTTCGTGGTGCGCAGCCCGTTCCAGCTCGGCTTCACCGTGACGCTCGGCGTGCTGGTCGCGCTGCTGGTCGGCTCGATCATCGGTCAGCTCAGCACCATCATCATGTACGTCGCGGCGGCGCTCTTCATCGCGCTCGGCCTCGACCCCGTGGTGCGCATGCTCGAGCGGCGGGGCATCAAGCGCCCGCTCGGCATCGGCATCGTGTTCGGCGGCTTCGTGCTGGTGATCGGCGGCCTGCTCGGCATCATCATCCCGATGATCGCCAACCAGATCACCCTGCTCGTGCGCAGCGCCCCCGCTCTCGTGCAAGACCTGAACAACCAACCCTGGTTCATCGACCTCAACAGCCGCTTCGGCGAGTTCGTCGACTTCGACGGCCTGCTGCGCATGGGCCAGGACTTCGTCGGCGACCCCGAGAACCTGGCGCAGATGGCCGGCGGCGTCTGGCAGGCCGGCATCGGCATCGCCAACGGCCTCACCGCGGGGCTGATCGTGCTGATCCTCACCCTCTACTTCCTGGCCTCGCTGCGCAGCGTGAAGCGCGCCTTCTACTCGCTCGTGCCCCGCTCGGGCCGCGCGAAGGTCATCGACATCACCGAGCAGGTCACCAAGTCGGTCGGCGGCTACGTGAACGGCATGGTGGTGCTCGCCTTCACGAACGCCGTGCTGGGCTTCATCATGATGACGATCGTGGGCGTGCCTTTCGCCGGCCTCGTCGCGGTGGGCGTGTTCTTCCTCGCGCTCATCCCGCTCATCGGCTCGGTGCTGGCCACCGTGCTCGTGTCGATCGTCGCGCTCTTCGACTCGCCGATGACCGCGATCATCGCCGCCGTCTACTACCTGATCTACATGCAGATCGAGTCGTACCTGCTGACGCCGCGCATCATGAACCGCGTGGTGTCGGTGCCGGGCTCGCTCGTGGTGATCGGCGCCCTTGCGGGCGGCACGCTGCTCGGCCTGCTCGGCGCCCTCATCTCGATCCCGGTCACCGCCATGGTGCTGATGATCATCAAACAGGTGTGGATGCCGCGGCAGGAGATGCGCTAGCTCTCTCCGCCTCGCCCGTTCGCATGACAGCATTCAACTGATAGGATCGAAGCCCGTGGGAACAGAGCAGCGCACGGACCAGACCGGCATCACCAAGCACATCTTCGTGACCGGGGGTGTCGTCTCCTCGCTCGGCAAGGGGCTGACCGCCGCGAGTCTCGGCAATCTCCTCACCGCGCGCGGTCTGCACGTGGTCATGCAGAAGCTCGATCCGTACCTCAACGTCGATCCGGGCACCATGAACCCGTTCCAGCACGGCGAGGTCTTCGTGACCGACGACGGCGCTGAGACCGACCTCGACATCGGGCACTACGAGCGCTTCCTCGGCATCAACCTGTCGCAGGCGGCGAACGTCACCACCGGCCAAATCTACTCGACCGTGATCGCCAAGGAGCGCCGCGGCGAGTACCTCGGCGACACGGTGCAGGTGATCCCGCACATCACCAACGAGATCAAGCGCCGCATGCGGCTGCAGGCCGAAGAGGATCCCCGCCCCGACGTGATCATCACCGAGGTCGGCGGCACGGTGGGCGACATCGAGTCGCAGCCGTTCCTCGAGTCGGCGCGCCAGGTGCGCCACGAGCTCGGGCGCCAGAACGTGTTCTTCGTGCACGTCTCGCTGGTGCCCTTCATGGGCGCGTCCGGCGAGCAGAAGACCAAGCCCACCCAGCACTCCGTCGCGGCGCTCCGCTCCATCGGCATCCAGCCCGACGCCCTCGTGCTGCGCAGCGACCGCCCCGTCACCGACGACAACCTGCGCAAGATCGCGCTCATGTGCGACGTCGACGAAGACGCGGTGGTCAACGCGATCGACGTGCCCAGCATCTACGACCTGCCCCGCCTGCTCAACGACCAGGGCCTCGACCAGACCATCGTCGAGCACCTCGGCCTCTCCGAGCGGGCCGACGACGTCGACTGGACCGACTGGCAGCCCGTGCTCGACGCGGTGCACCACCCGAAGGGCGAGGTCACCCTCGCGCTCGTGGGCAAGTACATCGACCTGCCCGACGCCTACCTCTCGGTGACCGAGGCGCTGCGCGCCGGCGGCTTCGCGCACTCCACGAAGGTCAATCTCAAGTGGGTGCCCTCCGACACCTGCGAGACGCCCGAGGGCGCGCTCGAGCAGCTCGGCGACGTCGACGGCATCTGCGTGCCCGGCGGCTTCGGCATCCGCGGCATCGAGGGCAAGCTCGGCGCGCTGCGCTTCGCCCGCGAGAACGGCATCCCCACGCTCGGCCTGTGCCTCGGCCTGCAGTGCATGGTGATCGAGTACGCCCGCAACGTGACCGGCCTCGAGGGAGCCTCGTCGACCGAGTTCGACCCCGAGACCCCCGTGCCCGTGATCGCGACCATGGCCGAGCAGGTCGACATCATCGACGGCGGCGACCTCGGCGGTACGATGCGCCTGGGCCTCTACGAGGCCGCGCTCGCGGAGGGGTCGCTCGCGGCCGAGCTCTACGGCGCGCCCACTGCGAGCGAGCGCCATCGCCACCGCTACGAGGTGAGCAACCGCTATCGCGACCGGATCGCGGAGTCGGGCCTCTCGTTCTCGGGCACGAGCCCCGACGGCGAACTGGTCGAGTACGTCGAGCTGGCACGCGACGTGCATCCGTTCTACATCGCCACGCAGGCGCACCCCGAGCTGAAGTCGCGCCCGGGCACGCCGCACCCGCTGTTCGCCGGCCTCGTCGGCGCCGCGATCGAGCGCCGCGACGCGGCGCAGCTGTTCGAGGTCGAAGAGGGCGAGTAGAGCGACCGTGGCCGGCGAGGAGACCGCGGCGGTTGCCGCGCAGCGGGAGGGCGGATCGGCTCCGCTCGCCGACGCCCTCGCCGAAGTGCCCGTGCTCGACAGCGAGCTGCTCGTGCGCGGCCGCGTCTGGGACGTGCGCCGCGACCGCTTCGAATTCGGCGGCGAGGTGCTCACGCGCGACTACCTCGACCACACGGGCGCCGTCGCCGTGGTGGCGCTCGACGCCGACGACCGGATCCTGCTGATCCAGCAGTACCGGCACGCCATCGCGCACCGCGACTGGGAGATCCCCGCCGGCCTCATGGACGCGCCGGGGGAGTCGGGGCTGCTCGCCGCGCAGCGCGAGCTCGCCGAGGAGGCCGACCTGCAGGCCGGCCGCTGGCATCTGCTGCTCGACGAGTTCCTCTCGCCCGGCGGAACGAGCGAGGCCATGCGCGTCTTCCTCGCCCGCGACCTCACACCCGTCGAGCACGACTACGTGCGCGGCGAGGAGGAGGCCGAGCTCGTGCCCCGCTGGGTGCCGCTCGACGAGGTCGTGGAGGCGGCGCTCGAGGGGCGCGTGCAGAACGCGGTCACGGTGAGCGCCGCGCTCGCCGCCTGGGTCTCCCGGGGCCGCGGATGGTCGACGCTGCGCGATCCCGAGCTGCCCTGGATCGCCCGCGAAGCCGCACGGGGAGCGCGGTCGGGCTGATGGGCCGCCTCACCGCGCAGCAGGGGGCCGAGCGCTATCTGCGCCACGTGACGCTCGAGCGCGGCCTCTCGGCCAACAGCCTGGCCGCGTACCGGCGCGACCTCGACGCCTACGCCGCCTGGCTCGATCGCCGCGGCATCGACGAGCTGTCGCGGGTCACGCCCGACACGCTGTCGGAGTACGTCGCCGAACTGAACGGGGGCGCCGCCCCCGCCGGGGGCGCCGCTGCTTCCGGAGCGGCCGCCCCCGGCGGCCCCGACGCGCCGCCCCCGCCCCTCGCGCCCGCCTCGATCACCCGCAGGCTCTCGACCGTGCGCGGCATGCACCGCTTCCTGTTCGAGGAGGGGCTGCTCGAGAGTCACGCGGGCAGCGGCGTGCGCACCCCGAAGCGCGCGCTGCGGCTGCCCAAGGCGCTGCCCGTCGAGGACGTCGAGGCGCTGCTCGCGGCGGCCGGCGGAGGGGAGGACGCGACCGCCGATCAGCCCGTGGCGCTGCGTGATCGCGCACTGCTCGAGCTGCTCTACGCGAGCGGCGCGCGGGTGAGCGAGATCACGGCCCTCGACGTCGACGATCTGCTCTCGGTTCCCGGGCGGGGCGACGCCTGGGGCGACCCCGAGCGCGCGCTCGCCGAGGGCGGCTTCCTGCGCGTGACGGGCAAGGGGTCGAAGCAGCGGATCGTGCCCTACGGCAGTTACGCGGGGCGCGCGCTCGCCGCCTACCTGGTGCGCGCCCGCCCCACGATGGCCGAGAGGGGCGGCGGCACACCCGCGCTCTTCGTGGGACCCCGCGGCGGCCGGCTCTCCCGGCAGAGCGCCTGGCTCGTGATCCGGGCCGCCGCCGAGCGCGCCGGCATCACCGCCGAGGTGTCGCCGCACACCCTGCGCCACTCGTTCGCCACGCACCTGCTGGCGGGCGGCGCCGACGTGCGCACCGTGCAGGAGATGCTCGGCCACGCCTCGGTGACCACCACGCAGATCTACACGCAGGTGACCGCCGACACGCTGCGCGAGCACTACCTCACCGCCCACCCGCGGGCGCGTTAGCGTTCTGCGTTTCGGCGCGGCGGCTACAGGTGCAGGCGCTTGGAGAGTTCGTGCCGCACCTCGGCGCCCCGAGCGAGCTGCAGCAGCACCAGCACCACCACGCTGAGGGCGCCGCAGATGGCCGACGGCAGCGGCGTGGTCACCCAGCCGAAGGCGAGGAAGCCGAAGGGGGCCAGCCCGAGGAGCACGGTCAGTCCGCTGTAGACGATGTGCTCTCCGACCTCGATGCGCATCACCCGAACGGTGATCAGCAGCGCGACGATGGAACAGGCGCAGACGATCGGCACGGCGTAGTTCAACGACCAGCCGTGCCAGCCGGTCAGGTAGTCCCAGTACACGCAGATCAGGCCGACCAGCACCACGAGGTACACGGTGCCCTTGGCGACGTTGCGCCGCTTGCGCACCGCCATCAGTACCACGAGCCACATGGTGATCACTCCGAGCCACACCGAGCGGAGCGCGCCGATGCCCTCCACCCCACGACTGAACAGCAGCTGGACGACGAACGATGCGAGGATCACCGCGAGCGAGGCGAGGAACAGCACCCTCAGCACCCGGCGCCGGGAGAACTCGAGCGGCACCGCCGGGAGCGGGCTCGGGATCGTCTCGCCGGCGGTCGCCGCACTGCACAGGGGGCAGCGGGTCCAGGCGCCCTCGATATCGACGGCGCACTCCGCGCAGCGCCTCATGACTCGCCCTCCGACAGGCCTTCGCCCTTCGCCAGGCCTTCGCCTTCCGCGAGCTCCGCCTCGGTCACCCGCGCGGCCGCGACGCGCACGTTCAGCCCGCGGCGGGTGAGCAGCCGGGCGAACTCCCTCACGTGGTCGGTCTCCGTGAACGGCGAGGTGAAGGTGATCGTGAGCTGACCCGCGTGCGACATGGCGCAGAACTGCGGGCGCACGGCCGAGACCTGGAACAGCATGCGCCCCACGTGCGATTCGGCCGGATCCGGCAGGCTCACGCGGCCGAGATTCGACACCGCCACGCTCAGCCCGCGGTTGTTGGCCCAGTTGATCAGCCCCAGCAGCACGTCTTTGAGGGGCCGCGGCACGATCCTCAAGCCGGCCATCCGCTCGAAGCGGATGAATCTCCGAAGCTTCTTGCCGAGCGCCTCGGCGCTCGCCTTCGGCCTGAACTGGGCCTCGAGCCGCCGGCAGATCGAGCCGAGGTCGTCGGGCCCCTCGCCGTAGGTGTGCTCCACGCGCACGGTCGCGAAGAAGTTGCGGGCCGACGTCGACGGGTAGAACTGGCGCAGATTCACCGGCACCGATGCGGCCAGAGTGCGGGCCCTGCCGAGGCCGCCGGAGGACAGGCGGATCGACTCGAAGAACACCGCTGTCAGGTACATGGTGAGCGCGACGCCCTCGGCCCGCGCGAGCGCCAGCACCTCTTGCGCCGGCACCGTGAGTTCGACGGCGCGCGTGCGATTGTCGGGGGTGCGGGTTCCCCGGACCCGGCAGGCCCGCGCGCCCGGGCGGCGACGCGGAGTGCGGGGGCTCGGGGGCTCGGCGGGCGCGGGCCGCGCGCTCTCGTCGACGGTGAGCGGGGCCGGCGCGGCGGCGCGGCTGAACGCGGACTCGGAGGCCGGCGGGTCGCCGCGGCGGGCGCGGGGCGGGCGGCGGAAGTAGTGCGCGAAGCTGTCGGAGGCCAGCTCGTGCGGCGTGCCGGCCGGGTCGTCGCCGGGCCGGGGCGAGGCGTCGGCCCGAGCGGGGTCGGTGCGTGTCTCCTCGGCCGCGGCGGCCTCGAGCGGAGGCTCGGGGTGACGCAGCCGGATGTACGCCGCCAGCAGGTCGGAGAGGAACCACAGCGCCCCCGTGCCGTCGGAGAGCGCGTGGAAGATCTCGAGGATGATCCGTCGCCGGTGATGCATCACGCGGAACAGCAGCCCGAGCCGATCCGCCTGGTAGATGGGCGCGCAGGTGGGCCGCGCGTCGGCGGTGACGGTCGGGTGCAGATCGCTGTCCTGCAGGTAGTACCAGAACACGCCGCGTCGCAGCACCGCGTGGTAGAGCGGGTACCGTTCGTAGGTGAGGTCGAGCGCCTGCTGCAGCAGCATCGGATCCACCTCGTGGTCGACCTCGGCGCTCGTGCGGAACACCTTCGGATCCGCGTCGCTGCGGGCCGCGAGGAAGATGTTGGAGGCGTTGTCGAGCCGCACCCAGGCCCGGCGCGTCATGGCAGCCCCTGCGGGCTCGGGTGCTCGGCGGCGGTGTCGCCCAGGAACGCGTTGATCACCTCGTAGGCCTCCCTGAGCGAACGGGAGAAGCGGGGCAGCGCGATGAACCCGTGCAGAGCCCCGTCGACGCGGTGCACCTGCACCGCGTTGCCCGCCGCCTCGAGCGCACGGCCGTAGGCCTCGCCCTCGTCGCGCAGCAGATCGAGCTCGGCCGTGATGAGCAGGGTGCGCGGCTGCCCGGAGAGGTCCTCGGCCATCAGCGGCGCCACGAGGCGATCGCGGCGCTTCTCGGGATCGGGCACGTAGAGCTCGAAGTAGTCCTGCACCTCGGCGTTCGTGAGCCGGTAGTCCTCGCCGTGATTGCGCACCGACGCGAACGGGGAGGATGCGGGATCGTGATCCCAGTGCGTCACCGGGTAGAGCAGGATCTGCCGGGTCGCTCCGCGCTGACCGCGCTCCAGCAGCAGCAGCGAGACGACCGCGGCGAGGTTGCCGCCGGCGGAATCGCCCACCAGCACGATCTTCGAGGCGTCGGGCGCTCCCGCCAGCCACGGCTTCTCCAGCAGCAGCCGGGCGACGTCGAAGCAGTCCTGCAGTCCGGCTGGGAAGGGGTGCTCGGGAGCCAGGCGGTAGTCGACGGAGATCACCGTGCAGCCGGTGAGATCGGCCATCGTGGCGCAGGCGGGGGTGTAGCTCTCGATATCCCCCGTGACCCAGCCGCCGCCGTGGAAGAACACGAGCACGTCGTCGCGCAGCCGCTTCTTCGGGGTGAAGATGCGAGCCGGCACCCGATGGTCGCCGTCGTCGGAGGGCACCTGCCAGTCCGAGGCCTGGTATCGAGGGGCCGGCAGCGCGGCCAGTCGGCGCTGGCGGCGGCGCACCTTCTCGTAGTCCTCGCGCATGTTGACGCGGGGCGCGGCGAACAGGCTCAGCACCGCCCGGAACAGCGGGTTCACGGGCGGGAGCCGGTGTCGGCGGCGGTGCGTTCCATGACCCCAGCATAGAGAGGCCGCCCGCCGCGCCGGTTGGAGCGGGCTGAGCCCGCCCGGGGCGGCCCCGTCGGAGCGGTCGGCGTCTTCCGTTGGGAGGTGAGGGATCGGGATCGCGCGATAGGATGGAGCGTTAGCGAGCGACACGAGAGGGACGGGTATGGCGAACACTCTGTTTGAGCTGGGACCGACCGGCCGCCCCGAGCGCGTGATCCCCGCGCCCCGGAAGCTCGACCGGCACGGCCCCGCGCGCATCATCGCGATGTGCAGTCAGAAGGGCGGGGTGGGGAAGACCACCAGCACCATCAACCTCGCAGCCGCCCTCGCGCGGTACGGTCGTCGGGTGCTCGCCGTCGACTTCGACCCGCAGGGCGCGCTCTCGGCCGGCCTCGGCGTGCCCGCGCACGACGTGCCCACGATCTACGACCTCATGCTCGGCAAGGAGAAGGATCCGCGCGCGGCGATCCAGCGCACCGAGACCGCGGGCCTCGACGTGATCCCGGCCAACATCGACCTCTCCGCCGCGGAGGTGCACCTCGTCACCGAGGTGGCGCGCGAGCAGATCCTCGCCGGCGTGCTGCGCAAGGTCGTCGACGACTACGACGTCGTCCTCATCGACTGCCAGCCCTCCCTGGGCCTGCTCACCGTCAACGCGCTCACCGCGAGCCACGGCGTGCTGATCCCGCTCGCGTGCGAGTACTTCGCGCTGCGCGGCGTCGCCCTGCTCGTCGAGACCGTTGACAAGGTGAAGGACCGCCTCAACCCGGCGCTCGAGCTCGACGGCATCCTCGCCACGATGTACGACGCCCGCACCCTGCACGCGCGCGAGGTGCTCGAGCGTGTGGTCGACACCTTCGGCGACAAGGTCTTCGACACCGTCATCGCGCGCACCGTGAAGCTGCCCGACGCGCAGATCGCGGCGAAGCCGATCCTCGACTACGCGCCCTCGAACGCCGCGTCCGAGGCCTATCTCAAACTCGCCCGCGAGCTCGTGCAGCGGGGCGTCGTCGCCTGAGCACCGCCATGATCGCGCTCGCCGAGGATCCCGAACTGGGCGCTGATCCGGCCCAGGGCACGGCCGCCGACCCCGAAACCGGGGTCGACGACGGCGCGTTCCGGGTGTCGCTCGAGGGGTTCGACGGGCCCTTCGATCTGCTGCTGAACCTGATCGGCAAGCACGAGCTCGACATCACCGAGGTGTCGCTCAGCCTCGTCACCGACGAGTTCATCGCCTACCTCGCATCGCTCGAGGGGCAGGGCCTCATCGAGCTGGATCGCGCCTCGGAGTTCCTGGTGGTCGCCGCGACGCTGCTCGACATGAAGATCGCGAGCCTGCTGCCGCAGGGCGAAGCGGTCGACGCCGAGGACATCGCCCTGCTCGAGGCGCGCGACCTGCTCTTCGCCCGCCTGCTGCAGTACCGCGCCTTCAAGCAGGCGAGCGCCTGGTTCCAGGCGAGGCTCGCGGCCGAGGGCGCGCGGCACCCGCGGCTCGTGCCGCTCGACGCCAAGTACCGCGAGCGCACGCCCGAGCTCGCGTGGTCGCTCTCGGCGGCCGACTTCGCAGCGATCGCGACCCTCGCGTTCGCGCCGCGCGAGATCCCGAGCGTCGGCCTCGACCACCTGCACGCGCCCCTCGTGTCGATCCGAGAGCAGGCCGCCGTGGTCGTGTCGGCGCTGCGCACGGGTGGTGCGAGGTCGTTCCGCGAACTCGTCGCGGGCGTCGACGCGGTGGGCGAGCGGGGTGTGATCGTGGCCCGGTTCCTCGCGATCCTCGAGCTGTACCGGCGCGCCGCGGTGACCTTCGAGCAGGCCGAGCCGCTGGGCGAGCTGCGGGTGCAGTGGACCGGCGAGCACTGGTCGGACGACGAACTGGCTACCCTGGGGAGCGACTATGACTGATCAGGCATACACGGGCCAGGATCCCGCAGCCGAGCCGGCGGTCGACCCGGTCGAGCCGGTCGCTTCGGCGGGAGAGAGCGACGCGGGATCGCGCGAGCCGAGCGCGGCCGAGACCGAGCTCGCCCGCGCCCGCGAGCACCACACCCTCGCGCAGCAGCTCGAGGCACTGCTGATCGTGGCCGACGAGCCGCTCAGCGTCGTCGCGCTCGCGACGGCCACCGACCGGCCGATGCGCGAGGTGAAGGCGGCGCTCGCGGGCCTCATCGCCGAGTACGACGGCGAGGCCGGGGCGGCCGGAGACGCCGGCGGCGGTTCCGGGGCGGCATCGCGGGGCTCGGGATCGCCGCGCGGCTTCGAGCTGCGCGAGGTCGCGGGCGGGTACCGCTTCTACGTGCGCGAGAGCCTCGACCCCGTGGTCGCCGACTTCGTGCAGCAGCAGACGCCCGCGAAGCTCTCGCAGGCCGCGCTCGAGACGCTCGCCGTGGTGGCCTACCGCCAGCCGATCTCGCGCGGCGCGATCGCGTCGATCCGCGCCGTCAACGTCGACTCGGTGGTGCGCACGCTGCTCGCGCGCGGCCTCATCACCGAGGTGGGGCAGGATCCCGAGACCACCGCGACCCTCTACGGCACGACCGAGGCGCTGCTGCGGCACCTCGGCATCGACGACATCTCCGAGCTGCCGCCCATCGCGCCGCTGCTCGACGACCCTTCGGAAGGATTCGAGCATGAGTCGCTCTGAGAGCGGGAACGCGGCCGGCCGTTCCGCACGCCGAGGAGCCGCGCGCGGCGACGCCGGAAGGGCCGCACCCGACGCCGGCCGAGGTGCGCGGCACGGCGGGCGGTTCGAGGTCGACGGGCAGGTCGTCGAGATCGACATGGCCGAGTGGGGCTGGGACCGGCCGGTCTCGGATCCGCCCGCCGATCCGCAGCCCGAGGACGACGGCCGGGTGCGGTTGCAGAAGGCGCTCGCGCACGCGGGCGTCGCGTCGCGGCGCGCGTGCGAGACGCTCATCACGAGCGGCCGGGTGACGGTGAACGGCGAGGTGCAGCGCGAGCTGGGCAGCCGCATCGATCCCGACGCCGACGATGTGCGCGTCGACGGCGTCGTGGTGCAGCTCGACGTCTCGAAGCGCTACTTCGTGCTCAACAAGCCGCGGGGTGTGGTCTCGACCATGCGCGACGAGGGGGGCCGCCCGGATCTGCGCGAGTTCGCCGAGCGCGTGGACGACCGCCTCTACAACGTGGGTCGCCTCGACACCGACACGAGCGGGCTGCTGATCCTCACCAACGACGGCGAGCTCGCGCACCGCCTCGCCCACCCGAGCTTCGGCGTGCAGAAGACCTACATCGCCAAGGTGCGCGGGCGGGTGACGGCGGCCGTGATCCAGCGCCTGAAAGACGGCGTGCAGCTGGCAGACGGCCCGATCCACGCGGATCGGGCGAAGCTGCTGCCCGACGGTTCGAGCCGCTCGCACTCCCTCGTCGAGGTGACGCTGCACTCGGGCCGCAACCGCATCGTGCGCCGCATGCTGGCCGAGGTGGGGCATCCGGTCGAGGAGCTCGTGCGCCGCCAGTTCGGGCCCCTGCACCTCGGCACCCTGCTGGTGGGCGAGATGCGCGAGCTCTCGGCGGCGGAGCGCGGGGCGCTGCTGTCGGCGGTCGAGGACGGCGGAGCGGGCGGAGCCGACGACGGGCCGGACGCCTCGCGGAGTTCGGGATCGCGCGGCGCCGGCCGCGGGACGCGGGGGGCCGCGACGGCCGGCCGGCCCGGCGACGGCGCGGGCGCTCGCGGCATGCGCGGCGTGGCCGCCAAGGGCAACCCGCACAATCGGCGCGGCGCGCAGAGCGTGAGCGGTCGGGGCGCGAAGAAGCCGGAAGAGGGCTCGGGTCGCTCAGGATCCGGGCGCTCGGGATCCGGCGACGCCGGAAGCGGCCGCAAGGAAGTCGGCCCCCGCGGCCAGAACGGCAAGCAGCCGGGCTCGACCGGCCGAGCCGGTGCGGCGGGACGCAAGGGGCCTGCCGCACCGCGGCAGTCGCGAGGGTCGCAGAAGCCGCGGGGCGGCAACAAGGGAGGGGCTCGATGAACGAGCTGCAGGCGCGCACGCGCGGATCAGTGCACGTGATCGGGGCCGGCCTGCTCGGCGCGAGCGTGGGCCTCGGCCTGCGCGAGCGGGGAGTCGACGTGACCCTCGAAGACCTGTCGCCGACCACCGTCGCGCTCGCCGCCGACTACGGGGCGGGCCGGGTGCGCACGGCCGACGATCCGGCTCCCGCGCTCGTGGTGGTCGCCACCCCGCCCGACGTCACGGCCGACGTGGTCGAGCGGGCGCTCGCCGAGTTCCCCGGCTCGGTCGTCACCGACGTGGCGAGCGTCAAGCTGGCGCCGTTCCTCGAACTCGCGCGCCGCGGCATCGACCTCACGAACTACGTCGGCTCGCACCCCATGGCGGGTCGCGAGCGGGGCGGCGCGATCATGGCGCGCGCCGATCTCTTCACCGCACGCCCCTGGGTCGTCTGCCGCGATCACGAGACCCCGGCCGAGGCACTCGCGCTCGTCGAGGCGGTCGCGCTCGACCTCGGCGCGGTGCTCATCGAGATGACGCCCGAGGAGCACGACCGCTCGGTGGGCCTCGTCTCCCACCTGCCCCAGGTGGTGTCGAGCCTGCTCGCGGCGCGGCTCGTGCCGGCGACCGAGCAGGCGATCGGGCTCGCGGGCGCCGGGCTGCGCGACACGACGCGCATCGCTTCGAGCGACCCCGAACTCTGGGTGCAGATCCTGGGTGCGAACCGCGAGCCGGTGGTCGAGCTGCTCGACGCGCTCGCCGTCGACATCGCCGCCTTCACCGAGGCGCTGCGCGACCCCTCCCGGTCGGGCGCGAAGCGGCGCATCGCCGACCTGCTCTCGGCCGGCAACCGGGGGGTCGAGCGCATTCCGGGCAAGCACGGCTCCTCCGAGCGGTTCACCACGCTCACCGTGCTGGTCGATGACCGGCCGGGCCAGATCGCGAGGCTGCTCACCGAACTCGGAGAACTGGGCATTAACATGGAAGACTTGCGCCTCGAGCACTCGCCGGGCGCGCAGATCGGGTTCGCGGAGATCGCGGTGCTGCCGGAGGTGGCCGAGCGCGCGATCGAGGGGCTCGCCGAACGCGGATGGAGAACGCTGTGAGTGATGCTGCGATGAACGCTTCCGCGGTGGCGCCAGCCTCCGCTGCGGGGCCGACCGCGTCGGCCCCGCCTCTGCTGGTCGCGATCGACGGCCCCGCGGGAAGCGGCAAGTCGAGCGTCTCGCACGCCGCGGCCGATCGCCTCGCGTTCGGCATCCTCGACACGGGCGCCGCCTACCGCTCGCTGGCGTGGGCCGCGCTGCGGGCGGGCGTCGACCTCGACGACGAACGCGCCGTGCTCGAGCTGCTCGAGACGTGGGGCTTCACCATCACCATGCGCGGCGAGCAGTGGGTCACCGTGACCCTGCCGGCGGAGGAGGGCGCGGCGTCCGGCGACCCCGTCGACGTCACCGCCGAGATCCGCGACCCCGCGGTGAGCGCGCAGGTCAGCCGGGTCTCGAAGCACCCCGCGGTGCGCGAACGGCTGAACGAGATGTTCCGCCGCATCGTCGCCGCGTCGGGCCTGCCCGGCGTGGTGATCGAGGGGCGCGACATCACCACCGTCGTCGCGCCCGAAGCGCCCGTGCGCATCCTCATGACGGCCTCGCCCGAGGTGCGCGCCCAGCGCCGCGCCGGCGAGCTCGCCGACATGTCGCACGAGCAGGTGCTCGCCGACATCGCCGCCCGCGACGCGAAGGACGCGCTGGTGGTCGACTTCTTCACCCCCGCACCCGGGGTGACGCTCGTGGACACGAGCGATCTGAACTTCGAGCAGTCGATTCAGGCTGTGGTCGATATCGTACGAGCGGTGCAGCGCGCCGCGGAAGAGAGCAAGCGATGAACGAGCAGACCCCCGGCGCGGGAACCGAGCAGGGCGAGCCCGAGGTCTTCGACGCCTCGGCGATCGCCGAAGACGAAGTGATCGTCGGCGACGAGTTCGACGGCGAGGTCACCGACGAGGAGCGGCTGCGCGCCATGCGCTCCAACCTCGACGGCTTCGACCTCGAAGACGACGACCTCGCGATCATCGGCGAGGACGGCGAGTTCCTGGGCTTCTCGGAGCCGCTCGCCGAGGCCCTGCCCGTCGTCGCGATCGTCGGCCGCCCGAACGTCGGCAAGTCGGCGCTCGTCAACCGCATCCTCGGCCGCCGCGAGGCCGTGGTCGAAGACGTGCCCGGCGTGACCCGCGACCGCGTCAGCTACTCGGCCGAGTGGCTCGACACCCGCTTCACGCTCGTCGACACCGGCGGGTGGGAGCCCGACGCGAAGGGCATCGACGCCTCCGTGGCCCTGCAGGCCGAGGTCGCGATCGAGCTCTGCGACGTGGTGATGTTCGTGGTCGACTCGCGCGTCGGCCCCACCGCCACCGACGAGCGCGTGGTGCAGCTGCTGCGCCGCACCAAGAAGCCCGTCTTCCTCGTCGCCAACAAGGTCGACGACGCCGTGCAGGAGCCCGAGGTCGCGCAGCTGTGGTCGCTCGGCCTCGGCGAGCCGCACCCCGTCTCGGCGCTGCACGGGCGCGGCGTCGCAGACCTGCTCGACCAGGTCGTCGAGGCCCTGCCCGAGGAGTCCGCCGTCGCGCAGCCGAAGCTCGCGGGGCCGCGCCGCGTCGCGATCCTCGGCCGCCCGAACGTGGGCAAGTCGAGCCTGCTCAACAAGGCCGCGGGCGAGGAGCGGGTCGTGGTGAACGACCTGGCCGGCACCACCCGCGACCCCGTCGACGAGCAGGTCGAGATCGCCGGCCGCGTCTGGACCTTCGTCGACACGGCGGGCATCCGCCGCCGCGTGCACCTGCAGAAGGGCGCCGACTTCTACGCCTCGCTGCGCACCGCGGCCGCCCTCGAGAAGGCCGAGGTCGCGGTCGTGCTCATCGACGTCACGCAGGAGATCAGCGACCAGGATCTGCGCATCATCGACCTCGTGCTCGAGTCGGGCCGCGCGCTCGTGCTCGCGTTCAACAAGTGGGACCTGCTCGACGACGATCGCCGCCGGTACCTCGATCGGGAGATCGAGCAGGACCTCGCGCACGTCGATTGGGCGCCCCGCGTGAACATCTCGGCGCGCACCGGCCGTCACCTCGAGAAGCTGGTGCCCGCGCTCGAGACGGCTCTGGAGTCGTGGGACACCCGCATCCCGACCGCCAAGTTCAACGCGTTCGTCGCCGAGCTCGTGCAGGAGCACCCCCACCCGCTGCGCAGCGGCAAGCAGCCGCGCATCCTGTTCGGCACCCAGGTGCAGAACCGGCCGCCCACGTTCGTGCTGTTCACGTCGGGCTTCCTGGATCCCGGCTACCGCCGCTTCATCCAGCGTCGTCTGCGCGAGCGCTACGGATTCGAGGGCACCCCCATCGTGCTCAACATGCGCATCCGCGAAAGGCGTGCCCGGCGATAGCAGCTGCGGCAGCCCGCGGGGCGCCTCGAGGGGACGCTCACTCCTCCGCTAGACCGTGCTCGGCGAGCCACGCGCGAGCGGTGCGCCTGCGGGCCTGCAGCAGCCAGGAGTCGATGACGAGCTCGCGCAGCAGCCCGGGGTCGACGAGCGGCAGGCGCAGCAGCACCGAGGCGTAGCCGTCGAAGTGCGGGATCGTGAACGCGACCCGAGGGAACGCGGCGAGCAGCTCCCGCTTCGCCTCGTCGCCGGCCACTCGGATGCCGAGCACCGGGTCGCCCGGATCCTCGCCCCGCTCGCGCATCCAGGCGAGATCCTTACCGGTGACGGGTCGCGACCAGGCGAACATCGCGCCGCCGACGACCCGCCAGCTCGGCCGCATGCGCCACCCGCCCTCGCGCTCCTCCGTCTCGGGCAGGGCGAGGGCGATCGCGCGCACATCGTCGAACGCGGCCATGAGCCCCTCCTCGGCCTCAGCTTACGCCGGATCCCGCCCACTAGCCTCGGATCATGACCGCAGACCGGCGTGAACTCACGCGCCTCGAGCAGACGATCGACCGCGCCGCGCACCGGTGGCTCGCACGCAGGCCCGAGAGCGGCGCGCGCGCCGTCGCCGTGGAGTGCGCGGTGTTCCTGCTCAAGCAGGCGTGGGCCTGCGTGTTCGGGGCGCTGCTGCTCGTGGCGATCGTCGCGGCCCGCCTCTGGTACCCCGACGACGCGGCACTGGCGCGCAACGACGCGCTCACGATCGCGGCGGTGCTGATCCAGGTCGGCATGCTCGTCTTCAGGCTGGAGAGCGGACGCGAGCTGTGGGTGATCGTGCTGTTCCACGTGACGGGCACCGTGATGGAGCTCTTCAAGACCGACGTCGGCTCGTGGGCCTACGAGGCCGAAGGGGTGCTGCGGATCGGGGCCGTGCCACTCTTCAGCGGCTTCATGTACGCGGCGGTCGGGTCGTACATGGTGCGCGTCTACCGGCTGCACGAGCTGCGGTTCACGCGCTACCCGCGCGTCTGGCTGACCACCCTCGGCGCGGCCGCCATCTACGTCAACTTCTTCTCGCACCACTTCATCGTGGACCTGCGGTGGGTGCTGCTGGCGCTCGTCGTGCTGCTCTGGGGCCGCACGATCATGCACTTCCGGGTGTGGCGGGCGAGGCTGCGGGCGCCGCTGCTCGCGGTCTTCGCCGGAGTGGCGCTCTTCATCTGGATCGCCGAGAACGTCGCGACCTGGGGCGGCGCCTGGCTCTACCCGCATCAGCAGGGCGGGTGGGAGCTCGTGTCGCCGCAGAAGCTGATCGCGTGGTTCCTGCTGATGATCATCTCGGTGGTGATGGTGACGTGGGTGTACCCGCCCCGGGCGCCCGATCCGTCCGCCGAGGAGCGGGCGGAGCGGGCGGGGCGGCCGGGGCGGCCAGCTTAGGCGGACCGGGCGGTTCGGGCGGGGTCGCTCAGGCCGCGAGGAACGGGATCGTGATCAGCCCGAAGCCGAGCAGCGCGAGCGCGATCAGCGCGGCGAGGGCGGTGAGGGCCAGCATCGCGGCGTTGAGCCACACGCCCCAGAGCGCCAGGGTGCGCTCGGTCGTGTTGCGGCGCAGCGCGAGGACGCCGAGGATCAGGCCGGTGATGGGGGCGATGAAGGTCCAGCCGCTCACGACCGAGGCGATGCCGAGCACGAAGCTCGTGATCGCGAAGGCGCGGGCGTTCTCCCCGACCTCGCCGGGCGCGCCGGCCGGTCGGCCGGGCTCCGTCTGCGCGGCCTGGTCGGCCTGGGCGAGGCGGGGCACCTGCACGGTGTCGTCGGCCTGAGCGGAGAACTGGGCGGTGGTGCCGGGGAGGGTGGTGCTCATGATCGGTGTCCTTTCGGGTGGAGCGGAGCGGTTGCTCGATGTTGCTCCAACGCTACGTCCGAGGCCCGGGCCGTCGCGTCCTGCTCAGGTATCGACCCGCTCGTACCCCGGTACCACCCTGCGGATGGCACCGTGGGATCCCGGTGGTCCCGGTGGTCCCGGTGATCCCGGTGGTCCCGGTGATCCCGAGCGTCCCGCCCAGCCGGTCCGCCCCCACCGGCCCGCCCGAGCCCGGCTGCCCCCTCACCGAGGCGGTTGCCGGCCCTCGGGTCGAGCCCGGCTCAGTGGGAGGCGGCCGACACGTCGGTGCCCTTGGGCGTCATGAAGAACACGAGCGCCGCGACCGCGAGCATGATGATGCCGCCCGTGATCCCGGTCGCCTGCAGCGAGTGCGTGAACGCCACGCCGGCCTCGTGCGCCAGCGCCGGGAGCCCCGCCTCGCCCGCGATCGCGACCGCCGCGCCGAGCGACGCCTCGGCCTGCCCGCTCAGGGTCGCGTCGAGGCCCGCCAGCGCGCCGCTCGCGACGAGCTCGGCCCGGTACATGAGCGCCGAGATGCTGCCCAGGATCGCGACGCCGAGCACGGCGCCCAGCTCGTACGAGGTCTCCTCGAGCGCGCCGGCGTTGCCCGCCTTCTCCTCGGGGGAGCCGTGCATGATCATGGCCGATCCGATCGCGAGCGAGCCCGTGCCGGCGCCCACGAGCGTCAGCGCGATCAGCACCGTGAGAGTCGAGAGCGTGCCCGGCTGCAGCGCGATGATGAGCATGCCCGCGCCCGCGAGGGCCACACCGCCCGCGAGCACGGCGCGCGCACTGAAGACGCGGGCCAGCGGGGGAGCGGCGAGCGAGGCGATGGCTCCGGCGATCGCGATCGGGAACAGGCGCACGCCGGCCTCGACCGGGGTGGCGCCGTCGACGAGCTGGATCCACTGCGCGATGAGCAGCAGCGCGGCCGCCATCGCGAACATCGAACCGAGCGCGGCGATGATGCCCGCCGAGAACTCGCGATTGCGGAACAGTCGCAGCTCGAGCAGCGGCGAGTCGCTGCGCACGCAGCGCACGATGAACCACGCGAGCAGCGCGGCGCCCGCCGCGAGGGCCACGAGCGCCTCGGGCACGAGGAAGCTCGCCTCCTTGCCGAACGTCTTCACCGCCCACACCACGAGGGTCATGCCGGCGAGCGAGAGCGCGGCGGCGAGGGCGTCCCAGCGGCCCGGGTGCGGCACGCGCGACTCCGGCAGGATCAGGATGCCCGCGATCACACCGGCGACCATGAGCGGCACGTTGATGAGGAACGCGGCGTGCCACGAGAAGTGCTCGAGCAGCAGCCCGCCCACGAGCGGGCCCACCGCCGCGCCGAGGCCCGACACGGCGGCCCAGATGCTGAGCGCGGTCGCGCGCTCCTTGGGATCGGTGAAGATGACACGGATCAGCGACAGCGTGATCGGCATGATCATGGCGCCGCCCACGCCGAGCAGCGCACGGATCGCGATGACCGACTCGGCACTGTTCGCGAACAGCACGAGCAGCGAGGCGCCGCCGAAGATCGCGTAGCCAGTGAGCAGCATGCGCTTGCGGCCCCAGCGGTCGGCGATCGCCGCGAACGAGACGAGCAGGCCCGCGAGCACGAGCGAGTAGACGTCGATGATCCACAGCTGCTGGTCGGAGGTCGGATGCAGCTCGGCGGCCATCTCGGGCAGCGCGATGTTGAGGATCGTCATGTCCATCGTGATGACGAGCAGGCTCGCGGTGAGCACCGCGACGGCCGCCCAGCGGCGGGAGCGGCTCAGCGACGACGGTGCGGACGTGACGGGGGCGGGGGTGGACATGGCTTCGCTTTCGTGTTCGATGCGGCGGGTCGGTGGGCGGATAGGTGGACGATTCGGATGCTGCGGTGCTGCGGTGGGAGGTGCTGCGGTGCTGCGAAGTGCGGTGCGGGGCCGGGGCTCCGGGTCCCGGGCGTCCGCTGGGCGGGGATCTCTCAGGGGGAGCCGGGCCGGTGGCGCCGGGCCGGCGGCCGCCGGATCGGGCCGCTAGACGTGAGGTGTGGTGGGCCCGGCCGGATCCGGCATCGCCGTCAGTGCGACGATGATCCGTTCGAGGTGGTCGCGATCGAGCGGTGCGTCGCGGAGCGCCGCGTGGATCGTGGCGCCGTCGAGATACACCGCGATGGCGGTGGCGCGCTCGCGGCCGACGTGCTCGGCGAGCATGTCGATCAGGCGGTCCGTCCAGCGCTGCGCGAGGGCGCGCATGCGGGGATCGGTGGTGCCGGTGCTCATCAGGGCGACGTCGGTGTGCACGGCGCGGGTGTCGCGCAGGAACTCGTGGATCTCGGCGACGGCGCGCTCGGGGCTGGCGGCGAAGCCGGCGAGCAGCGGCTCGAGCTGGTTGAGCGACTCGTCGATCTCGTCGGCCAGCTGTTGCAGCGTGGCCTCGCGCAGTTCGTCGATCGAGCCGAAGTACTGGGTGGTCGAGCCGAGCGACACTCCGGCGCGCGTCGCGATGGCGCGGTGGGTGAGCGCGGGCGGACCCTGCTCGATCACGATCTCGGCGGCGGCCGTGAGGATCGCGCGGCGGCGGCCCTCGGGGTCTCGGCGTCGGGGCTCGGGGGAGCCCGCTGCGGTGTCGCTCATGGGTTCCTCCTCCCGAAGCTGGACATCTGTACATGTACTTTTGTACAGGATCGGCCCGTGTTGCGCAACTTTGCAGACTCGTGCGCCGCGTCGCCTATTTGTCGGAGGTGCCGGGTAGCGTTGATCCTACGGAGCGGCCGAGCGGTCGCGGCCTCAAGGGGAAGGAGCCGAGATGGCTCAGATCAGCACCGCAGACCTGTACGACGAACGCGGGCACGAGCTGCAGTCGGTGTCGCTGCAGTTCCAGAACATCGGCGGGCTCAGCGGCTTCAGCGGTCCCGTTCGCACGGTGCGCTGCTTCCAAGACAACGCCCGCCTCAAAGAGCTGCTCTCGTCGCCCGGCGACGGAGCCGTGCTCGTGATCGACGGCGGCGGATCGCTCGAGACCGCCCTCGTGGGCGACGTGATCGGCAGCCTCGCGGTCGACAACGGCTGGGCCGGCATCATCGTGAACGGCGCGATCCGCGATCGCGTCGCGCTCGGCACGCTGCCGTTCGGCGTGAAGGCGCTCGGATCGAACCCCGCCAAGTCGACCAAGACGGGCGAGGGCGAGACCGACGTGCCCGTCGAGATCGGCGGGGTCGTGTTCCAGCCGGGGGCGACCGTGTGGTGCGACGAAGACGGGATCCTGGTCGAGAGCTGAGCCTCTCGACCCGATCGACGGCGGTGCGCATGGGATCGCGGATCCGGCTCCTCACTCCGTTCCTGCCCTACGCGGCGATCTCCGTCGTGCACGTGATCGCCCTCTTCGCGGCGAGCCCGGTCGCGGCGCCCACCAAGCTCGCGCTGATGCCCGCGTTGGCGCTCGCCGTGATCTGGGCGGCGGCACTGCCGGTGGGCGCCGGGGCGGCGCCGGTGGGGGCTGGGGATGCGCCGGGAGGCCTGGTGACGCCGCCGACCGCTGCCGCTGCGCCTTCCGCTGGCGCGTCGGCGTCGGCGTCGGACGCTGCGCCGGGCCGGCCCCCGAGCGCGCTGCGGGGCGCGCGCGGCGCGATCCTGCTGCTGGTCGCGGCGATCCTCTGCTCCTGGCTCGGCGACGGAGCCGCAACCTTCTTCCCGATGTTCGACGACGAGCTGCCGATGATGCTGCTCTGCTTCGGGCTCGCCCACGTCGGATACCTGCTGCTCATGTGGCGGGCGCGCGGCGTGGCGCGGCACCGGGTGCCCGCGTGGGCGGCGGCCTACCTGCTCGTGTACGCGGTGCTCATCGTGGTGCTCATCCCGCGCACGGGCGCGCTCACGGTGCCGGTGATGGGGTACGGGCTGCTGCTCGCGGGAACGGCGGCGATGGCGTCGCGGTGCGGGGCCGTGATCGCGTGGGGCGGGGCGTGGTTCCTCGTCTCGGACGCGATCCTGTCGTTCCGCATCTTCCTGCCCGAGGTGATGCCCGACTGGACGAGCGGGGCCGTGGTGCTCACCTACACGCTGGGGCAGGGGCTGCTCGCCTTTGGGGTCGTGAGCGCGCTGCGGCGGAGGGAGGCGCGGGCCGCGGGCTGAGCGTGCGGGCGTCCGTCAGAGCGCGGCAGCCGAGGAGCCGGGCGCGGCGCCATTCGTCGTGCACGGCGTCGAGCGCGAGCGCGGGTCAGACCGCCGGATCCTCGGGGAAGAGCTTGAGCAGCTTCTTCGCCCCGCGCGTGGTCGCCCCTACGGCGTGCGCCCGAACCTTCAGCTCCGCGTCGCTCGTGACGACCGTCACGGCGTGGTCGGACGCGGCGAAGGCGGCGGCCTCAGCGACGATGGTGTCATCGCCCAGGGAGGGCGCGTCGACCACGCGCACCCGCGGGCCGCTCGCGATGCCGTTCGCGGCGCCCTCGACCACCATCGTCCACTCCGGGTAGGCGCGATCGAGGCCGGCCACGCGGGTCTCGGGCAGGTCGAGGAAGCCGGCGCGGATCCCGCCCTCTTCGATCGCGAGCGCACCGAGCCGGTCGCGCAGACGCTCCGCGGCGCCGCGGCGATCCCGCCACCACCCGTTCGGCACCGCGCCGATGACGTTGGCGGCGTCGACGACCACGGCGGGGCGCGCCGAGAGCAGCGGGCGCAGCAGCTGCCAGCTCGCCGCGAAGGCCGGGTGCAGCGGGAGACGCTCGACCTCGTCGAGCGGCACCCAGGCGAGGGCGTGGCTCTCGGGATCGGTGATGCGGGGTTCGAACGGGGTGGCGACGTCGGCGATGAGGGTGGTGTAGGTCCAGCCGCCGCGATCGAGCACGTGCGTGTAGCGCGGTGTGACCGCGTCGTCGGGAACCCCGGCCTCCTCCTGGGACTCGCGGATCGCGCCGGCGATCGCGGCCTCGCCCTCGTGGCGGGCGCCCCCGGGAATGCCCCAGGTGTCGCCGTGGTCGCTCCAGGTGACCCGGTGCTGCAGCAGGATCGCGTCGAGCGAGCGGTCGTGGGCGAGCAGGCCCGCCGCGCCGAAGCGCCCCCAGTAGCGCCCGCCGTCGGCCGCCGTGACCCACGCGTCGCCGGGGTTTCGCAGATCGCTCATGATGTCAGCGTAGCGGGGCCGGGCGGGGGCGCGCCCGGAGGTTGCTTCGCGTGTAGCCGGGTCGCTCGGCGGTTTCCGGGCTTCCGGGTCTCCGGTTCTTGAGGGTTCGGGCCTTCGGGCCTCCCGGCCCGCTCCTGGCGATCCGGGCCTTCCGAGCCGGCTCTTTCGCGCGGGCTGGGTTGGGGAGAGAATGGAGTATGAGCGAGAACCAGAGTGCAGTGACGGTGCTGTCCGACGACGAGTGCTGGCGGCGGCTCGGGTCGCAGCGGGTCGGGCGGCTCGTCACCAGCGTGGGCGACGTCGTCGACGTGGTGCCGATCAACTTCGTGGTCGACGACGGCTCAGTGGTCTTCCGCACCGCGCCGGGCAACAAGCTCGTCGAGCTGACCATCAACGACTCCGTGCTCTTCGAGGCCGACGAGATCGGCGAGGAGTCGGGGTGGAGCGTGGTGGTGCGCGGGCACGCGCGAGTGCTCGAGGCGCAGGCCGAGGTCGCCGAGGCCGAGGCGCTGCCGCTCAAGCCGTTCGTGCCGACGCTCAAGCCCACGTTCGTGCGCATCGAGGTCGTGTCGATCGGCGGCCGCGAATACCGTTTCGGCCCCGAGCCGCGCCGCGAGGACCAGCAGGAGGGGTAGGGGGTTCGCCGCTTCTGCGACCCTGGTCATTTGCGCTCCCGAAGTATGGGTAAGATAGAGGGGTTGCTTCGCGAAGGCGTGGTAGCAACGGGCTGTGGCGCAGCTTGGTAGCGCACTTGACTGGGGGTTAACGGCAGTAGCCCCAAATCGAAGACTTATAACTGAATAGCGGGATGTGGCGCAGCTTGGTAGCGCACCTGACTGGGGGTCAGGGGGTCGCAGGTTCAAATCCTGTCATCCCGACGGAAAAGCCCTGATGAGAAGCTATTTCTCGTCAGGGCTTCCTTCGTTTCTGGTGACCTTCGCCGGGCTTCGGAATGGGCCCAAAATCGGGTCCAGGACCCGCTCGTGATCGCTGCTCGTTCCGGCCTGTCTAGCAAGCTAGTGGGCCAAAAAGTGGAAATCTAGTGGGCCAAAATCCGGGCAGCACGATGCTCCCGGCCCTTCCCTGACCAGGATGCCGGGGCAAGCGAATCTAGAGCTGTCGCCCGCGGGGTTTCTCGGTGGTCTCCTTCCTCTTCGATGGGCTGGCGAAGAACTGGTTGGCGAGCGTCGCAGCTTCGCTGAGGTGCCGGTGATCGGGGTGCAGGTAGCCCTTGGTCGTCTCGATGGAGGCATGGCCGAGGATGCGCTGGAGCACATGAAGCGGCACGCCGGCGTCCGCGAGCCAGGTGGCTCCGGTGTGCCGGAGGCCGTGGCGGGTGAGGTTCGGCAGGCCGAGGTTCGTCACGAGCTCATCCCACTTCGTTGCGTCGCGCACGGTGGCAGTGGTGAGCACCCCTCCACGGGGGCCGCGTAGCAGCGGATCGCCAGGTTCCTTGCCTGCTGAGAGGCGGATGAGGATGGGTTCGAGCGGGTCGAGTATCGGCACATAGCGTTCCTTGCGGCCCTTGGTCTGCTTCGCTACGAGGCCACCCTTGCCGGGGTAGATCTGCCGTTCGATCTTCACGATGCGATTTACCCAGTCGATGTCGCCGACTTCGAGCCCGGCGACTTCGGAACCGCGAGCGCAGAGCATGGCGCAGAGCATGACGTGATCCGAATAGCTCTGATGCACCTTGGCGCACGCATCGGCGATCTTGTTCAGCGTCTCCATGTCCGGGACGGCGAGGGCTCGCAGCGAGCCGGGCGTCAGCGCCGACTGCTGACTGAGCGTGCGGCGGGCACGATTCTTGGCAGGGTTCGATGGGATCACCTCGTCGCGCACCGCCACGTCGAGGACGCGCACGAGAGCCGCGATCGAGGTTTTGATTGTTGACGGCCCGAACTCGGTCTCCCACTGGTCGATGGTGCGGTCGATCAGGCCGGTGGAGATGCGGCTGACTTGCAGATGCCCGAGCGCGGGAACCACTCGCAGCCGGAGGCTGATCTCGTAGCCGGAGGCTGTCGAAGTCGGGTCGAGGCCGCGCTGCCAGCGCTCGCCGATGGACTCCACATAGTCGGCGAACGTGATGAGGATGTTCGCGCCGGTCTCGGTCGCCTGCTGCAGCTTCTCGAAGAACGCTTCCGCTTCTTCCGGGGTGTCGACGAACTCGGATCGGCTGGGCCGTTTCTTGGTCTGCGGGTCGGTCCAGCGCACGCGCGCGAGGTAGCCGCTGCCGCGGCTCTCGATGCTCGTGGAGAGCTTCACCCCGATCGGGGGCATCTTGTGGTTGCGCGGGTCAGCCATGCGTTCCCTCGCGTTCCAGCACCCAGGCTCGCACTGTGGGCGGGTTGTAGCGGGCGATGCCGCCGACCTGCACGAACGGCGGCCCCTCGTGCTCGCGTCGCCAGCGCGAGAGCGTGGCCTGCGAGACGTTCAGGAACTCCGCCGCCTCTTGCGAGTTCCAGAGAGGTTCGACAGCGTCAATCGCCGCGGGCATGGTCGCTCGCCCGTCGCGCTCGGCCGAATGCATCCTCGATGTCTTGACGTGCCTGCACGTCGGCGGCGACGAACGCGACGAAATCCTCGGTCCGGTTCGGGATCGTCTCGTCCTCGAGCGGCGGTTGCGGTTTCTCACCGGGCCAGGCCGTTTGCCGTGTCGGACGGTCGCGATCAAGCCGAGTGCCGGAGGTGACGACCCATTCGCGGAGCCGGTCGCGTGCCGCTGCGAAGTCCGTGTGCCAGGCAATCGGCCCAGAGGCCGACTGTTCGGGATCGTAGCTTGCGCACCAGTGCAGGTGCAGCGCCGAGAGCTCCCATACGAGTTCGGGATGACGGTGCCAGAACGGCGGCACAACTGAGGCGGGCAGCCCGTAGGTCTTCCGTAGCCAGTCCACCCATTGGTTTAGCGCCAGCCACTCTGCCTCGGCGTCTCCGGCGGTCAGGAGATTCCAGTTGATCGGACGCGGCGGCTCGGGAAGCGCCATCCCGGCCATGAGCTCGTCGTACAGGTCGATGTCCTCGATCTCGACTTTGGCCTCTGGGTCCGGTTGTGTCGGCTCATCGGTCATCGTGTTGACCTCCCCAGTCCGCTCGCACGCCGAGGTTCGGGCGAGCGGAACTCCACCGCCGTAACCTCCGCCGCCGTGAGCGTCTTTGGTGCGAGCTGGCGCGGGGTGCGCTCGACGGTATATCGGGCACGGGAGGTATCGAGGAGGAGCCGGGAGGCGCGGAACTGAGGGCGCTCGATTCGCTGTCCGTCCTGCTCGTACTGTCGTTTCGTGAACTCGCCGATGGCTACGACATCATCGCCCTTGACGAAATCCGCGAAGGCCTCCTCGGCCTTGTCTCCGATCATGATCAGGTCGATGTATGCGGAACCGACCTGGGTGAAGGTGCCATCGTCCTCGCGGCGACGGAACTTCTGCCCGATCTGCGCGACCAGTAGGAAAACCTCTCCTGGCTTCGATTTCTGCTCCGGTGCTCGGGAGAGAAACCCTCGGATCGACGGCTCTGAACGGATCTCCATCGTCACGACCTCCTCGCTCATTGCGGCACCCGGTGTGCCGCCTCTATTCGGAAGGTGCTCCCGCCTGGCCTGGGGTCTGACGGTGGTGGAGCTGGGCTTCGACCTCTGCCCGATCCTGAGTGAGTTGCCTCGCGTCGGCGCGTTCGGTCCACCTGCGGAGGCGCGCGACGATCGGTGGAGCGGAGCGCAGCAGCACGAGGCCGGTGCCGAATGGGAAGCGGCGGATCACGTCGGGCGGCATGACGGGCACCCTGCGGATCGAGCGCTGCGCTGAGCGTGAGCCGTGATCGCCGACGGTGGTGGAGTCGGTGATCTCGTCGCGTTCCCCGATCAGGGTGCTCAGGTCTTGGAGGTCTTTCGAGTTCGAGGCGCCGCCGAGGATGATCTTCACGATCGCGGCATCCCAGATCGCCGACGCGGCATTCTCTGACCACTTCTCCCGCGCCTGTGCGAGCGATTGCAGAACGGGCATGGTCGTGATCCCCGACCCGCCGCCCTCAGCCATGAGCGTCGGCAAAGACGGCAATGGTGACAGGTTCGCCACCTCGTCGAGCGCGAGCAACAGCGGCGGGTCGAGACGCGCGCCTGAACTGCGTGCCGCGAGCCGGCGGGCGGCCTCGACCACGTCCTCGATGAGCGCCGCGACCAGAGGCGCGCTGTTGTTCGCTCCGGCCGCGGTTGCGAGCAGGTAGAGGGTGCCCTTCTGCTCGAGGAATGTCTCGGGGTCGAATACTTCGTCGGGGCCTGGGCTTACGGCGTCGAGCACGCGCGGGTCGGCGAGCGCGGCGAGTGCGAGGGAGACGCCCTGCCAGATCGAGTCCATCGTGCGCGGGTCGGATTCGAGCATCGCCTGCAGCGCCTCGGCCCAGCCGCCGGCCGCGCGCGGGTGGGCGGCGAGGATCGACACGGCATCCCCGGCTGCGGCGGGGTCGAGCGTCCACCGGAACAGGTCGGCGGGCTGTCGGCCGTCGAGGGCTGCGGCGTGGAGGAGGCATTGCAGTGCGACCCGGGTCTTCGCTTCCCAGAAGTCGCCGCCCTCGACCCCGCCCTTCCCGAGCCCGGTCGCGGAGGCGAGACCTGCGGAGCGGATCATCGCGGTCAGCGGGTCGCTGCACCCGCGCACGGGTGACCAGCGCAGTCCTGCGGGGATGCCGTCGGCGAGGTGCTGCGGGTCGAACACCGCGACCGGACCGACACGCTGCCGGGCTGTGATCGTGGCGGTCACGTTGTCAGGGCGCGTGCTCGTCGTGATGACCGCGCCGGGCGCGGAGAGGATCGAGTTGATGACGATGTGCACGCCCTTGCCGGAGCGGGGCGGCCCGATGAGCAGCATCGAGTCCTCGACCGACGCCCACACCTCGACCCCGCGCGAGCTGCCGATCCGGTAGCCGACCTCCACGGGCTCGGGATGATCGAGTGAGGGGCGGAGGTTCCCGGCGCGGGCGAGGAGCGCCTTGACGGAGCCTGCCTGTGCGACCTCGCGGCGGGTCGCGACACCGACGATCCGGTACGGGTCGAGCGCCTGCTGGCGGGTGTGGTGCCGGATCGCGGACCACACCCACCAGCCCCCGACACCACTGCCGGCGATGAGGAGCCCCGTGACGATCCAGTAGACGACGACGTTGAGGCCGGGCGCGTCGAGCGCGGCGGCGGGGTCGCCGGGGTTCAGGAGCACGGCTGCGCCGGCTCCGAGGCCGGCTTCGGGTTGCGGGGTGCCGGTGAGGAACGCGGCGATGCTGCCCGCGACGCGCAGCAGCACCGCCGTCACGCCGAGGAGCGCGAGGGCGACGAGCGCGGCGTTCGTGAGTTCGTCGCCCATCGAGCCGGTCGGGCGGAGCTGCCCGCTCACTCGGGCCGCCCGAGTACCAGGGTGCCGGAGATGCGGCCCACGAGGATCGCCTCGCCCGTCTGGCACGCCGCCAGGTAACGCGAGTCGATGAGGGCGCGGGCGATCCCGTCGGGTGCGGTCTCGGTGTGGGAGATGATGACCGCGACCGCGACATCCTCACCGGGAACGAAGCCTGTGCCCGCGAGCTGCGCAAACTGAGGCACCGCCTCTACAGGCGCGGCCGCCGGTGCGGCAGGCTGTGGTGCTGCCGCCACGGGGGCTGCGGCTGGCTCGGGGATCACAGGTCTGGGTTTGGGTGGGGTGCGGTAGTCGGTGATGACTCGTCCGTCGATCTCGATGACATCGACGCGGAGGGTCTGGCCGGTGTGCTGGCTGATGGCGTCCACGATGTGCGGGTAGGCGGAGCGCCGCCACGGCGGCGAGAACTCCGGCGGCAGATACGGTGCCCCGTCCACGGTCACCGAGAGGGTGCCGTCCTCGGCGACGACGATACGCACCATCACCACGGCAGTCGGGTCGGTCTTCGAGCGGGCACGCTTCGACATCGGCAAAGTTCTCCTATTGAGTGGATGAAGGAACAGCCGCCCGAGAGTATGGGCGGCTGAGGGGTGGGTCAGAGTGCGAAGCGGCGTGCAGCGCGGCTGTGCTCGGGTGCGGCGCGGCGGGCGACCTGCTGATAGGCCGGGGCGAGCGGGAACGGCGACGGGTCCATCAGCTCGGCGACTTCACTGGCACGGGTGACGGTCTCGGCGATGCCTTCCCGCATGAGCCGGTGACAGCCCGCCGACGATGCCGAGGTGACCGGGCCCGGAACTGCACCGACCGGACGGCCAAGCTCGAACGCGCGCGCCGCGACCAGCAGCGACCCCGAGCGCGCTCCGGCCTCGGGAATGATCGTCGCCCCGCTGAGCGCTGCGAGGAGCCGGGCGCGGGCGACGAACCGTTCCCGCGACGGACTGTGCCCGGGCGGGGTCTCGCTGATCTGGATGCCGGCCTGCACCACGATCCGCTCGAACAGCTCAGCCTGCGCGGCGGGATACGGGCGGTCGAGCCCGCTGGCAGACACGACCATCGTGGAGGCAGGACCCGTCGTGAGGGCGGCGCGGTGCGCGGCGGCGTCGACGCCGTAGGCGCCACCGGAGACGATGATACGCGGGAGTTCGGCCAGGTCTTCCGCGAGCTCTTGCGTGACGTGCACGCCATAGGCGGTCGCGGCTCGGGCCCCGGTGATCGTCACCCGCGACGACACGGAGGCTGTGAGGAGTTCCGGGTTCCCGCGCGCCCACAACAGGAGCGGTGCCCGATCCCCGAGATCGTTCAGCGCGACCGGCCACCCCGCCCCACCTGGGGTGAGCACCCGGAAGTCGTGCCGGTCGGTGAGGTCGGCGATCTGATCCCGGAGCGCGTCGCGCTGGCGGGTGGCGGCGGCTTGCCGCCACCGGACCCCTTGGAGCGGATCGACCGCGGCGGGGATCGCCGCACCCGAGTCGCGGATCAAGGCGAGCGTCTCGCTCAGCCCGATCGCGCGCACGAGCTGGCCCGTGACCGGGTTGCCGGGCTCGGCGAGCGCCGTCAGCTCCATCCGGGTGAGCATGTCCTCCGAGAACGTCGCCATCGTCGGCCCTCCTCATCTTTCGTGTGACCGTCTACAGGAATGAGGTGCGTCAGCGACGACATGAGAGACGGGCGGAGCCGGCAGACCTGGGGGTAGGGGTCTGCGGGTTCCGCCCGTCCTGTGGGGGTGCGTTACTGATTCATGAGTTCGTCGATCGTCACCTCCTCGTCCTCGTCCTGCATGCGCTCACGATGGAGCGCCAGCTTCCGGCCGAACCAGAGCGTCGCCCCGGCCGCGAGGAGCAGGACGGCCGCCACGCCACCGACCCAGGCACCCCAGGCGGTGCCGCCGGTGAGTGCGAGCTCCGGCGGCAGCTCAGGCAGTTCCGGCTTGTCCGGCGTCGGCGTCTCCGGGGTACCCGGCGGGCGTACGCTCACGACGGTCGTTTCGCCCGGCGCGCCGCATCGGCCCTCGGCGAGCACGTTCCCGTCCTTCCCGTACAGGGTCTCGACCCAGTACACGTTCCCGGCCGCATCGGTGCTCGTCGTACCGGAGCGGTAGTGGCCGGCCTCGGTTACGGCGATCTGCTCCGAAACGAAAAACGGCACCTCGCACACGGGGTCTTCGCCTGCGAGCTGCGGCCCGTAGGCGCGGAATACCAGGTACGCGCCCTCGGGGATTGCGGAGCCTTGTACGAGTGCGGTGTCCTCGAAGGGGTCGCCGACGAACGCCTGCGCCTGCGCCTGCGTTACCACCGAGAGCGGCTGCTCGGGCCCTGGGACGAAGAATCGCTCCCAGATGTCAGCCGGCGACGACGTGAACGGCTGCACCCGGTCGTCGCCCTCGAAATGGGTCACCACGACGTAGTAGCCGGGCTCCGTCGGCTGAATCCGATCGTCCTCGCCGTAGCCGATGTCGTAGACCCCGTTCTTCGCCGGCGTCGTGATCCGGGTCAGCACCGGCGCATCATCCAGCTCCATATCCTCGGTCAGCTCCGCATCGGTAGCGAACGGGCCGTAGACGGTGTGCGTGAGTTCCTTCGCGTCGGGCTGCCAGTAGCCGTCACCCTCGAACTCGGGATGGTTTTCGGGGAACCCGCTGACGGTGATCCGGTCGAACGCTCGCCCGCCCTTGTGGACGTTGTACTCCCGGACTTCCGAGGTGATGGTGAGGGGCCAGCGGACGCTGTGCGTCTCGACGTTGATGCCGTAGTCGTCGCGCCAGTCTGAGGCGATGAACGGTCTCACCCATTCCGGCTGGCTGCTCTTCTTGACCTCCCACACCCAGGTCACGAACCCCGCATCCGGAAGTGTCACCTTCGGTGAGGTGTAGGTGCCTGGCCCGGTCGCGGTCACCGTGACGGTGCCGAGCGGCACCGCACCCGCAGGAATCTCCGTGCTCTGCGCTGGCGGCAGGGTGCCGGGGATTTGGTAGGCGGAGCCCTCGAAGACCACCGGGATCGGCTCGCCGTTCTGTTCCAGCCAGGCCCCGTTCGTGGATGCGACCGTGATGGTGTCGGTCACCTCATCGCCAGGCTTCACCAGCCGGCCATTCGCCTGCGACACCGCCTCCGGCTGGAACGGCACCACACTGGTCTCTGCGACCCGCCCGAACCTGTCGGTGAAGGAATCGGTGAGGTACTTCCCCCAGTCGCCCTGCGCGGTCTTGTCGATCGACCACACCCAGGTGTAGAACCCTGACTCGGGCGCGATGATCGTGCCCGGCGAGACATAGTGACCGGCATGGGTGAGGGTGAGCTCTTCGGTGCCGGCGAGCGGCGCACCCGCAGGTGGCGCGTTCGCCTCAGCCGGTTGAGAATCGAATGGACCATAGAGGCGGCCCTCCGCGACCACCGGCACGGGCTGGCCGTCGATCTTGATCCAGGAGTGCTTGGTCACCGACACGGTGAGGTCATCCAGCATCGGATCACCCGCCTGCACGAACTTCGAGGACACCTGCGTTTCGATGATCGGCTGGAAGTCCAGCGGAATCACCGGGGACTGCGCGGTCGCGGTCAGCGGCTCGAAGGACGCGGTTCCGAGGATCCGCTGCTCACCAGGGGTGTAGAACAGGTCGACGCCGGCGCCGTACCCGACCGCAGGCGCGGACATTTTCGCTTCGATCCGGTATTCGGGAGCCCCCTCGGCGGGGGTGCCGACGATCTGATGCGTGCCCGCGCCGAGCGTCGCGGTCGCGGAACCGTTCGCGAAGATGCCGCCGGTGAGAGTGACGGTGCCGGTCGCAGTGGCGGGGTTCGTGCTGATGGTGAGCTGTCCGTGGTACTGGTCGTCCATCTGAATCGACATCGACACCGACGGATTCGCGACCGCGTTCGCCGCCGCGGCATCGCGCATCGCGGCGAGGTTCGCGAGCACCGTGGCCCGCACGTTCGCGGGCACCCGGGTGACGAAGTGCCCGTCACCGCCCTGGCCCACGTAGTTGCCGTGGTCGGCGACATCCCACACGTACATCTGCACTGCTGAGGTGATGTTCGGGTCCTGCGATTCACCCCACCGGCCCATGACGTAGTTGAGCCGTGCCAGTTCCGTCTCGTTCAGGCTATCGAGTGTGGTCTTCAACTCCGGATGCTGCGTACTGCCGTAGGGCGGCAGCGCGAGCAGGTCCATGCAGTACGCTTGCCGGCCGTGGCTTGCGAAGCTGCCGAGCCACAGATCCTCGTTGCCGTACCCTACCCCGAGGGTCGCGGCCTGCGCGGGTGCCGGAGTGAAGAACAGGCCCCCGAAGAGCATCAGCAGCACGGTGAGGATCGCCGACAGCCGGGCGACGGCTCGCCCCGGCGGTGGCGCGGTATCGGGTGGCACGAGAACGGTATGCGACATGAGAACTCCTGACTGAGTGAACGAGTGCCGCCGCCAGAGTTGAGGACGGCCAACAGTCAGGTGCGCCTCCTGCTCATTAAGTAGGGTGCGGTCGGCTCTTATGACTAATGCGTGGGGTCAATGCAGGAGGGAATGTTCGCGACCGTCACTGGCCACACGGATCGCCCCGAGACGGGCGGGGCACGGCGTACCTGAGTAGCCCAACCTTCTCGCTGACAGTGACAAGGCGCTGCTAGAGTGCTCACCTGCATAAGCCGTATTCCAGGCGAACAGGCCGTAGCCTAGCCGGTGGAAAATATGGCCCGGATGACTGCCCTATAGGTCTTCTGGTCGTTGTTCCGGTCATAGACCGGATCTCTTTGCGTTCACACCTCCGAAAGGTGTCGCGTCGCGGCCAAGAGCGGGCCGGGCGTGGGCGCGTAATACGCCCAGCGTCCGCGCTGTTCACGAGTGACGAGCCCCGCGTCGACGAGGAGCTTCATATGATGCGACACCGTCGGCTGTGACAAACCCACCGGGTCAGTGAGATCGCAGACGCACATCTCGCCGGAGGCGGAAGCGACGATGAGGGAGAAGAGCTTCACCCGGGCAGGGTCGCCGAGCGCCTTGAATACCCGGGCAAGGTCGGCCGCGTGTTCGTCAGTGATCGGCTGGACGCCCGGCGCGCAGCACGCGACGGTGGGCGTTTCGGTGGTGGTCTGGGTGCGGGTCATGGTTCCATCCTGCCCGACGTATTGACATTTGTCGATACGTCATGGAAACATATTACCTATTGATGTTTGTCGATATGTGGAGGTTGTGATGGAACTGCCCGTGGTCGTGATCGGGGCTGGCCCGCAGGGGCTCGCCGCCGGTGCGCAGTTGTTGGAGCGTGGGATCGAGCCGTTGATCCTCGAAGCTGGAGAGACCGCTGCGGCTGCAGTCGCGGAGTGGGGGCATGTGCGCCTGTTCTCCCCATGGCCGGAGCTGGTCGACTCAGCGGCTGAGCGCATGCTTACCCCCTCGGGCTGGGCTGCACCCGCATCCGGGTATCCGACTGGCGCTGAATGGATTGGCACTTACCTCGCGCCGCTCGCCAGGGCGCTCGGCGACCGTGTGCGTACGGGCATCCGCGTGATCGGGGTTGCGCGGAAGGGCAGGGATCTCTCCGTAGATGCCGGCCGCGCCGAGCAGCCCTTTGTAGTGCTCACCCGAGATGGCGATGGCACTGAGGCTCGGGTGGAGGCACGTGCGGTGATCGACGCCTCGGGTACCTGGACGACTGCCTCCCCGGCGGGGGCCTCCGGGCTTCCTGCGCTCGGTGAACAGGCCGCCGTCACTGCCGGACTCGTCGCGCATCGTATCCCCGACGAGATCGAAGCGCAGACGTTCGCAGGTCGGCACGTTGTCGTAATCGGGAACGGGCATTCAGCGGCGACCGCGATCATCCAACTCGCCGAGACTGTGCGTGATCGCCCGGGTACGCGGGTGTCGTGGCTGCTGCGGCGCGGTAGTGTCGGGAACACTTTCGGCGGCGGTGCCGCTGATGAGCTGGCAGAGCGGGGCGCGCTCGGTCAGCGCGCGAAGCAGGCCGTCGATGAGGGTCTGGTGACGCTCATGACCGGGTTCCGCACCGACGCCCTCACCCTCACTACCGATGGCCAGGTGATCGTCACCGCGGAGGATGGGCGGCTGCTCGATCCGGCCGCTCGGGTGTTCGTGTTGACGGGGTTCCGTCCGGACCTGTCGTTCCTTTCGGAGATCCGGCTCGAGCTGGACTTCCGTCTCCAGGCTCCGGTGCAGGTCGCGAGCGAGGTCGACCCGAACATCCACTCCTGCGGCTCGGTGCGCGCGACCGGGGCGGCGGAGCTCGCGCATCCGGAGCCGGGGTTCTTCATCGTGGGGGCGAAGTCCTATGGGCGTGCGCCCACGTTTCTCGCGATGACCGGGTATGAGCAGGTGCGCTCCATCGCCGCTGAACTCGCCGGCGATCACGAGGCCGCAGCTCGTGTGGAACTGACGCTGCCGGACACGGGGGTGTGTGGCGGTTCGGGCCTTTTCGACGCTCCGGCGCCCGCTACTGGTGGCTGCTGCGCTCCGGCACCGCAGCTTGTCCAGTTCGGCAGCAGGGCTGGCGGGTGAGGCGTGGTCGCCTACTGGTCGTCGGTGGTGGTCAGTCCGGGCTCGCCGCCGCGCGTGCTGGCCGCGAGCGAGGCTGGGAACCCGTGGTGCTCGAGGCGGGGCCGGAGCCGGTGGGGTCGTGGCCGCGTTACTACGACAGTCTGCGGCTCTTTTCGCCGCGTCGGTTCAGCACCTTCCCTGGGTTTCCGTTCCTTGGCCCACCGGACGGCTATCCGTCTCGCGATGAAGTGACCGAGTATCTGCGCGGCTATGCCGCCTGGCTTGAAGTCGACATCCGCACCAATGCCCGTGTGCTCGACATTGCCGCTGACGGCGAGGGGTTCGCGGTGGAGCTTGCCGATGCCAGCAACATTACCGGGGATGCGGTGGTCGCGGCGACTGGCTCATTCGAGAACCCACACTTGCCGAAGATTCCGGGCAATGAGAAGTTCGTTGGCGAGATATTGCATGTGGCTGACTACCGCGCTCCCGGTGCGTTCGCAAACCAGCGGGTGCTGGTTGTCGGGGCAGGAAACTCCGCGATCCAGATTGCTTACGAGCTCGCGCAGGTGTCGCAGGTGTCTTTGGTGGTGCGGGATCGGATCAGGTTCGCATCGCAGCAGATCGGCAGCCGTGATCTGCACTGGTGGCTCACCCGTAGCCGCTTCGACCGTCTGCCGCCAAAGGTGTTGAACCGGATCATCAAGAGGAACCCAGTGATAGACGCGGGTGCCTTCCGCGCCGCCCTGGCAACCGGAGCCCTGGATCAGCAGCCGATGTTCAGGTCATTCACGTCAGATGGCGTGACCTGGGCTAGCGGCCGAGAGGAGAAGATTGATGCGGTGATCTTCGCAACCGGTTACCGCCCCAATCTGCCCTACCTGGATGTGCTCGGCGCGCTCGACCAGGCCGAGATGCCTCGGCATCGGGGCGGTGTGTCGACGAGGGTACCGGGGCTCGGGTTCTTGGGGCTCGAGTTTCAGCGCTCGTTCGCGTCAAATACGTTACGTGGCGTTCACCGCGACGCAACGCTTGTGGTTACAGCACTCACCAACCAGTAGAGAGTGGTTACGGTTGTACAGGCGAACACATCGCCCAGCGGAGAGCCGACGGCGGCCTGCGCTTGGAGTCGTTCTCGCATCACTGTGTTTAACCGAGATCGTATCGTGGGGGTTGCTGTACTACACATTCCCAGTAGTCGCCCCGCACATCAGTTCAGGCACCGGCTGGTCACCTACAGTGGTGACGGCCGCATTTTCCTTGGCTTTGGTGGTTTCGGCATTCCTCGGAGTACCGGTGGGGCGTCTCATCGATCGGCACGGGCCGCGTTGGGTCATGACCACGGGCTCCGTGCTCGCTACCCTTGCTTTGGGCGTTGTCGCCTCAGCGCAGACCCTGTCGATATTCTATATCGGGTGGGTGATGGCCGGAGCGGCAATGGCCGGAGTGCTCTACCCACCGGCCTTCGCCGCGATCACTGGATGGTTCTCTACTCGTGGTCTCAACGCACTCACTACGCTGACACTGGTCGCCGGACTCGCGAGCACGGTGTTCGCGCCGCTCGCCGCGACGATGAGTACCAGTCTCGGGTGGCGGGCCACATATTTGTGGGCAGCGGTGATTCTTGCAGCCTTTACGATCCCATTGCACGGAGTTTTGCTTCGCAGGCCTTGGCCCGTTCAGGAGCACGCCAGGAGCAAAGATCACGGCGCAGAACGAGCGTATACATCAACCGTTATCAAGACTAGGAGGTTCTGGCTACTCTCGGCTGGAATGACTCTTGCGTCCATCACGATGTACGCCACGCTGCTTGCCACAGTGCCACTAATGCTCGAACGGGGCCTCACCTCGCAAACTGCCGCGTGGATACTTGGGCTAGGAGGAGTCGGGCAGGTCGCCGGCCGGCTCTTCTACGCAGTGTTTGCGCGCTGGGCCTCGCTCGCAGTACGCACAGCGCTGGTCTTTGGAATAGTCACGATAAGTACGGCTGCACTAGCGTTCGTTCCGGGACCAACCCCATACCTCATAGCGATGTCGATGATGGCCGGCATAGGAAGAGGAATCGCAACTCTACTCCAGGCGACTGCGGTTACAGAGCGATGGGGGCACCGGGCCTACGGGCACCTATCCGCTGCATTCAGTCTGCCGGTTCTGCTTGCAGCCGCAATAGCTCCCTGGGGAGGCAGCATCCTCGCGCTGGTAACAGGGAGCTATGCGATGGGGTTCGGTGTGCTCTCGGCCGTGGCCGCAATCGGAACAGTGCTGGTGGTCGTGAGTGCTCGGGAACCTCGCTCGAAATGTGCTCAGGGAGTCAGCTCCACTGAAAGCAAAGAGAATCGCTTCCGCCGTCCGGGCTGACCGAGGTCAAAGATCCAGCAATAGACTGTCTTCTATGCTGCCGTACCCGAAGTCGAATGAGCCTGCACCTGGTGCGCCTTTAGATCGGGCAATTGCTGAGGAGTTGGCGCGTTCACTCCGCGCGGTTGCCGATCCGACTCGTCTTCAGATCCTCAGTTCGATCATCAACTCCGAACAAGGCTGTTTGACAGTCGGCCAACTGGCACAGGTTCTGGGCTTACGTCAGCCGACGGTGACTCACCATGTGCATATCCTTGTCGCTGATGGATACCTGGTTCGTCGTCCAGAAGGCAAGGTCATCCGATTGTCCGTTCCAAAGGAACGCCGCGCTTCCGTAGAAGACCTATTGAGATGACTAGAGCAGCTTCGGTGGGTCGAATTGGTGCACCACTTGACTATGAAGCAGCGATAGAGCGTGCAGCTCAGGCAGCGGTACTCAGCGATCCGCTGAATCTCACCTTGCTCAGCGCAATCGCCGCTGGGTCTACCCCCAGGATGTTGATGGCGAGATTCCAGATGGAGACCTCAGAGATCGCCCGCAGAATCGACACGCTGATGGAGGCAGGCCTGGTTCAACGCATCGAGACAGCTGAACCCGTACTCACAGCCAACGCCTGGGTCCGGTTTGGAAGGCTACTCGTAGGAGCCATCACCGGCGAGGCAGATTTGCCGTCCACACCCCTCGCGGCGCTGCCTCCCGCCGTAACAACGATCATTGATGATTTAGGTTATCGATTCCACAGTATCTTTTCGCCAGAAACAGTTGCGCGTTATGTCGTTGAGAGCTATCTTTTGCTCACAAATCGCGCGAGAGTGCATGCTCACATCATGTCGCTCACCGCTAGATATGCGGCGGATCGGTTAGAGGCGCTGGCATCTGTGCGAGGGTTGCGTCTCCACCGTTCGCCGGAAGTTCTTTTTGTATGTGTCCACAACGCTGGTCGATCACAGATGGCGGGCGCATTTATGCGCCATTTCGCAAGGGATCGCGTGCACGTTCGGACTGCTGGATCAGAACCAAGCAGTGAGGCGCATCCGAGAGTGGTAGCAGCGATGGAAGAACTCGGTATCCCAGTGTGGGGCGAGTTCCCAAAACCTCTCACAGATGAAGTCGTACGCGCAGCAGACTATGTGGTCACCATGGGATGTGGCGATGCATGCCCAGTATTCCCGGGTCGGCGCTATCTGGATTGGGATCTGGAAGATCCTTTGATGCTCGATGATTCGGGGCTGCGGCGCATCAGGGATGAGATTCGTGATCGAGTGGCTAGCCTTCTCCACGACATGGGTCAGGCAGATAGGGAGTAGCCGGCGAACTGAACTGTCCGGATGAAGTCTGCACCAGGATCGAGGCCTCGAAGCCTGCGCCGGAGTCTCGCGATCGCTGTACGAACCGAGGACTTTCTTTTGTCAGGAGTGGCCCCATACACCGATATAAGAGTGTCGAGTGTGATTGTTTCAGGGTAGGCCTGTGCGATGTAGCTCAGAAGCTTGAACTCGCCTACGGGGAGGATCAAGGATTTCTCTTTCCAACTGACCCGCTGCTCATCGAGATGCACTATGAGGTCGTGGAACTGAATCTCACGTTCTCCGGGCGCAGGAGGCGGGGAGATCGCGAGCGCGTCGTGAAGACCATGCGGGGTGAGTGGCAACGTCAGGAATCCCTGAACTCCTGACCTGACTGCGGCGTTGATGACATGCTCCTGCGTTGATGCGCGAGTCGCGAGGTACACAGAGCGATCCGGAATTCCACAGGCGACCTGCAGTACCCGCGGAACCAGTTCAAGCTCTGGCTCAGCTGCAACTATCAAGGCGGTGTAAGGATCGTGTGCGAGATCCGCAAGCGCATCTATAGCCTCCGCATGCCGCGTAAGCGGAAACCCGAAGTGAAGGAACTCAGCCCTACTACCGCGGAGAGAACGAGCCTCCGTGGAGAGCAAAATGAAACGTGTTGTGAGTCTCTGACCTTGCGCAATCATCCGAACTTCCCGCTGATGTAGTCTTCGGTGCGTTGATCCGCTGGCGTATCAAAGATCTGCTTAGTCAGGCCATACTCGACAAGCACCCCGGTGCGATCGCCGGTTGTCTCATCAGCAAGTGCAGTGAAGAACGCAGTACGGTCTGCTACCCGGGCCGCCTGCTGCATATTATGCGTAACAATTATGATCGTATAGTCGCGCTTCAGATCATTCATGAGATCTTCAATGCGCGAAGTCGCAATCGGGTCAAGCGCAGAGCAGGGCTCGTCCATCAGGATCACATCTGGACGCACAGCGATCGTGCGAGCGATACAAAGCCGCTGCTGTTGACCGCCTGAAAGTCCGAACGCAGACTGTTTGAGCTTGTCCTTAACTTCATGCCAAAGAGCAGCATGTGTGAGGGCCTCTTCGACGAGGTCATCCATCGAGTCAACCTTCATTCCGGTGACCCGTGGCCCATAAGCGATATTGTCGTAAATGGACTTCGGGAACGGATTGGGCTTCTGGAACACCATGCCGATGCGTCGGCGCACCTCGATCGGGTCAACGCCTTTCCCGTAGATGTTTTCCTCCTGGAAGAGAACACCCCCCTCTACTCGTGCCCCGTCGACAAGGTCATTCATGCGGTTCAACGAGCGCAGCAGTGTGGACTTGCCACAGCCTGATGGGCCGATGAGCGCGGTGATCTCATTCCGTCCGAACTCAAGATCGACACCAGTGACCGCACGAAAATCTCCATAGTAAACGTTCACGTCCTCGCATCGCATAATGCCGTGAACGACACTTGTCGTGCTTGGCAATGTCTCCTCCTGACCCGAAGGATGGGGAGTCTGGAAGGCAGCGTGGAGATCAGTCATGGGGTTACCACCGTTTCTGGTACTTGTTGCGGATGAAGATCGCGAGACCGTTCATTAGGATGAGGACGATCAGGAGCAGCACGCTGGTGGCAGCCGCGAGTTCATGGAACCCTGCTTGCGGGCGACCTGTCCAGTTGAAAATCTGTATGGGAAGGGTCGTATAGCCGCTGAGCAGGCCGTTGGGGTCAAAGGTGATGTACACCAGCGCGCCGAGAACGAGTAGAGGTGCAGCTTCTCCTAGGGCCCGCGAAAGGGCGAGAATCGAACCCGTCGCGATACCCGGAACCGACGACGGAAGCACCTGTCGCCATGTGGTTTGCCACGGCGTAGCGCCGAGCGCGAGCGAACCATCTCGGATCTCGCGCGGCACCGCCCGAAGTGCTTCTCGAGTAGAGATGATGATCACCGGCAGAATGAGCAAAGTGAGCGCGAGAGCTCCGCCAATAACGATGTTCTTGTTTGTCACATTCAGCAGGGTCAAGAAGGAGAGCGCGAGCAACCCGTAGACAATGGAAGGCACCGCGGCGAGATTCTGTACGTTGAGTTCGATGACGCGATTGAACCATTTTTTCCGGTCCGCAAACTCTTCAAGATGTACCGCCGCAGCGATGCCGAGCGGGAGGGTGAGCACCGCTGTGGTGCATATGACCCAGATCGAGCCCAAGATTGCGGGCCGGGCTCCGGCTTCCTCGGGGTCGGCGGAAGGAAATGCGGTGAGGAGTTGCCAAGAGAACTTATTCTGCCCGGACATCACGATAGTCACGAGCAGGGTTGCAAGTACAGTGAGAGCGACAAAGAGCGCCAACCAGATGAGTATGAGAAATGCGAGTGCGGATGGCCGAAGCTCGCCATTGCGCCCAGTTGCGAGGCCGCGCGAGCTCGCAGCCGGGGCGGGGCCACGCTGGAGGTTTGTGTTCATCAATAGGCCTCTCGGAACCGGCGGACGACGCGGATGCTGATGAAGTTGATCAGTAGCGTGATCAGGAATAGAAGAAGTCCGACAGCGAAGAGTGTGTTGTACTCAATGCTGCCGACCCTTGAGTCGCCGAGCGCAGCGTTCGCGATGAACCCTGTCATGGTCTGCCCCTGGTCAAGCGGGTTTGTAACGATTTTTGCTTGGCTTCCGGCTGCAATCGCGACAATCATGGTCTCCCCAACAGCTCTGGATATTCCCAGAACGATGGCCGCAACGATGCCCGAGAGCGCTGCTGGAAACACGACGCGGAGCGTGGTTTGCATCCGATTGGCGCCAAGTGCCGCGCTGCCTTGACGAAGGCTGTTTGGCACTGCCGACATTGCGTCTTCCGCAATCGAGGCGATTGTGGGAATGATCATGACGCCCATGACCAGACCTGCGGCAAGTACGCTGAATGCCCCAGTAGGTAACTGCAGCCAGTCCCTCAGCACAATCGTTTGGACGAACTGTAACGCGAAGAACCCGTAGACGACGGTGGGAACTCCCGCAAGAATCTCGAGTATTGGCTTGAGTACCTTGCGCAATCGAGGCTTCGCGTATTCAGCAAGTAGGATCGCCGCTCCTAGCCCGAACGGTACTGCCACGAGTAGCGCGATCACTGTGGTCCAGAGCGTCGCTGTAACCAGAGGCAGTACCCCGAATGATGCATCGGCGAACCTTGGCGCCCAGCGAGTACCGAAGAGGAACTCGAATACCGGTACCTCCGAGAAAAACCCGAGTGAGGGAATGAGTAGCGCGAGGAGAATCCCCAGCGTGGTGATCACGGTGATCGCGGCGGCACCACGCAGAAGTAGGCGGATTACGAACTCGCCAGGGCGGGGGCGGCCAGTGAACTGGCCGCCCGGCCGGGGAGCCGTGCTAGTGAAATGGCTCCCCGGCCTCTCAATCGTGGTCGTCATCGACGAAACCTTTTTAGTAGGTTCAGAACTAGCCGAGAGAGGCAAGCTCGTCAGCGGCCGTAGTGATCTGGTCCTCAGTCAGCGGCACAAACAGGGCGCGCTCGGAGATCGCTGCGGCATTTGCGACATAGAAATCCACAAAGGCAGCAACCTGCGACTTCTCCACGTAAGAGGCGTTGTTTACATAGATGAACAAGGGTCGACCTAGCGGCGTGTATGTCCCGTCCTGAACGGTCTCGGTGCTCGGCATCACTCCATCGACCTTGACTGCCTTGATCACACCTGCGTTCTCTTCGACATAGCTCAAGCCGAGAAAGCCGATCGCGCCCTTGTCGCCACTCACACCCTGAATGGTGATGTTGTCGTCTTCTGAGGGGCTGTAGTCAGTACGGATTGCCCCTTCTTCTCCGTTTATTGCGTCGGTGAAGTAGTCGAAGGTGCCCGAATCGGTGCCCGCGCCGAAGAGTGTAATCGGGACATTGGGGAAGCTTGGGTCTACCTGGTTCCAGTTCGTGATGACGCCTTCTGCCTCCGGGCCCCAGATCTTGTTGAGCTGCTCAACCGTGAGATCTTCGGCCCAGTCATTCTCTGTGTTGACGATCACTGAGAGCCCGTCGTTTGCAGCGACGATCTCCGTATACTCGATCCCGTTATCGGCGCAAGTGGTAGCTTCTTCGTCTTTGATCTCACGTGAGGCGTTGGAGATGTCGGTTTCGCCCGCGCAGAACGTCTTGAAGCCGCCACCTGTCCCCGAGGTCGCCACAGAGACGTTCACATCCGGGGTCTCATCGCGGAAGAGATCCGCCGCGGCCTCGGTGAGCGGCGCCACGGTTGACGAGCCGTCGGTTGTCACGGAGCCAGCGAGTCCGTTCCCTTCCGAACTGTTTCCGGTGGACTGACCACCGCAGGCGCTCAACGCGAAGGCGCTAATAAGCGCTGCTGCTACCAGCGTCGTACGCTTGAGGGTGTTCATTTTCACGGTCATGTCTTCCTTCGGTTCTCGATGTGTTGATCGATCTATGACGGCGAGAACGCCATCTGATTGATAGATAACCATCTATCAACAGAACCATAGAAGCTCATCTATATGAACGAGTGGTTAATCTCAGCGGAACATCCGGGGACTTTTGGTCGCACTTTAGGCCTGGGCTCCCGCTTCGGTCCGCAGCTCGGGGCGTCCACCGAAATATCGATCGGCTGTCCCCACAATCAGAGCCCGGAGAGTTCCGCCACGGCCGCCCGCGGGGTGCGGCCAGCGCCGATGATGGTGGCCGAAGCTACACCACTCCAGTCACCGTAGCCAAGCAACTGCAGCCGCGACTCATCGATTGAGCGGGTTCCACGGGTGCGAGGCACTCCCTCTTCGGGGGTGAGATTGATCGGCGCGAGGTGGGTTAGCTCGGGCCGAAATCCTGTGCACCAGATGATGACGTCGCAGTGCCATTCGCTACCATCGTTCCAGGTGATTCCGTTCGTGCTGAACGCCGTAACATTGGGTGAGTGCGTACCATGCCACGGTCACGGGCTGCGCGCAGCGACGGTACCATCACTATGTCACCGAGGTCAGTAAGCTCGGAAACGGAAACACCTGTGCGTTCGGTGGCTTGTCTTTGGCTCGCCACCTTGAAAAGTTTCGCCTTCCTGGGGAGGCATCCCCCAACCAGGCAGCGAACTGTGCTCAGCGGGTGAGAACAGGTGTAGGGAATCCCATGCCTGCCGCCAAGCACCCCCTGCGAGTTTTGAAGCATCGAGAATCGCAAAGCGGAGCCCCGCCCGACGCAAGTAGTAGCCTGCGGCGAGGCCGGTCTGCCCCCCGCCGATGACGATGGCATCCAAGCTGGAACTGAGACCTATGGTGTCTGCTGTCATGACGGCCGTCGTCTTCAGAGCAATTCAGCGACCAATGCCTCGATTCGGGTCTTGATGTCATCGCGAATCGGGCGTACGGCTTCGATTCCCTGACCTGCCGGGTCGTCGAGTTTCCAGTCTTCGTAGCGTTTTCCCGGGAAGAACGGGCATGCATCGCCGCAGCCCATCGTGATCACAACATCCGATGCTTCCACGGCTTCGGTCGTCAGTACTTTAGGCGCCTCTGCCGTGATATCGATTCGATCCTCCTGCATCGCCGCGACTGCTACAGGGTTTATCTGCTCTGCAGGCATGGACCCGGCAGATCGGACCTCGATTCGGTCGCCGGCGAAGTGTCGCAAATAGCCCGCTGCCATCTGCGAACGACCAGCGTTGTGGACGCAGACGAACAGGACTGAGGGCTTCTGGTCAGCCATGTGGGTATTCCTCTTCTTCGTTCTTTAGCTCTTGGTCTGTCAGGAGCGCGCCAACAAGTACACGGACACGGCTCTCAATATCCTCCCGAATGGCCTGGACGCCTTCGGAAGAAGCGAGCGCCGGATCGCCGACCGCCCAATCCTCATAGCGGACGCCGGGGATTATCGGGCATACATCTCCGCATCCCATCGTGACGACCACATCTGCTGCGCGCACCGCGTCATCGGTCAGCGGCTTCGGGAAGCGTTCCTGAGCCTGGTCCTCGCCGTCGATCTCGGTAAGTAGCGAGCGGACGTGAGGATGGACTTCCGAAGCGGGTGCGGAGCCGGCAGAACGTGCGATCACGCGTCCTTCCGCGATGCGGTTGACTAGGGCGGCTGCGAGCTGGGAGCGGCCCGCGTTGGCGACGCAAACGAACAACACTTGCGGCACCCCGGTCGCGCGGTCGCGGGTCAGATCCGTCAGGCGCTGACGCGCGAATCGTTCGGTGAGTGGGATCAAATGCTGGGCAACTTTCGCAGTGCGAGCTAGCCCGGCGTAGGACTCACGAACGATCGCTACTACGAGATCGCGATTCAGCTCAGGAAGTTCGTCTGCAAGTTCACTGGCAAGTCTGGTGACGCGACCATCCATGTCTGGCATTGGTGCGATTTTGGAGTCGGGACTATGCGACTCAACCCTGGGATCTGCTGCAATGACTGCTGCGGGCGCGAATGCTTCGAGAAGTGTCGTCACCGCGTCTCGCTGATGAGGCTGAACGCGATAGTACACCCAGGTGCTGCGACGTTCCGAACTCAGCAAGCCGGTGTCCTTGAGGACTTTGAGGTGGTGAGAGACAGTGGGTTGAGAGACTTCCGCAAGTTCCGCCAAGTCGCACACGCAGGCTTCTCCGCGAGGGTCTGTCGCGATCGCGGAGAGCATTCGCAACCGCAGTGGATCCGCCAGCGCCTTCAGGGCACCCGCTACTGTAGTCGCGGCACCGAGACTGATCGGATGCGATGCGCTTGGTGTGCATGATCTTTCGTCAAGATTGTTCACGCTACTGGTCATGATGCCCTCATTTCGGTGGCGTAGGGGTCAGTGTGGAACCAGGCGCGAGCGGCCCACAGCGAGACGTAGACGAGGCCGACGAGCACGGGCACCTCGATGAGTGGGCCGACCACCCCGGCGAGCGCCTGCCCGCTGGTTGCGCCGAAGGTACCGATCGCAACAGCGATGGCAAGCTCGAAGTTGTTGCCAGCCGCGGTGAACGCGAGGGCAGTTGAACGGGCATAGCCGAGCCCGAGGCCCTTGCCGAGTAGCAGGCCTGTGAACCACATGAGCCCAAAGTAGATCAGCAGTGGCAGCGCGATCCGGGCCACGTCGAGCGGGTTCTGGATCACGGCGTCGCCTTGAAGAGCGAACAACAGCACGATCGTGAACAGCAGTCCGTACAGCGCCCACGGCCCGATCACGGGAAGAAACTTCGCCTCGTACCATTCGCGACCGCGGTGCCTCTCGCCGATCCAGCGAGATGCGAACCCCGCGATGAGTGGTATGCCGAGGAACACGAGCACGTTCAGGGCGATTTGCCAGACCGACACTTCGAGGCCCTGGGTGTCAAGGCCGAGCCAGCTGGGCAGCACCGTGAGGTAGAACCAGCCGAGCACCGAGAACATCACGACTTGGAAAACTGAGTTGATCGCGACGAGCACTGCGGTGGCCTCACGGTCGCCGCAGGCGAGATCGTTCCAGATCACGACCATCGCGATGCAGCGCGCGAGCCCGACGATGATGAGGCCGGTGCGGTACTCGGGCAGGTCAGGTAGAAACAGCCAGGCCAGGGCGAACATCACCGCGGGGCCGACGACCCAGTTCAGCAGCAGCGACGAGACGAGCAGGCGTTTATCGCCCGTGACTGCCGCGATGCGGTCGTAGCGAACCTTGGCGAGCACCGGGTACATCATCACTAGCAACCCGAGCCCGATCGGCACCGAGATACCGCCGACTTCCATCCTGGCCAGCAAGCCGGAGACCCCGGGAACGAAGCGTCCGAGCAGGAGGCCCGCGACCATGGCGAGTCCGATCCACAGCGGTAACCACTTGTCGAGGGTAGAGAGTCGTTTCGGTGTCGTACGGGCGGCAGTTGTAGTTGGCGCACTCATGCGAGCAGCTCCTGGATCTTCGCAGCAATGACCGGCTTCGGGTGCGCGCCGATCAGCATGCTGACTCGTTCTCCGCCACGATAGAAGCCGAGCGTCGGAATCGAGGTCACACCAGCAGCGGTCACCGTCTGAGGGTTCGCGTCAGCATCTACCTTTACGATCTTGACCCGGCTGCCGTACTCCGCGGCGAGTGCATCAAGGATCGGCGCGATAGCTTTGCAAGGGCCGCACCAGGACGCCCAGATGTCCACGACCACGGGTAGCTCGGAACTGAGTACTTCGCTTTGGAATGTGGTGTCGGTGACGTGAGTGACCAGGCTCATGCGGGAACTCCTTCGGCGACGGCTTCGAGCGGTTGGACGGGCGTGAGACTGGAGAGGTAGTGCTGAGCGTCTTGTGCGGCGGCACACCCGGTGCCTGCCGCGGTGATTGCTTGCCGGTAGGTGTGGTCCACGAGGTCACCCGCGGCGAACACCCCGGACAGGCTTGTCCGGGTCGATGGATGCTCGACTCGCACATACCCGTCCGCATCTGTGTCGACCTGCCCGTTGACGAGTTCTGAGCGAGGATCGTGACCGATGGCGACAAACACCCCGGTGGCATCTACCACATGCTCCTCGCCGGTGACGATATCGCGCAAGCGAATCCCGGTGACTTGGCTGTCTCCAATGATCTCCGTCACCTCGCTATTCCAGGCGACCTGGATCTTCGGATCGGCCAGCGCCCGCTCCGCCATGATCTTTGAGGCTCGAAACTCATTGCGGCGGTGCACGAGGGTCACCTTCGACGCGAAACGTGTGAGGAAAAGTGCCTCCTCCATTGCGGAGTCCCCGCCGCCTATCACCACGATCTCCCGTTCACGGAAGAAGAACCCGTCGCACGTCGCGCACCAGGACACACCATGGCCGGACAGTCGCTCCTCAGCGGGGAGGCCGAGCTTGCGGTAGGCAGAGCCCATCGCGAGAATCACCGCCTGCGCGAGATACGTTTCCCCATTACCAGTCTCGATGATCTTCACCTGCCCAGAGATGTCGAGCCGAGTCGCATCGTCGGTGACGATCCGCGCCCCGAACCGCTCTGCCTGTGCACGCATCGCATCCATCAGTTCCGGACCCTGAACGCCGTTGATGAAACCGGGGAAGTTCTCAACCTCGGTCGTCGTCATCAGCGCGCCGCCAGCGGTCACCGAACCCACGATCACCACCGGGGCAAGACCCGCACGGGCAGCGTAGATCGCCGCCGTATAGCCCGCGGGACCTGATCCGACGATGACTAACTCGACCTCTTGTTTCGACATGTTTCTATATTGAGATACTTCGATTCAGAAATCAAGTTGAGATTTGTTCTGTCACCTGAAGTTCATCTTTATGGCGACGTTGTCCCAACTGCCGTGAGTTTGCGCACGGGCATCACGCGTTGATCTCTCATAGTTGAGAGGTGCGCTGGGCTCCCACCGCTCGCATAGATTCACGAAAGTAGTTCACGATTCGTGAAAGAATCGGCGTATTGTTGATGCATGGGTGATGTTCGTGAACTGGCGGGGTCATGAGGCTCGCTGCGGTGCGGAGCATCGGGAGTGCCCGCGGGTTCCGTGACGAGCAGGACGCGGCGGATTTCGAGCAGGAGATCGTCGATCAGTACGCGCTGGCGATGGCGGCCGCCGGGTTGACCGACGCGCACATCCTCGTTGCTCGGGCGACGGTGTTCGAGTTTCGGCAGGGCTTGGCGGCACCGTTGTGGACGGCGGGACCGGATGACGCTGACAGGTTCTTGTCGGGGCTGCGTCGCGCGGGTCGGGCGGTGAGCACGAGGGCGGGGAAGGCTGGCGTGCTGGCCCAGTTCTATGACTTCGCGATCACCCGCTACCAGGCGGACGTGCATGCGTTGACGGGGTTCGTGTTGGAGCAGCCGATCGACGAGTTCAACCGGCAGTCGGGCAACTCGCTGGGTCGGATTCGCGTGCCACCGTCGGATGCTGAGGTGGAGGTGCTGTTCGCGGGCTGGCGGAGTTCACTGTCGAGCGCGAGGAAGTTCCTGCCCGCAGCCCGCGACTACTTCGCCGCATCGCTCTGGCGCAGGCTGGGGTTGCGGATCAGCGAGTCAGCGAAGCTCGACATCCGTGACTGGCGGCCGGACCTGGGCGAGCTCGGGAAGCTCCATGTCCGGTTCGGGAAGGGCTCTCGTGGGCGCGGTGCGAAACCGCGATTGGTACCGGCGATCAACGGCACGGACCGTCTGATTGATTGGTGGCTTGCTGAGGTGCGTCACTTGTTCGGCCCGGACTGGGAGGACCCGGACGCGCCGATGATTCCCTCGGAGCGGTTTGACGCTGAGTTGGGCCGCTGCCAGCGGGCCAGCGACGACGTGCTGCGGCAGGGCCTGAAAGCACAGACCGCAGTGTTCCTCCCGGCATGGGTGGGCCGGATGACCCCGCACGTTTTGCGGCACTACTGTGCGTCGTCGCTCTACGGGGCGGGCATGGACCTCAAAGCGATCCAGGAGGTCCTCGGACACGAGTGGCTCTCCACCACGACCCGGTACATTCACGTCTCCAGCGACCATGTCGAACAGGCATGGGTCAACGCGAACCGGCGTCTGGAGACCCGATTCGGAGGGAGGGTGTGAACCCATGAAATGGAACCTACGGATGGCTGCCGCCGAGCGCGGCATCTGGAAGTCCTCGGAGCTGCGGCGGATGCTCGCCGACGCCGGTCTGGAGATCAGCGTCGGGAAGATGTCGAAGCTGTGGACGACGACCCCGACCACGCTACGGCTGGATGACCTCGACGTGATCTGCGCGGTACTGGACTGCACCCCCGGTGATTTGCTGACCGCGGACCTTGCTGCGGCTGCCGCACGCAAACCCCAGGCCGAGATCGAGGAGCAGACCAGTAACGGGTCGCCGTCGATCGTGCGTCCCCGCTTCACCGGGAGCCGGCCAGAGCCACCGCTATGAGCCCCGCGCCCGGCCCCACTGCGAGGTTGCGCCCACCGGAGAAATGCACCGGCTGCGGCGTCGCCCGAGTGGCCTGGGTGCGGCCCCGCGTCGACTACTGCTACGCCTGCCTTCCCGGCGGCCCCTTCGCTCCGCCACCGTGCTCACGATGCGGGTCGGCGGCGTATTTCAGTCAGGGGCTCTGCGAGAGATGCCATCCCGGCAGCCCGGAATACCTCGGTGCTTGCAAGGACTGCCTGGCCTGGGGTGTCTACCGTCGCCACAACTGGCGATGCTGGCAATGCCGCTGGTGGCAAGGCCACTACCCGGTCGGAGACTGCGCCTGGTGCGGCCGCCACGTCCCGATCGGAGAGACGGGAGCCTGCCGCCTCTGCCTCGAATCCGCCCGCCGCATCGCCCCCGCGGGCACCGCCCCGAACCTCGACGACGTGCTCACCGCCGGCCAGCAACTCTTCTTCGCGAACCTCCCCGCACCCCGCAAACCGAAACAGCCCAAGCAGCTCTTGCGCGCCTCCCGCATCATCCTCGACGCCGAAGCCGCCGCGGCTGCGGCCGCTGCCTACGAACAGCCGGCCCTGTTCGATGTCGATCCCGACCCCGAGGTGCTGCGGCGTTTGGCGACCGAGCAGGCCCGCGACTGGACCTACCGCACCGACACGATCGTGTTCGAGCATGCCGAACGCTTCGGCTGGTCGAAACGCCAAACGAACCAGGTCCGCCGCTCGTTGAAGATGCTCCAGATCCTCAACCCCGGCGCGAACACGATCCGCGCCAGCGAAGTCCTCCGCCTGCGCCGCCACGATGCCGACGCGAACGTCGTCTCCACCCTCGACGTCCTCGACGCCGCAGGCATCCTCATCGATGACCGGGTGCCGACGATCGACCGCTACTTCGACGGGAAGTTCGAGAGCCTCCCGCCCACGATGCGCACCCAGCTCGAGCTCTGGTTCGACATCATGATCCACGGCAGCCGCACCCCGCCCCGACGCAAACCCCGCGACCCCGCCACGGTGAAGATTCAGATCCTCGGCATCGCGCCGATCATCACCGACTGGGCAGCGGCCGGCCATCACTCTCTCGCCGAGATCACCACGGACATGATCCTCGACGCCCTCCCGGCCGAGCGCGGGAAACGACACTGGGCCGAGCGCGGATGCCGCACCCTGTTCAGCATCCTCAAGGGCCGCAAGCTCATCTTCGCCGACCCCACCCGCGGCATCCCCCTCACCGACTCCGGAGAGAGCATCCCACTCCCGATCGACACCGACACAATCCTCGCCGTCCTGAACCACGAAGACCCGGCCATCGCCCTCGCGACCTCGATCGTCACGTTCGACGGCCTCACCAGCGGCCAGATCCGAGAGATCCAACTCACCGACATCATCGATGGCAGACTCTCCCTCCCCGACGGGCGGGTGATTCCGCTCGCCGAGCCCGTCCGTGTTCGCCTGGCGGTCTGGCTCGACCACCGGGCGACGACCTGGCCGCGGACCCTCAACCCACACCTCTTCGTCAGCCTGCTCACCGCAGGACGCCTCAGCCCGCCGGGACATCAGTTTCCCTGGCAGAAAGCCGGGATCTCGGCCCAAGCGCTCCGCAACGACCGCATCATCCAAGAAATCCAAGCCACCGGCGGCGACGTCCGCCGCATCGCCGATCTCTTCGGCATTGGCGTCGACGCTGCCACCCGCTACCTCCGCGTCCTCGACCCAGACCTCAGTAAGGGGCTCGACCGGGAGGGGTGAGCAGGTTCCCGCGAGTCGGGTGAGCGGACTATCGGACGTTGAGCGTGGCGAGCTGTTGCGGCGTCCCGGTGATGATGAGTCGAAGGTCGGCGTGGGTTTCGTCGATGTTCCAGTCCGCGAAGGCGCAGCAAATGCTCTCAGCTGCGACGAGTGGTGGAGTCGTCGACCTTGGCGTGGTGGATGGTCAGTCGGGTGTCGGTGCGCTCCGTCTCCAGCGCGTAATCCTCGTCCTTGCCCCGCTCGTCGTGGTGACGCAGCCCCTCGTCGAGCTCATCGTAATGGTCGTCTTCGTCCACCTTATCCCGCGGCTCCTCCCGGCCCGCATCGTGCGCGAGCGGCACCAGGGCGGATGGACACAAGAGTCGACGGCTTGCCCATAGGTCACCATCGGCTATATAGTCATCGTGTGCTGACTATTGCTTCGCGACTTGATGTGATGAACCGGCTGGGCCGGGCCATGGCGGATCCGACGCGTTCCAGGATACTCATGACGCTGCTTGAGCACCCGAGCTACCCTGCCGTGCTCTCGCGCGAGCTGGAGTTGACGCGTTCGAATGTGTCCAACCACCTCACGTGTCTCCGTGATTGCGGGATCGTTGTTGCTGAACCTGAGGGTAGGCAGACCCGCTATGAGATCGCGGACCCACACCTCGCGGCTGCGTTGACGTCTCTGATCGACGTCACGCTCGCGGTGGATGAGGATGCGCCGTGCGTGGATTCTGCGTGCACGGTGCCCGGATGCTGCGACACGGGGGTAGACGCGTGAGCGCGGTGACGGGGTCGCAGGTCGACGAGGTGGAGAGCGACGACGATGACCACGATGGGCCGTGGTGGAAGGATCGCGAGATCCTGCTGCCGGTCTTCTCCGGTGTCGCGTTCCTGACGGGTCTGATCTTCGAATGGTCCGGCCTCGAGATCCCAGCGTTGGTGTTGTTCTGGGCGGGGCTGCTGGCCGGGGCGTCGACGTTCACTCCTGGCGCGATCCGGAAGCTGTTCAAGGGCAAGCTCGGCATCGGGCTGCTGATGACGATCAGCGCGATTGGCGCGGTCATCCTCGGATACGTGGAGGAGGCCGCGGCGCTGGCGTTCCTGTACTCGATTGCTGAGGCCCTGGAGGACAAGGCGATGGACCGCGCCCGGGGCGGGCTGCGGGCGCTACTGAAGCTCGTGCCGGAGACTGCGACTGTGCTGCAGGGCGGCGTGTTCGTGCAGGTGCAGGCGAAGGAACTGACGGTCGGCCAGGTCATGGTGGTCCGTCCCGGCGAGCGGATCGCGACCGACGGGATCGTCCGTGCGGGACGCTCCAGCCTGGACACCTCGGCGATCACCGGGGAGTCGATCCCCGTCGAGGTCGAGCCCGGGGATGCGGTGTCGGCCGGCGCGATCAACAGCGCCGGCGCGCTGGAGGTCGAGACGACCGCGGCGGGCACCGACAACTCGCTCACCACCATTGTCGAGCTGGTGGAGCAGGCGCAGACGGAGAAGGGCGAGCGTGCCCGTCTCGCGGACCGGATTGCCCGCCCGCTGGTGCCCGGTGTTCTGATCCTCGCGGCTCTCGTCGCGATCATCGGGTCGCTGCTGGGCGATCCGGAGGTGTGGATCACCCGCGCGCTTGTCGTGCTGGTCGCCGCCTCTCCGTGTGCACTGGCGATCTCGGTTCCGCTGACGGTCGTCGCCGCGATCGGCGCGGCGAGCAAGTTCGGCGTGATCATCAAGTCCGGTGCTGTCTTCGAGCGCTTCGGCACGGTCCGGCACGTCGCGGTCGACAAGACCGGAACCCTCACCCGCAACGAGCCCGCGGTCACCGCAGTCCTCACTGCGGACGGCGTGACCGAGACGCAGGCGCTGGCCTGGGCGGCAGCGCTGGAGCAGCACAGCACGCACCCCCTCGCCGCCGCGATCACCGCCGCCGCCCCGGGCGTTTCCGCGGCCGCGGACGTGACCGAGCAGGCCGGACACGGCATCGAAGGCAGCGTCGACGGCGTGACGATCACGGTCGGCAGCCCCCGCTGGCTCGACGTCGGCGAGCTCGGCGACCGGGTCGCGCTTCTTGAGGGACAGGGCATGACCGTCGTGATCGTCCACCGCGGTGGAGTGCCGGTCGCCGCGATCGGCGTCCGTGACGAGCTGCGCCCTGAAGTCCCGGAGGTCGTCCGTACGCTCACGGATCAGGGCATCGGCGTGACGATGCTCACCGGGGACAACGCCCGCACCGCTCGTGCGCTGGCTGCGCAGGCGGGGATCGGTGACGTGCGCGCGGAGCTGCGTCCCGAGGACAAGGCGGCCGCAATCGGCGAGCTGTCGAAGGCGGAATCGGTCGCGATGATCGGCGACGGCATCAACGACGCCCCTGCCCTGGCGTCCGCGGACATCGGCATCGCGATGGGGGCGACCGGCTCCGATGCAGCGATCGAGTCCGCGGACGTGGCCTTCACCGGCCATGACCTGCGTCTCATCCCGCGGGCGTTCGACCACGCGCGGCGGGGTCGGCGGATCATCAACCAGAACATCATCCTGTCGCTGCTGATCATCACCGCACTGCTCCCGCTGGCGCTGTTCGGTGTGCTGGGACTCGCGGCTGTCGTTCTGGTCCACGAGGTCGCGGAGGTCGTCGTGATCCTCAACGGCCTGCGCGCCGCCCGCACCCGCACGCCACAGTTGGCGAGCTGATGCTCGCGACCATCGGTTCAGCGATCGGCCTGTTCGCTGCGACCAACATCGACGACATCGTCGTGCTCACGGTGCTGTTCCTTGCCTCCAGTCGGGGCAAGCCACGGCCGTGGCAGATCGTTGCTGGGCAGTATCTCGGGTTCATCACCCTCGTCGTGATCAGCGTGATCGCCGCGCTCGGTCTCACGATCGTCCCGGACGAATGGGTGGGCTTCCTCGGTCTCATCCCGCTCGCCATCGGCATCTGGACCCTCGTGCGCGGCCTGCGCCGCAACGGCGACGGTGACGACGATGACGACAAGATCACCGCAGTAGGCCTGTGGGGCGTGGCGGGGATCACGATCGCCAACGGGGCGGACAACATCTCCCTCTACACGCCGATCTTCCGCACCAGCACTCCCGGCGACGTCGTGATCATGATCGTCGTGTTCCTGATCCTCGTCGCCGTCTGGTGTGCCGCCGGACGCCTGATCGGCACGCACAAGGCGGTCACCGAGACGCTCGAGCGCGTCGAGCACTGGCTCGTCCCGGTCGTGTTCATCGGCCTGGGCCTGTTCATCCTGATCGAGTCCGGCGTCATCGTCCGTCTCTTCGAGGTCCTCGCATGACTCCGGACACGAACGCAGACGTTGAGTCGGCATCGGAACAGCGGCCGCAGAGGGGGCGCTGGCGGCTCACTGCCTGGGCACTCCTGATCGCCGTGGTCGTCGTCTTCATCGATCAGGGGACGAAGGCATGGGCCGAGGCCACTCTGTCGGAGCACGAGCGCATCCCGCTGATCGGCGACCTGCTCGGCCTGCAACTCGCCTACAACCCCGGCGCGGCATTCTCCTTCGGCGAGGGCTCCACCTGGGTGTTCGCTCTCATCGCCGTCGCGGCCACGGTCACCGCGATCGTGTTCGCGTTCCGAGTCCGACGCCCCGGATGGGCGATCGTGATCGGTGCGCTCGGCGGGGCCGCTGCCTCGCACGCCGGCGACCGGCTTTTCCGCCAACCAGGATTCGCGCAGGGGCACGTCGTGGACTTCCTCGCCTACGGCAACTGGTTCATCGGGAACGTCGCCGACATCGTCATCGTCACCGCCGCGATCGCCGCAGCATTCCTCGTGCTCCGCAAGGACGGGAGCTGACGCGGCCTCCTGAGCACTCACGCCTGTGCGCTGCAGATGGAGAACTGATGCTCGCGGCCATCGGTTCAGCGCTCGCCCCTGGCGGGGTAGCGTCGTCATCCTTTGGTGGTGGTCAGTCTCGGGGCGAGGCTCTGGATGCGGTCGGCGATGTCTTCGAAGGCCGCATCGAATGCAGCATCGGACCCGTCGCGCACGGGGTCAGGCACGGACCAGTGCACCCCGCCCGTGCCGGCGAGTTCTTCGTGGGCGGTGTCGCAGACGGTGACCACGAAGTCGTCCGCCTCGGCCACGTCCTCCAGTGCGCGCGGCCGGGTGGCGCGGAGGGTGAGGCCGTGCCGGTTCGCGGCGGCGATCGCGCCGGGCTCGATGGCGTTTGCCGGGTGGGTGCCGGCCGAGGCTGCCGGGATGTCGCTGGCGTCGTGCCAGAGGGCGGCGGCGAGCTGGGAGCGGGCGGAGTTGCCGGTGCAGACGAACACCACCCGCCGCACCCCGAGCCCCGGCGACGGGGTCAGCCCCGAGAACGCGTCGGGGGCGAGGTGCAGGTAGGTGCGGCGCCGGTCGGCCTCAGACCGAGTGCGCACCAGGAATCCGGCGTGCTCGAGCTGGTTCAGGTGATGCGCGAGCAAGCTGGACGAGATTCCCAGCCCGGCTTGCAGCTCGACCGGGGCGACATCGCCCAGGGTCAGTAGGTCCATGATCCGCAGTCGCACCGGATCGGCCAGCGCCGCATACCGCGCCACTCGCCCCGTCAAGTCAGTTCGCTCAATGTTCATTACCTCAATAGTGACTGAGCAATGTATCGTCGTCAAGGTGAACCACGAAACAAGCGCAAGATCGACCTCCTCGCCGCTGTGGCGGCGCGCGATCGCCGAGTTCCTCGGCACCGGACTGCTGGTGACCGTCGTGGTCGGCTCCGGCATCGCCGCCCAGCAACTCTCGCCAGATGACGTCGGCCTGCAGTTGCTGGAGAACTCGCTGGCGACCGCGCTCGGCCTGACCGTGCTCATCCTGATCTTCCAGCCCGTCAGCGGGGCGCACTTCAACCCGGTCGTTACCCTCGCCGACCGGCTCCTCGGCACCCGACACCGGCCGACCGAGATCACCGCGTACCTCGTCGCGCAGATCGCCGGAGGGATCGGCGGGGCGGTGCTGGCGAACCTGATGTTCGACGCCCCGACGACGATCGCCACGACGGATCGGTTCTCGGCAGGGCATCTGCTCGGCGATGTCGTCGCCACCGCAGGCCTCGTCCTGCTGATCTTCGCCCTCGCCCGCACCGGCCGCAGCGCCCTGGTCGCCCCCGCGGTCGGCGCCTACATCGGCGCCGCGTACTGGTTCACCTCCTCCACGTCATTCGCCAACCAGGCCGTGACGATCGGCCGGATCTTCACCGACACCTTCGCCGGCATCGCCCCGACCTCCGCCGTGTGGTTCGTCGCCGCACAGCTCGTCGGCGCCGCTGTGAGTGCCGTCCTTGTTCTCCTGCTCGTCCCGAATCGAAAGGTCCAGCCATGACCCACCTGATCGCCATCGGCGGCTCCGACGCCGGCATCTCCGCCGCCCTCCGCGCCCGCGAACTCGACCCCAGCACCGACGTGACCGTGGTGGTGGCGGATGAGTATCCGAACTTCTCCATCTGCGGCATCCCCTACTACTTCACCGGCGAAGTCCAGCCGTGGCAGTCGCTCGCGCACCGCACCGCCGCCGACCTGGAAGCGACCGGGATGAGCCTGCGGCTCAACACCTTCGCCACGGACATCGACGTCGCAGGGCGGCGCCTCACCGTCCGCACCCCTGACGGCCGCACCGAAGACATCGGCTACGACGAACTGATCGTCGGCACCGGTGCCCTCCCGTCCCACGCTGGCATCGCCGGCCTCGACCAGCTCACCCCGGTAGACGGGGTGCATGTCATCCACTCGATGGGCGACACCTTCGCCCTCGACCACGACCTCACCGCGCGGCAGCCGCAGTCCGCGATCATCGTCGGCGCCGGCTACGTCGGCCTTGAGATGGCCGAAGCCTTCATCACCCGCGACATGACGGTCACCCAGCTTCAACGCGGCCCCGAAGTGCTCTCCACCCTCGACCCCGAACTCGGCACCCTCGTCCACGACGAGCTCACCACGCATGGGGTCGAGGTCGTCACCGGCACGACCGTCACCGGCATCGAGAAGACCCCGGCCGGCCTCACCGTCACCGGCACCCGCGCCGGCCAGCCATTCACGCAGACCACGGACCTCGTCCTCGTCGTCGTCGGTGTCCGGCCGAACACCGAACTGCTCGAACGGGCCGGGGCACGCCTCGGCGCGGGACGCGCCGTGGTCGTCGACGAGCACATGCGCACCGGGCTCCCGCACGTATGGGCCGCCGGCGACGGCATCATCACCCACCACCGCCTCCTGGGCCAGACGTACCTGCCCTTGGGTACCACGAGCCACAAGCAGGGCCGCATCGCCGGAGAGAACGCGCTCGGCGGCAACCGGGCCTTCCAAGGCTCCGTCGGCACCCAGGTCGTCAAAGTCTTCGACCTCGTCGCCGCCCGCACCGGCCTGCGCGATCACGAGGCGATCGCCGCCGGATACACGCCCTCGACGATCGCGGCGGCGGCCGACGATCACAAGCGGTACTACCCCGGCGCGCACCCCATCCACTTCCGCATCACCGGCAACACCCGCGATGGCCGATTGCTCGGCGCGCAACTCGTCGGCAGGCGCGGCACCGAGGTCGCCAAACGCGTCGACACCTACGCCACCGCCCTCTACGCCGGGCTCACCATCGAGCAGATCACCGAACTCGACCTCTCCTACACCCCACCCCTCGGCTCCCCATGGGACGCCGTCCAGGTCGCGACCCAGGCATGGGAAGCGCAAAACCGCCTCGCCGCGACCCCAGCCTGACCCGCACGAACTCACGGGTCCAGATACGCTGAAACAGCACCTGGACCCGTGAGTTCCCACCATTTCAGGGTTCACGAATCGTGAACTTACGGGAGTCTTAGAGCATCCGGCCGCGAGTATCGAAGAGCTCAAATTCTGCTGGGTGGAGCTGGTGTTGTACGACGAAGCTGCGGTCCTTGATCTTCCACAGGCCTTGGCCGATGCCGAGGGTCGGGAGGAGGGAGCGTTCGGTGCCGGTGAGTCCGAGGGTTTCCGAGGTCGCGCCGAGCTGGTCGCTCGCCTGCCGGTACACCACCCGCACTTCCGCGTTCGCGAGCAGCGAAGAGGCGAGGGCGCGCATCCGCGACCCGCTATCTCCGACGTTCTCCAGATCGGTCAGCTTGTGGAAGATGAGCTGGTTGCTGATCCCGAAATGACGAGCCAGCCGCCACTGCGCATCCATCCGGGCAAGGAGGCTCGGATAGGACATGAGCCGCCAGGCCTCGTCGTAGACGACGAGACGCCGGCCGCCGTTCGGGTCTTGGAGGGCGGCCTCCATCCAGGCCGAGCTGCACGTCATGAGTACTGCGAGCAGGGCGCTGTTCTCGGCGACGCGGGAGAGGTCGAGGGAGAGCATCGGCAGCGTCGGGTCGAAGGTCTCCGTGGATGGCCCGTCGAACATGCCGGACAGGTCGCCGGCGACGAGGCGGCGGAGTGCGTGTCCGACCATGCGGCCGTCTTCCGCGAGCCTGCCGTCGGGGTCGTCGTCGGGTGAGGGTTCGAGGATGCGCTCGACGACCATCGGCAGGATCGGCACCTCAGCAGAGCGCACGGCGTCAGCGAGCGCCACGTCGATCGCGGTGTGCTCGACCGGCGAGAGGCGACGGTCGAGCACCGTCTCTGACAGTGCGCCGATGAGATCGCGGCGGCGGGCGGCGACCTGCGCTTTCCAATCCTCGTCCGCGATCCCTGCGGCCCGGTATCCGGCATCGAGGGGGTTCAGGCGTGCGGGCAGCGAGGGTCCGAGGAGGATCGCGCGCCCGCCGACGGCGCGAGCGACGGAGGTGTGTTCGCCTTTCGGGTCTCCGGGGACGTAGACGCGCCGCCCGAACGGCAGCCCCCGCGTGTACAGCGCTTTTGCGAGAGAGCTCTTCCCGCTGCCGACGATGCCGGCGAGGATCATGTTCGGGGCGGTGATGACGCCCTGCCGGTACAGTTCCCACGGGTCGTACACGAACGAGCCACCCGAGTAGAGGTCCTGCCCGACAAAGGTGCCGGCCGAGCCGAGGCCACCTTCCGCGAGAAACGGGTAGTGCCCGGCGAGGGTCGCCGAGGTGTCCTGGTGGCGCGGGAGCCGGAACCTGCCCGGCGTGCGAAGCGACGCCGCCCCGGCTTCTCCGGCTCGGGGCAGGTAGCTGGTCGCACGCCGTTCCTCCCGCTGCGCTTCCCGTTCCGCCCGCGCCGATGCGGCCTGGGCGGAACGGGCTTCAGCATGGAGCCGGGCGGCGGCCTCGCGGCGTGCCCGGCGTTGAGCGCGGCGTTCGCCTTCCGGGCCGACGAGCACCGAGGTATGCAGTCGCCCCTGATCGGAGGCGTGGCGGCCGGTCACGCACCCCGCCCACGCAGGCTCGCCCGCGTCGGATAGGCGGCCCGGACCACTCGCGGGGTGCCGAGGCGATCCGCCCGCGATACCTTCCGCACCTGCGCCACTGCGGCAGCGGCGTGTGCGGGCGGGTCTTCGATACCGAGGAGTGTGGGATCGGGGAGGGCGTCGTATTCCCGGTAGAGGCCGACATGCCCCATGAAGGGGTTATAGACCATCGTGTACACGTCGCGGGTCGCGACCTGGTCGAGCTGTCCCGTCGGGGGCTGGTCGTAGAGGTACCCGTTCTCGAGGGCAGCGTCCAAGGTCTCGTCGCCGTGATCGTGCCCGGTAAGTTGCTCGAACGCGGCATCCAGGCCGTGCATGGTGATCGTCTCGATGATCCGGTCGGCCTCCTCTCCTTGGAAGAACACGATGTTGACGTAGCGGGGCGGCTGCGGTGCCGGGGCAGGAGCGGGGGCCGGCGCGCGCCAGGCGATGGTGCCCGCCGATTGCGAGGCTTGATCGAGTGCGGCTTCCAACTGAACGGTGAGACTCCTGGCCTCCCGCAGCCGGATCAGCGTGTGCTGCACGGCATTCGCCCCGGCTTCCGGGTTGCCTTGGTCGTCGGTCGCTTGCGGGCGATAGTCTGCGAGTGCGACCGAGATCCTGTTGAACACCGCTGTGAGCGAACGGGAAGTGCCGAGGAGTTCCCCGAGCATCGGGTAGATGTCGCCGGGCTCGGCGGCGTCGCGAAGCGAATCTGCGAAGTTCCGCATAGCAGCAGAGACGTCCTGCGCGTCTTCGAGGAGGGTGGGCATGATCGGCTCCTTCCGGGGAGTGGTGTCTTCTGCCAGGTGCGCCAGGGCCTTCCGGGATACCCGCAGGCAGGATCAGAGCGGACGGCAGAGCGGGAGCGCGGCTGCGGTGAATGCCTGTGCTTGCTGGCCGACGAGCCTGCGGGTTTCGCAGGAGGACTGGATCGCGGCTTGCTCGATCTGCGCGACCGCCGCATCGAGCTCACCCGGGGTCGGTGCGGAGACGGAGATGAGTCCGATCACCCGGAGGATGCCGTGCCCCGCGGTCAGCTCACTCTCCTGTTGCAGCACGTCCTGGAACTCCGCACTGGCTTGGGTGTCTTCGACTTGCCCGATCTTCCGGCGCTGTGCGGCGTCGGCGATCATCTCGGTCTTCTTCTTCCGCAGGTCGCGCGCCGCCTGGTCGGCGCGCACCGGGAGATAGTGGAGCGACAGGGAGCGGAGCACGCCGCCGGTGAGTACCAAGGGGGCGAGGAAGCCTGGGAAGGTTTGCGCTCTGGGCCATTCGCTGATCCACAGCACCGCGTGGTGGCCGCTGTCGGAGCGCAGCCGATCCCACGCCTCGTTCACCGCGACCGGGCCGGCCGTGGCAAGATCACGGCCGAGGGCGCCGTGGCGTTCGAGGGCGGGGCCTGCGGCGGGGTCGTAGGCGGTACGGAGGATCAGGGCGACATCGCCCGGAGTGAGCCACCCCGCGAACGCGAGTTCCGCGCTGCGCAGCGCGGTCTGCAACGACTGCATCTCCTGCCTGAGTACCACCGCCGCCCCGCCCATCCCGCCGCCCGCGCTCCTGATCTGCCGGGTGGCGGCGCGCATGTCGAGCGCGAGCGAGATGGTCGTCTGGTGGCGTTCGCCGGCGGGGCCGGCACGCTCGATGAGTTCCCGGTAAGTGGTGGCCGCCCAGGAGCCGTCATCGGTGCCATGCTGCCGCCACCACTCGGCAAGCCCCGACCCCGAATCGGGCAGGGTGCGCTCCATGACCTGGATGCGGGCGATCCTGCCGGACCGGCACGCGGCGGCGAGAACGCGACCCCAGCCGGTGACGCGGCGCTGCTGCTCGGCCGGGTCAAGGAGCACGAACGCCGGATGCTGCACCCGCAACATCGCCGTCAAGGTTTGCGCGTGCGGGTCGTGGATCATCGCCGCCCCCGTCTCGGGATCGTGCCACTCGCGCAGGGCTGCGAGGTCGCCGGGCAGGGCGAGGGTGCCGGCCGGGCGGGGCCGGATCATGCGGCGGCGATAGCGTGTCTGCTTCGCACGGGTGCGGAGCAGCCATCGGCTGATGATCGGCGCCCACTCGATTAGCTTGCGCCCACTGACGGGCACCCACGCGATCGCCGCGAGCGTCAGCCACGCGGGCGACGACCAGGCAAGCCCCGCACCGCCGCTCGTGTACAGCGCGACGACGACTACGAGGAGCGCGCAGGCGAGCACGATCAACTGCGACAGCGACAAGCCGAGCAGGATGCCGCGGCGGGTGAGCCTTGAGAACTGGATCGTCTGCAGCTCGAACGGGGTGCTGGTGCTGGACATGACCGCTCACCCCTCCGATCCGGCATCGGATGGCCGCGAACTCGGTGGCGGGAGCACCGTCGGCGGCTGTTGCGCCTGCGAGGTCGCAGGCGGCGGGGCGGAACTCTCGCCAGCCGATGCCGCGTGTCCGTCGGCGACTTCCCCGATCGCCCCGCCGAGCGCGGGACCTGCGGTCGCGGCCGTTTCGACGGCTTCCTTCACGATCACGGCACCAGCGACGATCGGCCCGGCAGCCGCCGCGCCTCCTCCCGCAGCCGCACCGCCGCCCGCGCCCGCTCCGGCACCGCCCGTGCTGCCTCCGGCCGCGGCTCCCTCCGCGGGGGCGGCGGGAGTCACAGATGATGCAGGGGCGGGTTCGGGCGCGGCTGGCTTGCCTTTCGACCCGGCACCGTCGAGCACCTGCTTCGCCTGACCAGCGTTCGGTTTGGACGGGATCGGGAGGGGGCGGTTGAGCGCCGACTTCGCTTCCTGCTCCATCGACGCCGCCTGATACATGTCGAAGCCCACGAACGAAAGGAACTTGTAGACCATGTAGGGGGCGAAGGCCGCGATGAACAGCAGCACGATTCCGGCAATGGGTTCCGACAGGACGGCAAGATCCAAAGTGATCGGGGTCGCAACCTGGGTGAGTGCGACAAGGAAGATGACGGTCACGACGAGTTTCGAGGCGATCAGGGCGACCACGAAGGTCGCCCACTTGCCGAACCATCCGCGCGACCCTTCCCAGGTGAGACCGGCGAGGGCGATGGGGCCGAGCACGATCGCGACCAGCAGCAGCGCTTTGCGGATCAGGAGCGAGAACCAGAGGATGAAGATTGCGGCGATCATGAGGCCGGCGAGGAAGATCATCAGCAGTGCCCCGGCCCCGCTGGTTGCTCCGACGACGGTGAGGCCGGCGGTGAGGAGCGCAAGCCGGCCGCCCATGCTCTCGATGGTTTCGCCGGCGGCCTGCATGATTCCGACCGACAGCAGATCGGTGACCTGTAGGAGCAGCGCGGTGAGAGTGATCAGCACGAACGACCCCAGCACCGATTTCGCGACTCCGATACCGGCGCGCGTCAATGCTGAGGGGTCGCGTCGGGCGAGCCCTGCGATGAGCTGGAAGCAGAACAGCAGGAGGGTCACGACGACTGCGATCCCGAAGAGAACGTTGTAGACGCGGATGTATCCGTCCGAGGTGATGTCCACGGCGGTCGTGGTGGAGAACACTTCCCACATGCCCTGGAACAGTGTGGAGACGGCCAGCCCCATCGCGTCCGCGACCCAACCGAAGAATAGCCCAGCAGGGCCCTCGCCGACGGCGGTGCAGACGGTGGAGATGATCGGGACGTCGCAGATACTCACCGTGACTCACCGACCCCAGCTAGTTGACGGCCTGGCCGACAGTCCAGAAGAAGTTGATCAGCGTGACCGCCGCACCGCACAGGATCGCAGCCCCGCAGGACACGAGCACCCCGGTTTTTCCCCTGGACGCCAAGTGTGGGTTGCTGCTGTTCGCTCCAAAGCCCCAGATGATCGCCGAGACGATCAGCGCCAGCACGGCAAGGATGAGCCCTGCCGTCATGACCGCGCCCACGATCTCGCGCAGCTGCGCGATCCCGGGGAGCCCGTCGCTGTTCGGGTTGATGTCAATCACGGGTGGTCCTCCTGTCGATGCGGGGACGCGACTCGTCCACCAGCAGGCAGGTGCGCCCCGGCGATCCGGCAGAACGTGGCAGGTCAGAGCGAGATCAGAGGGTGTCGCCAACGGTGATGAGGAAATTCGTCCACGCGACGGCGGCCCCGGCGAGAGCGGCAGCGCCGAGGGCGACGAACACGCCGACGCGGGCTTTCTGTGCCGTGTAGGGGTTCCCGGTCGAGGAGGAGATCGCCCACGCGATCGCGGAGATCAGGAGCGTCAAAACTGAGGCGATGAGCACGATCGTGAACATCGCCGCGACCGCCTCGGTCAGCCCGTCCGCGCCAGTGACTGCGCCGAAGTCGGGAAACACGTTCATGCGCCGGCCCCGATCTGGCAGCCGCCCTGCCGAGGTCCGTGGTCGCCTGTGGCGACGGCCCCGTGCTGGGAGAGCCATTCGACCGCGTCCACGGGTGGCTGTCCTTGCCCGCCCGGGCGGATCTCGATGTGCAGGTGCGCGCCGGTGGAGCGGCCCGATGAGCCCACATCGCCGATGTGCTGCCCCGCGGTCACGGTTTCTCCGGCGGTGACGTAGATGCCGTCCTGCCACATATGCGCGTAGTACGACGCGACCCGCTCGCCTCCGACGGTGTGCTCCACGATGATGAGGCCACCCCACCCGGCGGAGAACTCGGCGACCGTCACCCGCCCGTCCCCGATCGCCGAGATCGGGGTCCCGTCAGCCGCTGCGAGGTCGCTGCCAGAGTGAAACTCGCGCTCCCCGGTGAACGGATCCGAACGCCACCCGAATGAATCGGTGCTGGTGTAGGTGCCTTCTGGGAGTGGGAACACGATGCGCGAAGTCTCCGGCACCGGATCCGGCCCGCTCGTGCCCCCTCCACCACTATTGGCGGGTTTCGTGAGCGCGGTGAGGATCGCATCCGCGACGGGCACCCAGTTCCGGTACCTGTCCGGATAGGCGGACACTTCGACCGCCTGGGCCGCAGCTCCTGGGTCTATCTGCTGCCAGCCGGGAATATCGAGCAGCCCCTTGGGTGACGGATAGTTCGGCCCGTCGGGGCCACCGTAGAACGCTCGGGACTGATACACGGGATCCATGAGCTCCGCGACCGTGCCCCACCCAGCCTGCGGGCGCATCTGGAAGATGCCGAGCGAGTCATGGTCTGAGGCGTCGCCGTCGTTCGGGAACGACCCCGACTCGGGGTAGGCGCCAGTGTTCGCGAGCATCCGCAACCGCGACTCCGTGAGCCCGGCTGTGAGCGCGACCCGAACGCCGGGCTGTCCGACGCCGGGGATGCCCGCCCCGGTCGTGATCACGGTCGCCGCATGGGTGAGCTGCGTCCGGTCGAGCGTGACCGGTGTGCCGTCCGCGGTGGTCGCGGTGAGAGAATCCGGGATCGGCCCGACCGTGAGCGATCCCGTGATGCACAGCACCGGGCCGAGAAGCGCGCCGACGCTCACGATCGCGACCGACGGACCCAGGCAGAAGAGCACCAGGCCGAGGATCAACAGCTTCTTCACCATCAGCAGAGCCCTGGGCTACCGGAGTGGCTGGTCAACGGCGGAGAACCGGAGCAGCCGGCACCCATCGCCGCTGGTGCAGGCGGCGAAGATCGTGAACGCGACCGGGCGCGCATCCGAGGTCTCCCGCCCATCCCACACGCCCGTGCGGTGGCGGGTGCCGGTGATCGTGTAGGCGATCGCGCCGGGCGGGAGCTGCCCGGCACCGGCCTGGGCCTTCGCCGCCGCCCAATCCGCAGGCACGACGATGCTCTCGACCTCGATCCACTGCCGGGTCTGGTACTGCCGCAGCTCCCCCCAGGCGCTCGCCTCCGGGAAGTAGCCGCGCACATCCGCGGCCAGGCCCGGCGCTTCTGCGGGGTCGGCGACATCGACGAGGCGCTGCATGTAGTCGGCCGGCCCGTACTCGAGGCCGGTATCCCACCCGAACAGCCGCTCCGCCACTGACCGCGCGAACGCCTCTCCGTTCGAGGTCTCGGGCACCGGGCGCGGTGTGAAGCTCGGCTGCCGCGTTTCCTCGGCGGGGCTCGCAGGCGTCGCCAGCGTGTGCGGGGTGGCGGGGCCGCGGAGGAGACCGTAGACGCCGACGCCGATCAGCAGCAGGAGCACGGCCGCGCCGGCTGCTGCGGCGATGAAGAGCCTGCGGGGCGGGCGGTCAGCGTTCGGGTCCATGCGGAACCTCCTGGAAGTCGATGCTCAGGAGGTGCGCACCCCGCGCCCTGGGTCAGCCCGCCCGCACCCCGCCCCGCCGCGGCTCAGCGGCGGCATCGTTGGCGGCTTTGGCAGCTTCGGTGCGGAGGTCGCGGATGATCGTAAGGAAGGCGATGGTCTCGGCGAGCACCCGCTCGACCCGCTCCCACTCTGAGGGGGTGAGCGCCTGTGCGATCTCGGCGGCCTCGTAGCGGGTCGTCCACCCGTCCAGGTCCGCCCACAAGGCGAGGAACGCGCGCGGCGGCAGCATCACGAGCGCCAGCCGCGGTCGCGCCTCGGGCTTCCCCTTCTTCTTCCCGGCGCGCTTCGCCGCGGTGATCCGGGCCACTGCGTCGGCGGCGAGCTGCGCAAGCTCCGCCGTGCGCGCCTCGTGCCCTGCGGCTCGCACCTCGGCGGCGGAGGTCGCGGCCTGCGCCCGCACCATCTCCGGCGTGCCGGGGTCGGTGACAAGGCGGTCGAGCTCATCGAGCGAGAGCGCGGCGTTCATGCGCAGGTGCGAGCCATGCACCTTCCCGCCGGCCTCGATCCGCGCCAGCTCCTCGACGGCCTGGGCGCGGATGTGCTCAGGGCGGGTGTCGTCGCACGCGAGGTCCTTGAGGCGGCCGATCTGTTCGAGCATCGTCTGCGAGCCGCGCCCGGTCACCATGCGGGCGGCCTGCACCCGTGCTTCCCCGGCGGAGCGCGGTGCCGTCGATTCGACGGCACCGGAGACTCCCGCAATATCGCCGGCTTCCGCATCATCTCCGCATTCCCTGGTGGTGCTGCCGAAGCGTGATGCCTCCTGCCGGCGCGCAGCGTCCTCGGCCATCACGGCTTTCAGCTCCCGGTACAGCGACTCCGCCTCGATCAGCGACAAAGGTTTGTGCATGGCGCTGTCGTCCTGCTCGGCGAGGAGCTGGCTGAGCCGGTCCGTGAGCCCGGACCTGATCCACACGTTCGTCGTGCGATGCCCGAGCCGGCGTAGCGCGTGGTAGCGGCGCCACCCGCACACGAGCACCCCGTCCGGGGTGAGGGTGATCGGCTGCAACAGGCCGACACGGCTGATCGACTCCACGAGGGCGTCGATGTCGCCGAGATCGGTGCGATGCCGCGTGCCGACGACGATGGAGTCGAGGGCGCGTTCCAGCTCGATATGCCCAGGGCTACTCGCAGCCACGGCACCCGCCCCCTCCCGGAGCGGAGAGCACCACCTCCGACAGCACGGCCTCATCCGTGAGGAGCGAGCGGAGGGGTTCTTCGTTCACGAGCCGATGGAGCACGCCGCGTGCTGCGGAAGTGTGGGCGAGGTTCGGGTCGGGGTTGCCGAGCACGACCCGCAGCATCGACAGCCACGACCCGGCCGGAAGGTCGAGGAGGGCGCGGGCGTGGTAGTCGCGGCGCAGCGATTCGAACGCCGAGGCACGCGACGGGCACTCGGCGAGCCGCGTCACGATGTACTCGATCCCGGAACGTGCCGCCTCTTCCGGCCAGCCAAGGAAGTGAAACAACGCGACGCAATCCTCGATCGCCGGGGCGACCCGCCCGGCGGCTTCATCCGCCTCAGCTTCGGCGACCTCGGCGAAGGGGTCGGGGGCGCGGAAGCTGGGATGGTAGTCGGTGAGCGGGTTCTCCCGGTCGGAGAAGCGTTCGGCGTCGTGGTGCGCGGAGAACTTCGGCCTGCGCGCCTGATGCACCGAACACAAGAGCCCGTTCGCGCGCTCCTCGGCGATGCAGGTCACCTGCACGGCACGGGTGACGACCGCCCAGGGATCGTCGGCGCGGCGCACCGCCCCGGTCCGCATCGCATCGAACGCCGCCGCGGCGGCCTCCCACGGGTCCAAGCCGTGCCGGCGGGCGAGCGCGGCGTAGCGGTCGGCGGCGTGCCGCATGAGTGCGGTCACTTCGGGGTCGTGCTGCCACGCCCACTGGCCTTGCCCTTGCAGGCGTATCAGCAGGGCGCGGAGTCCTTCGGGATGCTCGAACCCCCGCGCCCTGCCCGGAGTTCTGGGCGCGGTCGCGGGGGTTCTGGTCTTGCGATGGCTGGTCATGATGATGGCACCTCCTACCGGAGTGGTGCGCCAGCGCTGCATGGGGGCGGGAAGGTCCTGCGCGAGCAAGTCGATGCGTGCGGACATGGCAGCTCACCTCAGCCCCATCCCCGCGCGCTCGGCCTCGCGGCGTGCGGGGGTTCTCCGGCGCCCGCCGATCGACAGATCAGGCAGCCGCTTCGCACGCTCGCTCCGCTCAGGACGCTCCGCCCGGACGGCGCGGCGCTCGTGCACGGATTCGCGGGCGCGACGCAGCAGCTCGGCTCTGAGGTCCACGCCCCACCCGGTCACTCGAGCACCGCCGCCGGCGATCAGCTCCGCCGGGCGCACCCACCGCACCTGCGTGCGCTGCCACCCCTCCGGCTCCGGTGTCTCGGCCTCGGCAGTTCCAGTGCGCGTAGGAGCGGTGTCTTGCCGCGTGAGTGAGGGGTCGCGGTGCGTGGCGAGCATCGACCGCTCCGCCGCAGCCTCCTCGGCCGGCCGGGCGCGTTCGGCGGCCATCGCCGCCGCAAGCGCCGGATGCAGCCGCGAGCGCGCGGCCTCCGGCGGCCCCAACTCTGGGGTCTGATCGTCGGGATTCATGAGGGTTCCTCCTCCTCGTCAAGAACGGATGCAGGGTCAAGTTCAGGTTCGAGATCGTCTTCGGCTGGCTCAGGTGTCTGTCCGGCGACGGTGTGCTGATCGGGGACGAACCAGCGGCCGACGGTCGAGGCATGGACGCCGAGGTGCCGGGCGATCTTCTTGTTCGACCACCCCTCCGCGCGCAACGCCTCCGCAACACCCCGACCACCCGGCACCGCTCGGGGAGCCTCCGCGACGGCCGGGCGGGCGTCGATGATCGAGGGCAGCGGGAACGTCGCCGAGACCACCGCAGACGAAACCGGCAACGCCGCCCCTTCCTCGGCCGTCGTGAAGGTCTCTTCCGGGTTCGCGGGGGCAGTGTTGTGGTGGCGGGTGAGGATGACGGTGAGGTGCGTGATCGACAGCAACACCACCGGCGGTACCGCCGCGACCGACGCCGCGAGCACACCGGGCACATCGGCATCGGCGGCGACGAGCGCATGGATGGAGTTTGCCGTCACAGACAGACCCGCCCCGCAGATCAGCAGCAGCCACGGATACCACGCCTGCCGGGTGCCCGCGAGCGCAACGACCGCGACCGTTGCGACGACGATGATCCCGTCCACGATCAACGGCCACGCCCACGCCTGCCCGACATCGATCCCGGAACGGCGCGCCAGGTCCGCGAGCGAGGTAAAGGAGAGCCAGAATGCGCCCGCCGCAATCAGCACCGTGCCCGCCACCGCCGTCACGACCGCAAGCCGGCCACCTCCTCGCACCACCGTCGTCGTCATGCGAGCACCCGCCCTCGACTGGCTGGCTCCCGCCGCGCCTGCGACTGCCGCGCATTGCCCTGCGCAGGGGCCGGCTGCGCAGGGGCGCGGTAGGCGGAGCGGATCGTCCGCTCGATCTCCCTCGGTGGCAGGCCGATGTCCTCGGCAACTGGCCCGAGCGCATCGAACGCCTCCGCGAGCGTGGCCCCGTTCTCGGCGAGACGGCAGGACGCCCAGTACAGGCCAACGTTCCGGTCCTCGCTCCGCCCGCTCAGCCATGCCGCGATATGCGCGGTGCGCTCTTCGAGACTCCCGCGAAACGACGGCGATTGCCACGACGCACGCGGCGGCCGCGGGTCCAGGAACTCCCGCAACGCGCCCGCATCCACCGGCCGAGCAGGATCAGGCGAGAGTTCGAGAAGCTGATACGCCGCCACTTCACCGCCAACAAGCGCGCGGGAGGGCGGGGCGATAATGTAGCCGGCGGTGCCGCGGAAGTCGAGCTGCGCGGTGCCGGACGCCCACGACCGCTGCTCGGCCTCCGCCACTGGATAGTGGGCGTGCAGCCCGCCCGACGGGGTGACGACGTGCGCGACCCAGCCGTCGAGGAGGCCGGTCCGGGTGGCGCGCTGCCAGGACTCGGGGCCGCGCGGAGGATCGCCCTTCACATCGACATCGACGACCTCGACCCCCGACGCGGGACCGGTCGGGATGCCAATATTCGCCTCCGGCCATCTCTGCCACCACGCCGCGACCTGCCCGGGGTCGGCGGTCGCATCGTGAAAGCCGTGCGCGACGAGCGGCCGCTTCTCGCCGGGCACGCAGGGGAACACCGGCACGCCCTGGCTCGCATAGTGCTGGGCGGCCTCAGCAAGCGTCATGCCCGCGACCGGGGTGAGGAGCTGGCCGGCGCTCATGACAGCCCTCGCGCGTCGACTGGCTTGCGCGCCGGTTCGGCTGCCCGTGCGGGGCGCGACCTCGCAGTGGAGGTGCGGCCGGTGCGTGCCGGCTGCTTCGACGCAGCACGAGCAGGAGGCTCGCGGACGAGGCCGGGAGGCTCCCCGGTGCCAAGCTGCACGGTATCGAGCTGGTCGAGGATCGAGACGGCGATCTGCCGCACCCGCTCGGCAGTGTGCTTCACGACCGTCACCGGGTCCTTCCCGTCCACGGTCGCCGCCCACCCCGACACATACGGGATCGTGTAAGCGGCGGTATCCATGCCGTGCGCGGCACCGATCATCAGCGCCACCGACTCCGCCTCGACCTCCGCGATCCCGCGATGCCGGGTCGCGTCCTCGTCGTCGGGGTCATGCAGGCGGATGTGGGCGAGCTCGTGCGCGAGGGTCTTCGCCTGCGCGGCATCGTCCATGTTCGTGCGCACCGCGACCCATTTCTCGTTCCAATGTGTGAGCCCGTTCGCGCCGCGAATCTCTTGCTCATGCGGCACCTGCCGGAACTCGTACCCCGCCGCCGAGATCTGTCCGATCAGGCCCTCTCGCAGTCCGGCAGGTGCCTCGCCTTCCAGGAGCTTCGGACGCGGTGGGAGCGGTACCTCCGCACCCTCGGTCTGGGAGATGTCGAACACTCGGGCGGGCGTGACGCCGATCATCCGCTCCCGCACCGACTCGCCCGGCCTCGGCCGCTCGCGTGGCTTGAGCCTCCGCCACGAATCCGGGTTGCTCGGCGTCGCTGACGCGAACCGCGCTTTGAATGGCGCGAGGATGCCATACGGTTTCTGCCCGTCGATCACCTCACGCCCGAGCGACTGCCACTGCTTCATCCCAGCCACATACGTCGGGTACGGATCAGGCACCAGGCCGCCAGCGAACGCGGCCTCGTGCTGCGCGAAGATCAGCAGCACATTGTTCACGCTGCGCTTACGGAACTGCGCCACGAACGTCAGCGCTCGCTTCCAGTCCTCGCCCGTGACCAACGCCTCAACCGACGCATTTAGCGTCTCCTGCAGCTCCTCGACCTGCGCCTCGCGCACAGCCCGAAGCTCCTCGCTGCTCCTTCTTCCCGCCATGATCCCCGGCTCCTCTCGACGAGACGCGCAACACACGCGACCCAGTCACCTTGAGGTACGCCGAGAACTCCGCAGAGGATGTGGATCCTAAGCGGGCAGGTAACCGATAGCTTCTTCATTGAACCCAGCGAGTCCGAATATGTTTAGCGGAAGGAAGGTTGGCCTGGGATGAGAGTATCGACCAACAGGCTTAGTTCGGCCGAAGTCATGCTTTGATCCCCGAAGAAAGAACGATAACCAGTTGGTGTCTGCCCGAAATGCCGAAGAAAGATTTCGGCAGCATGGCCCGCATCTCGCCATCCAGCCTCGCGGGCTATCTCTTTCACCGGAGTGCGAGTTGTTCGCAGGCAATGTGCCATGAATCGAACTCGTTGAATCGTTTGGTAACCGAGGGGACTTGTGCCGTAAGCGGCTACAAACTGTCTGTATGACTGAGATGGGGAAAGATGAACGATCTGCGCGAGCTCCGCTAACGTCCAGCGCCGCGACGGCTCCCGCTCAATCAGCCCCCGAATTGCAGCCGCCTCTCTTGAAACGATCTTGAAACTATTCACCCCGGTCCGCCTGACTGTTGGAGTGCCCAGCCCTCTGTTTTGCAGTAGCTCAACAGGTAGCAGCCGCTGATTCAGGATTTGCAAAACTTCTCCAAATGCAGACTGAATCTGATAGAAGTTTTGACTCATCTTGCTCACCGAAACCAATAGGTTCAGCTGTTCGGAGAGACGTTTGTGATCTTCAGCATTTAGGCGCAGCAAGACCTCTTGTTCAGGGAAGGTCTTGCCCAGGTAGCTTAGAACCTGCGAGCGATCAATGAAGATCGTTGACATCTCCCAAAGCAGTTGGTCCGCGAGATACTCGAAATCCGCGTAAACGGTTGTCAGGGTTACGGTGCTGTTAGGAATCTTCTCGCACGACAGGTTGGGGCCAAGGATCATGAGATCGCCGGGAAGAAGCGATCTGTCGCCTTTGTCGCTACTCACAATCGCAGACCCAGAACGAACAAAGATGTATCTGACACAAGTGCAGCTCTTGGACTTAAAAGGTTTGGACAGGACCCTTGTCTGAGCCAGCACTGGTACAAAACGCTGCATTCTCCATTTTAGATTTGGTTCAGGGCCAGTCTCGCGACGACTCTTCGAGAATGAAAGAAGTGCTCGGTGCTCGAGGGTCAGTTCCTGGTCGGTTTGAGGAGAGAGAGAAGTCGGGTTAGTGCCAAGGTTGCTTGGAGAGGCAGAACGCCGTTGCCTAGCGCTGCAAGCTGTTGATTCAAGGTGAGCGCAGGGAGCGAGTGAGTGACCCAACCAGAAGGAAGGCCCATGAGCCATTCCACGAATGCGGACGCTGGGCGAGGCCCAGCCGAGTCGTTCAGGAGCGCAGGTGCGGGCGCAGCTCGTCCGGTGATGTGCTCCCATCTGGCGATGGCCGCAGCATATCTTCCCCAGCGGTGAAGATGCCGTCGATCAGGTTCCACAGTGTCTCTGATTTGGCTCTCCATTTCGGTGAGCCATTGGGTCCGTTCAGGGCGAGGTCGATCACCTGGTGCGAGAGCGCGATCGTTCCCCGTCGTGCCCGCACTTGATCCAGGTTCTCCCCGCCCCGTGCCGCGTCGGAGGCGAGCGGGGTTCGGAAGAGTGGCACGGGCGAGGATGAAGACGCGGAACCGGGGATGCGGAGCGCCGACGAGGGAAGCGGGTAGGCCGATCCATCGTGCGTCATACCCGAGGTCGGCCAGGTCTCCGAGTACGGCGCCGAGCGCCCGGAGAGGTCGAGCTGGCTGGTTTCCCAGACCCCACAGGCCGGGTTCCAGATGGCGAAGGGTTGCGGGGTCAGGGGTTGCACGTTCGTCTCCTTGAAGGGTTGCATCTTCGGGGGTTGCGCGGATCGCCGAGGCTGAGAGCAGGCCGCGCACGTTCTCGATCACGACCCACTCAGGCCGAAGCTGGTCGACGGCGTCGGCCATGTTCGCCCAGAGCCCGGAGCGCGTGCCGGGCGCGAGGCCGGCCATCTTCCCCACGGTGGAGACGTCCTGACAGGGGAACCCGCCGCAGAGGATGTCCACCGGCTCGACGGTGCGCCAGTCGATCATGGTGGGTTCGCCAAGGTTGGGTGCATCCGGCCAGTGATGGGAGAACACGTGGGCGACGGGTTCGTTGATCTCGGAGAACCAGGCGGTGCGTGCTCCGAAGACGTGCTCGACGGCGAGGTCGAGGCCACCGTAGCCGGAAAACAGCGACCCAACCTTGAGCGGTTCGGGGTCGAGCGTTTCGGGAGGTGTGAGCATCGGGGTTCCTGCCGGTCTGCGATCCCGGCGGCACCCCTCTACCGAGGTTCCAGCGCGCCGAGCTGATCACCTCACAGGTGCACGCCGCGATACCCGCGCCCTGCTCACCCCCGACATCTCTCCCGCAGACCCGGCCCCCGCTCCCGCGCCCGGCTCCTCGCCTCCGCAGCCCTCACCGCCACCGCGTCCTCAGCTACCTCTTCGCCTCCTCCCTCCCGAGCCTCCACGCGTCTTGCAGATGAGGTTTCAGAGCCCGTGAGTACACGCAGAGCCACCCGCGCGCACCTCCTTCCCGAACGCGACCGAGCGTTCAGGAAGGACGACCACCGATGAGCGCGAGAACGACATACCAGCCGGCCCAGTTCGAGGCTTCGGGGTGGGATTCCGGCACTCCGGAGCACAAGGCGAGGTTCGTGAACGCCTTGCTCCGGTTCATCGCGGCGGATTGCCCGCGCGAACGCTTCACTCGATCGCTCTACCAGGGGCTCTCGGCCCACGGCTATTTCGGGTTCATCGCGCACTACGACCTCGACGGCTTTTACGACGCGCAACTATCCACCCCGGAACGACGAGCGAGCTTCCTGAACGAGCTGCGCCGCGACTGCGAAAAAGACGCGCACCTCGACCGCCCAGATCTGTGGAGCGACGTGAAGCGGGTACTCGCCGAGCGACTGCAACCCCAAGAGTTGCAGGCATCGGCCAGACGGTTGCCGGCACCCACGCGGCAGCGACCCCCGGCGAGCAAGCGCGACGGCCTGACGCTCTTCTGACCCACCGCCGGGGTTGCGCGATGTTGCGCGCTGCAATCCCTGACGCAACCCCCGGTTGCACGGCTGCGACGAGGGACGAAAACGGGAATCGGGTTGCCGGTAGTGTCTCGCCTGCCTGGGCTCGTACTAGTGCTACGCGACCGCGACGCCGAAGAGCAGCCCGATGAGGTAGGTTGCGATCATTGTGGCCGAGCCCATGACCACGTTACGCAGGATCGCCCTGCCGCGCGGAGCACCACCGAGAGCAGCACTGATCCATCCCGTGAGGAACAGGCCGAGCACGACGGCGACTGCCGCGACCCAGATCCGGTGTTCCCCGAGGGGCAGCAGGATCATCACAAGGGGGATCAGCGCGCCGGCCGCGAACGCAACGAACGACGATAGCGCGGCTGCCCAGGGGCTGGTGAACTCTTCGTGGTCGATACCGAGTTCGACCTCCGCGTGGGCGGCGAGCGCATCATTCGCGGTGAGTTCGACGGCGACCTGATGCGCGAGCTCGCCGGAGAGGCCTCGCTGCCGGTAGAGGCCAGCGAGCTCTTCGAGTTCTTCGTCGGGCATTGTCTCGAGTTCCCGCTTTTCCTTGGCGATTAGCGCCTGCTCGGTGTCGCGCTGCGTACTGACCGAGACGTACTCTCCGCCAGCCATCGAGAACGCGCCTGCGACGATCGCGGCGATACCGGCAGTGGCGATCGCGAGCACGTTGTTTGGGGCGGCTGCGGCGACACCGATCACGACGCCCGCCGTCGACACGATGCCGTCGTTCGCACCGAGCACTCCGGCGCGAAGCCAGTTCAGGCGCTGGCCGATGTCCTGGAGGTGAGCTTCACCGGGATGGTGCGTGTCAGATGAGTGAGGAGTCATGGATCAGTTCCTTTGTGGAGTGTGTGCTACCTGAACGGGGGTAGTTGTCTTGTGCGGCCCGGCGCTTGCAAGGCGTTCGGATCGTGGGCCGACCGCGCGGAGTGCACCGAGGATCGCAACGAGATCGACCAGCTCCTGCATCCACGCGCCCAGGAGTGCCGGTAAGAATCCGAACGCGGCGATGAGCATCAGGGCGACGCTAATGATGATGCCCAGCCAGATGCTCTGCAGCGCGATCCGCACGGTATCCTGGCCGATCCGCACCGCGCGCGGCAGCGAGGAGAGCGTGTCGTAGCGGTTGACGACGGCCGCCGATTCGCTCGCAGCGGTCGCGCCGCGAGCACCCATCGCGAATCCGATGTCGGCGGCCGCGAGCACCGGTGCATCATTCAGGCCATCGCCGACCATGATGAGGGGGCGCGGCCGCACCTCGCTCACGATGCGCACCTTGTCTGCGGGGCGGCACTCCGCATGCACCTCGCTGATTCCGAGTTTTTCCGCGATCGGCTGAGCGGTGACGGTTACGTCTCCGGTGACCATCAGGGTGCGCTCGATGCCGAGTGTCGTGAGTTCACGGAGGGCGGCCTCTGCCTCCTCGCGGACCTGATCGCGCATGATGATCGCACCCGCGAAGCGGTCATCCGCCGCAACGTAGATCGCAAGCTCGCCTGGCGCAAGGTCAGCCACGGAAAGCATTGGCGCATATTCGCCTACCCAGGAGGGCTTGCCGACCCGCGCGAGCACTGTGTTCGGTGTCTCAGGCGTGCGGAGGGTTGCGGCGACACCGTTGGTGGCGAACTCCTCGGCCTTGGATGCTTCGAGGAGCGGAATCTGACGCTGCTTCGCCGCTCCGACGACGGCGCTGGCGAGCACGTGCGAGGAGTAGACCTCGGTTGAGGCCGCAAAGCGTAGCACTTCGTCTGCGTCGAACCCCGGCGCAGCCACGATGCGTTCGAGGGTGGGTTTCCCGGTGGTGATGGTGCCGGTCTTGTCGAATGCGGCCGAGCGGGCGCGGGAGAGCTGTTCGAGGGTGCCGCCGCCCTTCACAATCAGTCCGAAACGCGCCGCCCGACTCATTCCGCCGAGGAACGCGACCGGGGCCGCGATCAGCAGCGGGCACGGGGTCGCGACCACCAGCACCTCGGCGAACCTGACCGGGTCACCGCTCACGGCCCACGCGACACCGGCGATGACCAGGGAGAGGATCGTGAACGGCACCGCGTAGCGATCCGCGAGCCGCACGACCTTCGCCTTACTGCTCGCGGCCTGCTCGACGAGCCGCACGATCTGCTGGTACTCGCTCTTCGAAGCCGGCGCTGCCGCGCGCATCGTCACCGCGGCCTGGCCGTTCACCGCACCACTCGACACCTTCTCCCCGGCCTGACGTTCGACCGGCAGGCTCTCGCCCGTGAGCGACGACTCATCGAACACGGCGTGCTCGGAGACGAGGATCGCGTCCACCGGCACCAGTGCGCCCGGGCGCACGAGCAGCAGGTCACCGACCGCGACCGCATCGACTGGCACCTCCTCGGTGGCTGTATCCGCCGTGTGCGCCGAGGTTTCGGTGTCGAGGATCTTCGTGGCCTGCTGCGGGGCCTTGCGCAGCAGCGCGGTGAGTTCTCTCTTGGAACGGTGCTCGGCGTAGTCTTCGAGCGCCGCACCTCCGGTGAGCATCAGCACCACCACGAGCGCCGCCCACGGCTCCCCGACGAGCACGGCCGCAGTGATCGCGGTTACCGCGAGAATGTCGAGCCCCGCATGCTTCCGTAGGAGCTGCCGGATCATCCCGACTGCCTCCCACGCCGCGATCGCGAGCGCGTACCCGCCCACGATCCACCGTGCCACGCCGCTCGCTGGCGTCGCGAGGAGCAGGAGCCCAATCGTCGCGACCAGCAGGGTTGCGAAGACGAGCGGATACGCCCTGACTGCGGCGAGAAATCGGCTCATGCTACTCATTTTCGCAGGCGGGCGCTGCCCCCGCACCGCAGGCCAGCCTCACCTACATCAGTGACGGCTGGAATCTGGACTGTTCACAGCAGCACGATACCTAGTCCGGCGGTGGCGAACACCACCGCCCATGCCGGCGCTTTCCACGAGGCCAGTGCCACGAAGGAGAGCACCGCCACGAGGAACGAAACGACACCCGTAACACCCTCGACGAACACGGGATCGTAAAGTGCTGCGGCGAGTAAACCCACGACCCCGGCATTCACGCCCATCAGAGCACGCTGCACCCCGACTATGCGGCGCAGTCGCTCCCAGAACGGCAGTACCCCCAGCACGAGCAGCGCGGATGGCAAGAAGATCGCGATCAGGGCGATTGACGCTCCTGCCATCCCGCCTGGGCCGCTCGTGGTGACCGCACCGAGGAATGCGGCGAACGTGAACAACGGCCCCGGCACCGCCTGAGCGGCACCGTAGCCAGCAAGAAAGGTGCCGGACTCCACAAGCCCCGTCTGCACCGTCTCGGCTTCCAGCAGCGGCAGGACGACATGACCGCCACCGAACACGAGCGACCCTGTGCGATAGAAGATATCGAATAGGCCCACCGTCGCATTCCCGGTGAGCATGGTGAGGATCGGCAGGCCTCCCAGTAGCAGCCCAAACACGGCCAGGCTGATCGCCGCCACGGCAGGTCGTATCCGCACCGGAAAAGTGTCTCCGCTTTCTGCGGGGTCGTGCTGAGGGCGGCAGACGAGGAGCCCCAAGATGCCCGCCATGAACAGGGCGCCGAGCATGGTCAGGGAGCCGGGAACGAGCACGACGGAAGCCATAACTGCGACGGCGATCGTCGCGCGGCGAGCGTCAGGCGTCAAAGACTTCGCCATGCCCAGCACCGCATGGGCGACGACCGCGACCGCAGCAGCCTTCAATCCGAGCACCCACCCGGCCTGAGACAGATCGCCGAGCGCAGAGACCCCGAACGCGAACGCGAGCAGCAGCACGGCAGAGGGCAAGGTGAAACCCGCCCAGGCCGCTGCCATTCCAAGCACTCCGGCACGCTGCAGCCCGATAGCCATACCGACCTGGCTCGACGCCGGGCCCGGCAGGAACTGGCACAGCGCGACAAGGTCCGCATAGGCACGATCACTGAGCCACCTGCGCCGTTCCACGAACTCGGTACGAAAGTACCCGAGGTGCGCCACGGGGCCACCGAACGATGTCAGCCCCAGGCGAAGAAAAACCAAGAACACACCGAGGGATGACCCTGAGGGCAATGGGGGCCGATGCTCAAGCGATGACATTTCCCTCCCAGCATGAGGCATGGCTCGTGCACCATGGGCCACGACTTCACCACCGCTACCGAAAGTTCACTTTCTTTCCGTCAGACACTCGAAGTCTGTCGAATGCTCCTCATACACAAAGCGTCGAATCTCTGGCATCGCCCTTATTACGCACACGAGGCAAGCGACGAAGACATGGGGACAAGTGACATGTCTTCGGAAACGCTGACGATGTCGGGTTCACCTTATTGGCATGACTGTCTCGATGCGGGTGATGAGCGCCGGCGACGGCTACAAATACCTCCTGCGCTCCGTGGTCGCGGGCGATGGTGACCGGAGCCTGTCGACGCCGTTGACTCGTTACTATGCCGAGGCCGGGAACCCTCCCGGCCGGTGGCTCGGCTCTGGCCTCACCCAGTTCGGCGGAGGCCGCATCACTCCCGGCGATGAAGTATCGGAGCAGCAGCTCCAGCTCCTCATCGGGATGGGCTGCGACCCGGTGACAGGCGACCCGCTCGGCCGCGCCTACCCGGTGTACAAGACCCCGGCCGAGCACATCGCCGAGCGCGTCGAAGCCCTCGACCCGAATCTCGGCCCGGCGTCGCGTGCGGAAGCGGTCGTGGAGATCGAAGCCGAAGAACACGCACGCGGCACTCGGAAGGCCGTCGCCGGATACGACTACACGTTCTCGCTTCCGAAGTCGGCGTCGGTGCTCTGGGCGGTCGCCGATGCTGGCACCCAGGCGCTCATCGCCGAAGCGCATCACGCGGCGATTGCCGAGGTGATCGATTTCATGGAACGAGAGGTCGCCGCGACCCGCGTCGGCATGATCGGCGCGGACGGCGGCGCGGTCGCGCAGGTCGATACCTTCGGGCTTGCCGCAACGGCCTACGACCACTACGACTCCCGCAGCAGTGATCCGCATCTGCACACCCATGTCGTCGTGTCGAACAAGGTGAAGACCGTGCTGGATGGGCGGTGGCGGTCGCTGGATGGGCGGCCGATGCACGCCGCGACCGTCGCGCTCTCCGAACTGCACGAGGCGATCATCGCCGACCACCTCACCCGGCTACTCAGCGTGGCATGGGAGGCGCGGGATCGTGGCCGTGACCGTAACCCCGCCTGGGCTGTCAGGACGGTGCCGGAAGAGCTCGTGCTCGAGTTCTCCACTCGCGCCCGCCTGATCGATGCCGAGAAAGACCGCCTCATCGCCGAGTATGTTCAGAAGCACGGCCGGCAACCGTCCGCGGCGACGATCATCAAGCTCCGCGCTCAAGCCACCTTGTCTACCCGGCCTGAGAAGCAGGTGCGCTCCCTTGCCGACCTCACCACCGAATGGCGCAAGCGCGCCACAGCGCGGCTGGGGCGGGAGGCGTCGGAATGGGTGCGAGAGGCGATCCCGGTAGCACCCGTGCGGGTGTTGCGTGCCGATGACCTTCCTTTGGAGGAGATCGAGAAGATCGGCCGCAAGGTCATGGAGACGGTGGGTGAGAAGCGGTCGACCTGGCATCGCTGGAACCTGACCGCCGAGGCCGCACGGCAGACGATGGAGTACCGTTTCGCGACGGCGCGGGATCGGGAGGCCGTCACCGGCATGGTCGTCGATGCCGCCGAGCGCGCCTCGCTGCGACTGACGCCGCCGGAGCTCGCGTCCACGCCGGCCAGGTTTCAGCGGCCGGATGGGTCGAGCGCGTTCCGCCCCCGCCACGGCACCTTGTACTCGTCCGAGGCGCTGCTCGATGCGGAGAAGCGGCTCCTCGAACGCTCGCGCACCCTGACCGGGCCCGAGCTCCCGCTCGCCCTCATCGAGAGGGTCACGAGGCGGCCGGATCGGGAGGGGCGGATGCTCGGCCCCGACCAGGCCGACGCACTCACCCGGATCGCGGTCTCTGGCCGTCAGCTTGATCTCCTCGTCGGCCCGGCTGGCACTGGGAAGACGACCGCGATGCTCGCGCTCCGCACCGCCTGGGAACAGCAACACGGCGCCGGGTCCGTGGTCGGGCTGGCCCCATCGGCGGTCGCTGCGGAAGTGCTCGCCGGGGATCTCAGGATCAAGACCGAGAACACCGCGAGATGGTGGACGCTGCACATGACGACCGGCAGAACCTTCCAAGCCGGTCAGCTCGTGATCGTTGACGAGGCGAGCCTCGCCGGCACCCTCGCCCTCGACCGCATCACCGGGGCCGCCGCGAAAGCCGGCGCAAAGATTCTCCTCGTCGGCGACTACGGACAACTCCAATCCCCAGCAGCGGCCGGCGCGTTCGGGCTCCTCGCCGGCGACCGCCACGACACCCCGGAACTCTCCACGATCCACCGCTTCACGCACGAGTGGGAGAAACGAGCATCGCTCCGGCTTCGGCTCGGGGAACCCGACGTGATCGGAGTCTACGAGGACGCCGACCGGATCATCGGCGGCACCACCGACGACATGACCGCACGAGCCTACGAAGCATGGCGCGCAGACCGAGCCGCCGGGATCGCGTCGATCCTCGTCTCCGACTCCGACGACGCGGTTACGGCGCTGAACCTGCGCGCCCGCACCGAGCTCATCCTCGCCGATGTCGTGAACCCGCTCCGAGGCGAGGTCACCCTGGACGGCGGCGTCCAAGCGTCTGTCGGTGACACGGTGATCACGCGGAAGAACGAGCGGAAGCTGCGCACCCGGTTCTCGTGGGTGCAGAACGGGAACAGGTGGACGATCACGAACGTGCGCCGCGACGGATCAGTGACCGTGCGCCCCGCCAGCCCAGGCCGTGGCGAGTCGATCGTGCTCCCCGCCGACTACGTCGCCCAGCACCTCGACCTGGGTTACGCCGTGACCGCGTACCGCGCGCAAGGCGTGACGGTGGACACCTCGCATGTGCTGGTCGACCCGTCGATGACCCGCGAGAACCTGTACGTCGCCTTGACCCGTGGCAAGGATGCGAACCTCGCGTACGTCGCCACCGACACCCCGGACGACGCGCACGCGCACTCGCACGAGGTCGAAGACATGGAAGAGGCAGCCCGGCGGGTGCTCTACGGGGTGCTGCATCATTCCGGGGCTGAGCTTTCCGTGCACGAGACGATCCAGGCGGAGCAGGAACGGTGGGGATCGATCCTGCAGCTCGCCGCCGAGTACGAGACCATCGCCACCGAAGCACAACACGACCGCTGGGCCACCCTCATCCATGCATCCGGCCTCAGCCCCGTACAAGCGGATGCGGTGCTCGATTCCGACGCTTTCGGTGCCCTCGCTGCGGAGCTTCGCCGTGCCGAGGCGAACCACCACGACGTTGACCGGATCTTCCCGCGCCTCGTCAAAGCGCGCGGCTTCGATGACGCCGGTGACATCGCCTCCGTGCTGCACTGGCGCGTCGCAAACGCCACCGCCCAACCGGCCAGCACCGGACGCACCCGCCGGGCATCGCAACTCATCGCCGGCCTCATCCCCGTCGCGGTCGGGATCACCGACCCCGATATGAAGCAGGCGCTCGCAGAGCGGCACCAGCTCATCGAGAACCGAGCCGCCACCCTCGCCGAACAGGCGATCGCCGATGGCACCGCGTGGGCTCAGGCGCTAGGGAGTCGCCCCGACGAACCGCGCAAGCGGGAGGCGTGGTCACGATACGCGTGCACGGTCGCCGCCTACCGCGACCGCTACACGATCACCAGCGCCGACGCGCTCGGCCCGGAGCCGGACGGGGTGGCGCAGAAGATCGACCACGCCCGCGCTGCGCAGGCGATCCAGCGCGCCCATGCGCTCGCGGCTGAACGTGCTCGGCCGCAGGCGGGTGGGCGAGCGTCCGCGAGGGAACGAGGACGCACTCTCTGACGCGAGGGTTCCCGGTCGCGCCGCCTCGACGTACAGTAGAAGCAGAGCGGTCACCCCTGTGATCAACATTTCCGCCTCCGGGCAGGCCTTCGGGCAACTCTCCTAGCGCCGCTTCTGAATAGCTCTGCGCTAACGAGAGGAACTCACCATGTTCAGCGGTATCACCGCGGGAGTGATCAAAGCCTTCGGCTTCCTGGCCAGGTACCTGCCGAGCCTCCGGCTCATCATGCGGATCATCCACCGCCGCGACAGCCACAAGTGGGGCGTGCCCGCCATGCTCATCGCGGCTCCCTACTTCCTCGTGGCGAACATCTTCAAGGAACTCATCGAGGGCGGCGGCGAACCGTGGCTCAGCATCCCGATGCTCTGGTGCCTCGTCATGGGTCTCGTCTTCCTGGCGATGGGGCCTGCCAGTCTTGTTCTTCTGGCAATCGCGCGCACTCGGGAGGTCGTTGCCCGAAGGAAGTAAGACGTGAATCCTTCGCGGAGCCTTCATGCTCATGGGACCGAACAGCCTGCTGCTCAGGGCATCGCGAAGCATAGATTCTCCACCGCATCCGCACACGAGATAATCGATGCATGAGCGAAGAGCCACACCCGATGCAGACGGTCACCGACATCTTGTTCGGCAGAGGGTGGAGCAGTACTCTGCCGCCCGCCGTCGTAATCCTTTTCGGTGAACTCGCCAGCGCCGGCCCCATCACGCGGACCGCGCTCGACTCCATGCTCCGCGCAGAGAACCCACACACTCCGGATGGTCTCGACTCCTCAGTTTGGGAACCCCTGGAGCCGTGGACAGAGGAGAAGCTCGCCGAGCTCGATGAGGACTTCGGCGAACCCGATGAGTCCCGCACCGCGGACGAACTGAACGCCCAGGACAAGGCCCAACGAGAACTAGACCAAGCAGATTTTGCACGCTACCTCGCCTCGAAGAACCTCCCTGTCTCGCACACTTTCGGGGCCTTGGTCGACCTCCTCGTCTCCTGCAACGTCCTCAGCGCGAACGAGGCAGGCGGGCTCTTCCTCAATCCGCACGCACCACTTCCTGCGGAGGTGCTCCCGCTCGATGCGCGAGAAGCAGCGCGGCAAGACAAGATCCGCTGGGAGAGGCTTCACGAGCGCACCGCGCAGGCGATTATTCGGTTCTTCCGCACCGACGAGCAGGAAGTCGATCACATCCTGGTGAGCCTTGATCAGCTCGCGAAGGAACTTGAGAGTGACCCGGAGGATGTGCGCAGCGCCGTCAAAGTACTCACCGACGAAGGGGACTTCTCCACCTCAATCGACATCGAGCGGGCGCATCCCCAGCAGTCTTTTGTCCTGCACGTCGACTGGGATGTTTTCAACCGGAACCGCATCCACGTGAGCTTCGCCCCGCCCACATCCGAGTAGCTGCCTCACCGCCAGAACGGCTGCACCCCGAGTTCCCCGGGGAACGGATCATGGGCTGCCAAACCAGTGATTTGCCGACGCGACATCGGACAGCGGTGTCACGCGCGAAGCAGCTTGCGCGTTCAGGCGATCGATCGCGATCTGCACCAACTCCATGGGCCAAGCCCCCGGCGTCTCAAGGACTTCCTTCGCAAGCCCGATCGTTATCGTCGCCAACTGCGTGGGATCGGCCCACCCACCGCCCGGAAGCGAAGGCCGCGCATGCCGGAAGCAGTCGAGCTTCACCTTCCGAGATGTCCGGGCCGCCGCCACCACTGGACGTCCATCTGTCGGCCCCGCAAGGAACACGTCGGCCAACTCCTTCTCGAGGTAGGTTGGGATTCTCTCGCGAGTGGACTCTGTCGCAAGCTGCCAGATCAGCCAGAGCACCCGACCCGAGAGGCTCACACGGTGCAGACGCAACGGCTCGTGCAGGTCGAGGGGCTGCACCCGATATGAAGCGGCATCCTGCTGAAGAGCGCGCTCCACAGCACGGAACTGCTTGAGATCGAGCCTCCGCACGGCCGCGTCAAGCTCGGCCGCCACCGCAACAATCGTCGCGGTCCGCGCCTGCTCCACAAGCGCGATCACCGCCAGCATGAGGTCATACCCGTCCCCAACCGACGAGAGTCGATCTCGCCACCAATCAGGGTCTGATCGATGCCCACGATAGTCAGCCTCGATCCTGGCCGCGGCCGTGAGCGCAGGAGATCCGGCCCGAGCTGACATGAGCGAGACATCGATCGTTTCTGGAACCCGAGCAACGGCCCGACCAAGCACCCATCCCGGACCCCAAGCCTCCGCGACGACGGACAAGTACTGATCCCACTCCACCGCAGCGGAGGCCGTCGACACCGGTCGCAGGGAACGGGCGGCTTCGCATACGCGAACCGCAAGCGGGGACTGCGCCTGCGAGTTCTCCTCGGAAGCAATCAAGGGAACAGTCTGGCTCCCGGCCAGGATTGAACTCGCGCACGCGATGAGAGCATTCAGATCGCGACTCGGGCCGTCTGGGTCGGTGTCGCATCCGGCGTTGAGGTCTTCCCACACCAACTGGACCGCGTCTGTGCTGTGCCCTGAATACCCGCCCTGCCGCAGCAGATCTGCACGCCACTGGCCTGGCTCGTTGTACGACGAGAGCACCGTATGCAACCGAGCCTCTTGCTGCACACTGAGCGGAGCAAACACTCTGAGACGCGCGGCAGTCTCCACCCAAAGGGGGGTCGGAGTGAACTGCTCCCACCACCAGGCGGCGAGATCGTCGGTAGGCAGAGAGTGGGCGAGAAGGCTTGTCGCTGCGGCCTGACGTGCCTCAGCATCGGGGTCCTGCTCAAGGCGCGTCTTGAGATGGGCAATCGCCTGGGCGCGGCCTGCACGTTCCCCGAATCGGAGAGGGTTGCCCGCGGCGTCCAGCACGCCGTCCTCAGCAAGAAGCAGCCCAGGGCCAGAGAGAACGAAGTCGACGACACCCCGGATCTCGTCGCTAGTCAGACCGTCGTAGACGCGATCGTTCAGCAGCGTAACTGCCATCGATCGCACCAGGGGCCGGGGCGTGACCTTCTTCTCGACCGTGAAGAAGTTCCCGATCAGGGCGCGAAGTTCCCCCTTGGCGAGCATCCCGATGAAGAATCGGCACGTGTTCGCCCAGTAGGGGCGCTCCAGTAGCGCGTTCAGCCCGTCATCACGAGAGTTACCGATGCCCTTCGGCGTCAGGTTCTCATAGAGATGCAACGCCGCGAAATACTCGCGCAGAGACTGCACCTCGAACTCGAATGCATCCTCGCGCTCAACCAGACACAGCACCCGGTCGGTAATCGCAGAGTATAGGTCGTCCGCCAGCTGCTGTTCTTCCGGCTGCCCGGCAAGATAGGCCCGCAGAAGGGCACGAAGCTCATCTCGAGTGATCGACCCCGCGCTTCCCTCTTCTTCCGCCTTGGTCTGGAGATACCATCCCAAATAGGCGTGCGTATCCTCGACCACGCGCCGCTGGTCTTTGAGCAGGGGCTCCTTGTCCTCGGTCTGCTCACGATCCAGGAACGTCTTGAGATACTCCGCATAGAGCTCCGTGCGCTGCTGCGGCAACAACTGGCGACGATGAAGCAAATGCAGAAGGATCGCCAGCTGCATCGGATACGAGGCGAGTTCGCTCACATGCGGCACATGCTGACTATCCATGAATGTGGACTGCAGCTTCTCGGCGGACTCTTCGGAGAGCTGCAGTACCTCCACCCACTGCCTCAGATACTGCAGCCGGAGTCCTTGTGTCAGACGCTGCAAATGGAGAACCGGGAACGCTCCCGAAGCAGTCAGCGGGCGGAGAGCAGCACCCGGGCGAGTCGCTACCAAGATCACCAGATCAGCAGCATCTGCTCTCAGGCGTCCGCGCATGCGACTGATCTCCTCGACCACGCGGGATCGTGTCGCGAGGTTCGCAACCTCGTCCAGGCCATCCAGAGCGAAGAGCACCGGCTCGGTCGCGAGGAGCAGCGCAAGGTCCTCCGGAGCGAACTTGTGCATGCCGATGTTGCGACGAATGTGGTCGACCACGTACTCCTCAAGACTCGACCAGCGGTCCTCTTCCTGAGGCGACTGTCGCTGCTTCTTCTGACGTTTCCCCGATTTCAACCGAGGCTGCTCGGCCCACTGCGCATACCGACGAAGATCAATCCGGATAGGGAAGCGCGCCGGCGATTCCGCACGAGTCAGCTCAGACTGCCCAGCACTGTACCCTTCTTCACCGAGTCGACGAGCACGATGGAACTGACACACATACTGCAATACGGTGGACTTGCCCTGACCAGGTCCACCCACCAGAATCGCGTTGCCCGTCCAATTCGGATGAAGAAGCGCCTGCGTCGCACCGGTGATCAGAAGACCCGAAGATCGTTCAAGTTCCTCCGTATCACCGGGCGCCTCTGCGGAAATATGTGCAAGGAGATCCGCAAGCGCCGAGCCATCTCGCCGCCCTCCGACGGGGACATCTACGAACATCGCCTCCACTGAAGGCCCCCGCAGCTCAGCCTGCTGGAACTGCACCGTGTTCTCCGCAGCAAATCGGTCGCCGAGATACGCGCGCAGCGCCCCCTGCAGCTCACCCCGTCGCTTCTGCTTACGCTCATGTTCGGCCTTCATCTTCTCAAGCGACTTGACCGAGTAATCGGCGCCATTGTTTGCGTCGATCATTGCATGATGCGTCGGACACATCAGCATCAGGTTGTCGTACCCGTCAACATCGGCATAGCCGGCATCGTAGCGAGGGCCGCCTGCCCGCTGTGCGCGGATATGCGCTTCCTCGCCAATGATCCTCACTCCCGCGGCGGCCGTATCGGATGTCTCGCTATCAAACGTGAGTTCCTGCAAGCAGGTGGGGAATGCACACTCATTGTGAGCGCGACCCCACAGAGTCTTCCGTGTGGTAACGCTGACGCCCATTCCCGCTCCTCGTGATTGAAGGTGTCTCCATTCTTCCAGCAACCCCCGACACCCGGCTCGGCACGGAGCCGCTGCTCCGTGCGAACAGAGCGTCGGATCACACGCCAAACTGATCTGATGCCTACACGCCACGCACAGCATCCGAACACCCCGCCTTGGCGGCACACCGCAAGACTCTCCGCACGGACGGGGTCCCGACATGGCTAGACCCAGGACACCGATCGGCACCTTCGGAAAGATCAGCCACAGACGGCTCGGCCCAGGGACCTGCCAAGCGCGAACTCGGTACCGCGACTGGGACGGTAAGCTCCGAGCGGTTCAATGCACCGGGCCGACCTCCGCCGCAGCCGAACTCGCGCTCAAACGAAAGCTCTCCGAACGATCCCTCTTCCAACCCACGTTCATCGGAATCACCGCCGACAGCAGCTTCTCCGCGCTCGTCCACTACTGGCTCGAAGACATGGAGATCGAAGACCGGCTCTCTCGCACGACCCGGCTTCTCTACGAACGAAACATGCGAACCCTCGTCGCGTCCGCGTTCGCCGAGCTCACGCTCAGAGAGATCGGGGTCGCCCGCTGCGACTACTTCATCAAGCAGCTCGCCAGGCAGAGCTACAGTCGCGCCCGGCAAGCCCGAGTCGTACTCCGCCTCGCACTAGGACTCGCCGTCCGCCACGAGATCATCCCGCGCAATCCGATGGATCACATCTCTCGGCTGCAACGCCCCGCCAGATGCCCCGACGTCTTCGAGGACTCCGAAATCTGGCAGATCCGAGACGCCATCCGCGAATGGGAAGAACGACCCATGGCGAGCGGCCCGAGACCAGACGGGCAGCTCGGCCAGATCGTCGAAGTGCTCCTCGGAACCTCCGTGCGCATCGGGGAAGTGCTCGCCATCCGAATCCGAGACATCGATCTTCGCGGCGCACAGCCCACCCTGCACATCTGCGGCACCATCATCAGCAGAAAAGGCGAACCCACGCACCGACAGAACCACCCCAAGACCTCACGCTCGGTCCGCACCATCGTCCTCCCACTGTTTGCGGTGCGAGCCATCCGAGAACGACTGCGGAATCGGCTCTCCATCGACCCCAACGCACTGCTCTTCTGCAACCGCAAGGGCGGCCCGCTCACCACGAACAACGTCCGCAGACAGCTCCGCACGATCATGGACAAGGCCGGACTCAAGAAGGTCACACCGCACCGTTTTCGCCGGACAGGCGCGACAGCGATCTATGAAGCAGGCGGAATCGACCTCGCTGCCGGTCTACTCGGGCACACAGATTCGAGGATCACCGAGCAGCACTACATAGTCCGCGATGATCTTGTCGATCCAGCCACCGCATCGATGCTCGAGAACCGATTCGGGCGGTGACGGCCCCGCGAGCCACACGGTGGCCGTCCAGCACCAGCTTCCACGAGGCTCAACTCCCATCGCGTTCACAGGTGAAGGCGCGGCTCTGGCGACTGCTCCGAAGGACTCCAGTTGGTAAGGACTATGGTCATCGTATGCCCTGCGGTATAGTTGTGTCATGAAGGTCACGGAAGCTGCCACCCAGATGGGCGTTTCGCCACGCAGGGTGCGCGCGATGGCCGCCGAAGGGCGTATCCCCGCGCGCAGAGAAGGCTCGGCATGGGTGATCGAAGGTCTCGCCTCTCCGAAGGGGCGCCGAGCGCTCTCTGCGCGTTCCTGGCAGCACCTCGCGAAGGCGTTGAAACAGCGCAGTCTCGAAGGGCTCTCTGGTCAGGAACGAGCACGGACAGCGGCCCGCATCAAACAACTGCGTACTTCTGACCACCCTTCGAGGCTGTTGACCGACTGGCAACCTTCAAACGCGCCTCGCGACGTGTTCCTGGACAGTCTCGTGGCACATGCCGAGCGCAACGATGATTCCTATCTGAAACGCGCACTAGGCAGGCCTGCCGAGTACCTGCGCAGCAGCCAAGAGTTGGCGCAGATTGTGTCGTCCGAGCGCGCCATTCGCGGCGAGAGTCGACGGAGGCTAGCGGCAGCAGCAGGAGTATCTGAGGGTCTGGTGCGTGACATTGAGTCGGGCCGGCCACTGGCTTCTCCTGGGCAAGTGCGACGAGTTTTGCGCACCCTCGAGGTCAAACCGACGGCGCTTCCCAGCATGGCGCTGAAATGAGCGAACGCATTGAGGTATGGCTAGAAGGACGCCATGTCGGGCAGTTCGTGTTCGACGAGGGAGACGTGACCTTCGTCTACGACGAGGACGCACCTCCAACTCCGATTTCTCTCTCCTTGCCGCGGGATCGGCCGGCAGTGCGGAAAGCGGCGAGGAACTTTCTCGAGAATCTGTTGCCCGAGCATGAGCAGACCAGAGCACGAATGGCGAATGCATATGGAGCGAAGAGCGCCGGAGCGTTTGACCTCCTGAATGCAGCCGGTGGTGATCTTGCCGGAGGATTGGTACTTCTGCCAGAAGGAGAATCACTGCAGGATCGCCTATCCGAGTTGAGCCCGGCGCTCAAACGCGACATCGCGGACCGAATCTCGGCAATCAAACGTGACTCTTCGGACACAACGCCGAGAGATGTAGCGGCTCGCTTTTCGCTTGCCGGTGCCCAGGGCAAGTTCGCGCTTGCCTGGGTGGATGGCGATTGGTACTGGTCGAATGAGACAGTGCCATCCACTCATATCGTGAAGCCCGGCAACCCGAAGTACCGCGGCATCGAGGCGGCCGAAGTAGCTGCGATCGATCTCGCCTACTATGCCGACATCCTCGCGCCAGAATCCGAGGTTATGAGCTTTGGGGACCAGACCGCCTATGTCGTGACCCGATTCGACCGTACAGAGGAGCCAGATCAGCTTGCGCGACGACTGCATGCGGAGGACATTGCGCAGAGTCTCGGTCTGCCGCCGGAGAAGAAATATGACGTGTCGGCGGGCAAGGTTATCTCTCTCCTAAAGCCGATCGATCCTTCGGGAAAGCTCCAACGTGTGTTTCTGAGTCAGCTGATCCTCAATGTGCTCGTCGGCAATGCCGATGCGCATGCCAAGAACTACTCATTGCTCCTGCGGCCCGACGCCATCTCGTTTGCCCCGATCTACGATGTCGTGCCACTATTCCTCTACCCGGAGGTCGAGCAAGAACTCGCGATGAAGATTGGAGGTGCGCGCCGGTCTCAGGAGGTGACCCCAGCCCACTGGAGAATACTGGCTCAGAGAATCGGATTCGACGTCGACGAACTACTTGCGCGGGTTCGCGAGATCGCTGAATACGTCGGTAAGAAGAATGACCGCGTCTGGGACGCACTAGACGCGGATCAGCAGGTTCAAGCCAGAGAGTTCGTTGCTAGAAACGTAGAGCGAGCGGTCCAGATCAGCTGATGAACCACACCGCTGCTAGAGGGGTCAGTGCCCGCGAGAGGCTCTGGTTGAAATCCGTAAGGGCTACTTGCGGATCAACTTGCTATGGCTCGCAATCACCTGTTCCGCAGTGAGGCGATGGCGGGAGAGTGCCGAGGTCACCGCGTCCTCGTCTCTCCACGAAGCAGTATCGCTGAGCTCCCGTATGAAGGCCTCCACGTCGTTGCGTAGAGAGGAGAGATGACTCTCTGTGATGACGCGCGTCCCCGAGGGAACGTGGGCTTGGGGATCAAGCTCCATTGATGGATGCACCAGTACGGGAGTCGCTTTGTTCTCATCCATGTAACGGTCTTGGAACCAGGTCATAGAGGAGTGCGTGATCTGTTCGGCGTCGTCCTTGATGATTTTCGGATCGGGACGACTGGTGCCGGTCTTAAGTTCGATTACCGCGTAGTGACCAGGGGTTAGGGCCCAAAGATTGTCCGGTCCTCCATCATTCATTTCCTTCTCAGGCCGGCTTGATCCGAACCCCAGGTGGAGACCCAAGAGCCTGAACTGTTCCTCGGCGCGATCTGCTGCTTGTTCGACACCCCAGATGATGTTGTCGAAGATCGCAGATACCGACAGCTCCATTTGTCGTGCATCGGTGTACCTGCTCAGATGTGAAGTGGCGGATCTACCCTGGACCACAGGGGGCGTCAGCTGCTTATACTTGGGAGGGACAGCAGGCTTGAGCACACCCCAGTTGAGCTTCTTTGCTGCTGAGAGCGTACGTTGTGACTCCGTGGGGTTGACGAAATGTTGATAGCCAGCGAGCTCTTCCAGATACCACCCCTTCTCGAAATCATCATCGACAGAATCGATTGCGTCTCGGAGCATCTTGACTCCTGCCGCGGTATCTCCTGAAATCGCCAGGTTGAAGGCTGTACGGCGCCCGATTGCGAGTTCAGTCACCTTGCCGCCAGGTTCGTAGGTCACATCCGCAGTCGCTTCGAGGCTCTTAGCGACCCATTGCGGATCACGTCCAAGGAACATGTTCAGCAGATCGGTCATCACCGTGATTCCCTCACCCTGAATCTGGTCAGCAATCTGGAGGCTGAGTTCAATCTGAGCGCGTGTCGCCGGAGAGTAGAACTGGCGCAGACTGGTGTCGCGCAGCGTGAGAGCGACTTCACGGGTCAAGACCAATACTGCGCAGTAGTCCTCGACATCACGGATTCCTCTGCCCATGCCTTGTTCGACCCGCTGCACCTCCCGAGATTTGAACGACATGGAGCCAGTCAAGGCCGCTGCAGCCCTCTGCTCGTGGGGAGACAATGGCGTGGGGACGCCATCGATGATCAAGAGCCGGCAGGCATCCCCAGGGAGATCGACGCCGTCATACTTGTTGACCAGCACGACAACACCCAGCTGCTCACCACTCTTCATTCTTTCGATGTAAGGCCGCATGTTTTTCACATGGAGGATTAGGTCGGCGATACCGGACCACTGCTTCGCCGCGTAGTCGCTCGGTACAAGTACGACGACATTCACGGCTTCGCATTCCGCAACGCCATCTCCATCGCGATCACCATCGGCGAAGTTCCTTGCAAGGTCACGTATGGCATCAACCGACAAACGAGGATTGATCGACAACGGCGCAAGAATCAGCCTGTCGCCGAGGTCGGAGGCTTGATTCGGTGTGATTGGCTCGCGGACTGTCTTCGGATTGGCATCGAGTTCAGTGACGAGCACCCCCTCGTCTGCGAGGGTCGCGGTCAGATATACGCGGCGCTGCGCCTGGCTGAAGGCTGGGATTATCGACACATCAGGGCATGGGGTCTTGATCTCGATGCCTTTGTTGGCCACAGTGACGATTGCGAGCTTGAGAAGATCGGCCACGTATGGCCACGAGAAGAATAGCGAGGGGATTTCGGAGTCGTTGGCAATCGGTTGAACGATCCTCATCATTTCGTCGGCGCGATCGGCCACGGCCTTCGGTGGGACTCGCATCGGGGCACCAAAGTCATTCGCCTCGATTTCGGCGAACGACTTTGGGCTTTGCTCACGCAGGTCTGCTGCGAATAACTTGAGCAACTGATCGAATGCTCCGCTTGATCGTGGGATGAATGCGGTGAACAAGTCAGTTGTGGCGGCCAGGGCCGCATGAGCGTCATCAATGACGACAATGCCCAAGGGGATGACAAGCTTGACCCCACGAACCCCGAACGCGCTTCGACCGTTGAGGAGCTTATGGAAGGTGGTTACGAGTATTGACTGCGAGGACCGGAACGACTCGTCATCCATATCGGTCGTGACCGGGATCTGTGCCTCGTTTGCCTCGCTCACGACCTGTCGGATGAGGAAGCTGTCAGGAACCAGGAATACTGCGGGACCAACACCTTCATGCAGGCTGGATTGGGCGATCAGAAGCCCAGTGAGCGTCTTCCCGCCGCCAGTGTTCTGCTTTAGGACAAGATCAGAATGGTGGCGCCGTTCGTACCATTTCTCGAGAACTTCATTCTGCTCTGGTCGAAGGCGAGGCCATTTGCGCCCCTGAAGAGAGGCGTAGATCTCGCGAGGTCGCGTAAGTTTGGCACCCTTGCTCGGGTTGATCTCATTCCAACGAATCACCACGGTTCCAACTTACCGGCAGCCCCCTTCTGCGAGGACAGCGAGTGCATGCAAATCGACCGCGATGACAGTGCAGGAAACGAGCCGAGCTTCCCAGAGGTGAGGTCACCATCCTTGCGCTCACCACAATGGGAGTGAAAGGTCGGCGCTCCCGAGAACAAAATAGACCACAAGAGCGGCCAACGTCAGAGCAGCGATGCGAGGCGCAGACAGGAACGTTTGAGCAGAGAAAGCTCCGGCCAGATGGGGTCTGATTCCGATTCCGGCTGCCTTGGGACAGGAATGTCAGTGGTGGAGAGCACCATCTGTGTGTGGCGGAGTTGCGCACCACGGTCGGGGCGTTGCATTGAGATTCACTGACGAGGCGAGCGGGTGAAACTGATATGACTACTACAGTGAGTCTCGTGAGGGACCTTCCACTTTCTGCCGGAGTCGATCTGGTAACGCGTCTCGCGCGAGAGCGTGACCCGGTGCGCGCCGTTGTCGAGCTGATCTGGAATGCGCTCGATGCTGAAGCAGATAACGTCCGTGTGGTTCTCGAATGCTCCGCGATGGACGCAGTCGAGAGCGTTTCCGTTGAGGACGACGGGCATGGGATTACCTCGGACGAAGTCGCCTCAACATTTGGTCGGATTGGTGGCTCGTGGAAGGCGCTAGCCACCAAGACGAAGAATGACAAGCGTGGGCTGCACGGCAAGCTTGGCGAGGGCCGCCTGCGAGCCTTTGCGCTGGGTTCACGTGTGACCTGGGCTAGCGAGAGCGTCAACGCTGCTGGCGAGCGTGAGCATGTTGTCATCGAGGGCGCGAAAGAACGTTCCGAACCGTTCAGTTGGGAGGCTTCTCCGTCTAACGCAACGAAGACTGGAACACTCGTTACTGCAGTCAACGAGCAGGATCGAAGCTTGAACTCGCTGATGAGCGATGCCACGGTATCCACTCTCACCTCGCACTTCGCGCCGATTCTTCTTAACGATGATGCGGTCACGATCGTATTCGATGGCGTCAAGCTGAATCCGGCTGATGAGATCCTTGACGACACGACACTGGTGGTGCCCCTAGACACGATCCCCGACACGACTGTGTTGATCCGGATCATCGAGTGGAGAACTGGGAAACATCGTGCTGTGTACTTCGGAGAAGACTCCGAACGTTTCGTCGTAGAGACTTCCGGTGCTGAGCTTGAGCCACAGGCTGCGTTTTCCGCCTACGTCACCTGGCCTGGGTTCGACCCTGATTCGCTCGCTGTGCTCGGACTCACCGACATGGCCCCGGACCCAGCGGGAGCCGTCTGGCGCGCTACGCGCTCGGCGGTGAAAGACCACTTCGCGTCTCGTCGTCGCGCGCGTCGACGTGACCAGATCGAGGACTGGAAATCGAAGGGTGTGTACCCATACGAGAAAGCTCCTAGTACCGAGGCGGAGAAAGCGGAGCGCGCAGTCTTCGACATTGTCTCGAGCGCTCTCGTGCCACAGATCCCGAAGCGCAAGGATGGGGCGCAACTCACACTCAACCTTCTGCGCGATGCGCTGAAGACCGACCCGGAGAACCTGGCCGTGCTGGTTAGCGAGTTCGTTGCCCTCAGCGAACAAGATCGCCATGCGCTCACGAAGCTTCTCAGCGAAACGACGCTCGCGGGTGTGATCCGGAGTGCCAACCTCGTAACCAGCCGAAGCAAGTTCCTCGCGGGACTGGAGCATCTGCTGTTTGACCCCGAAGACTCCCAGAAGGTGGGAGAACGAGACCACCTTCACAAGATGCTCGAACACGAGTTATGGATCTTCGGCGAGGAGTACCACTTCATGAACAGCGAACGTGGACTCACCCAGATGCTACGAACCCATCTCAAGCTCGAAGGGCTTCCCGCAAGTAAGGTCGAACCAGTTAAACGCTGGGACGGGAAGAGCGGACGCGTGGATCTGCACGTAGCCGCGAAGTCCCAACAGCATGACCGTGTGCGGCACCTCGTCGTCGAACTCAAAGCGCCCGACATCGTGGCTGGACGAACAGAGCGCGACCAGATCGAGGACTACGTGAACGTCGTGGTCACGGCTCCAGCATTTGCGAGCGAGCGGGCAAGCTGGGACTTTGTCCTCGTCGTCACGGACTATGACGAAGTGATCGAGAACTCTTTCAAGAGTGACGATCGAGAGCGAGGGCTCGTATTCGAGCCGGACACGAAACCCGGGCGACCGACGGTGCGGGCCTACGTTCGTCGCTGGCGAGATCTCATCGATGAGAACAAACGACGCCTCGACTTCGTGACCGAATCGCTTGAGTTCGACCCCTCGCTGGCAGAAGGCCTCGACTTCATCCGCGCCGAGTACGCCGAAATGCTGCCGGACGATGTGGCATCTCCAGAAGACTCAGGCGCCGAGCCGATCGATTCGCAGCTGGTCTGAGGCACCTGAATCAATTGGGTCGATCTAGTTGCCAACACCCTACAGCAGGTGGAATCTTTGACGCGTTGTGCAACGCATGCGGCCCCGAGGCGCAGGTCGAACGGGGCCCGGGTGCTCGATCGTCTGCCTGCGCGGGTAGGCAGAGGAGACTGAAGGCAACTCCAGTTAGCTGCCATAAACTCACCAGAAACCTCGTTATTGCAGTCCCTTGGGTCGCGAAGTTAGTGGGCCAATCTAGTGGTCAACTTCCTGCAAAGCATGAAATCTATGACACGCTCTGCAACGTGAGAACGGGAAAGACCCCGGTCAAATGGGGTAAATGGGTCAGCTTCTTGCCTGGGGGTCAGGGGGTCGCAGGTTCAAATCCTGTCATCCCGACGAAAAAGCCCTGATGAGAAGCCATTTCTTGTCAGGGCTTCTCTCGTTTCTGGTGACCTCCGGCCGGAGCCGAAACCGGGCCCGAACCCCTGTCGCAACGGTGCTCGTGAACTGCCCGATCAGGGTGCCGTTAGGAATCTAGTGGGCCAAATAGTGGACAAATAACCTAATATTTAGGAGAATCACGACGAAATTCGTTGCGTTCAAGCGAAGTTGCTGATTGAATTGCAGCCCGAGCCCGTGTGTGGTCGCCGCAGACATTGTAGATGATGCCGAGGCGCATCCACGCCCGCGAAGACGAAATAGAGGATCAGCAGCGCGGCCATGACGACCACGCCGACGAGGGTCCGCGTCCGCGCCGACCCCATCACCGGATGCCCAGGATGCGGTCGAGCCCGACCATGACCCCCTCGAGGCCGTCGGCGGCGATCGCCTCGAGCGCCGCCCGGATGCCGGCCCGGTAGGAATCCTGGGAATGCGTGTCGTGCGTGACCGTGAGCACCTCGCCGGCGCCGCCGAAGCGGACCTCCTGCCGGGCGATGACGCCCTGCAGCCGCAGGCTGTGCACCGGGACTCCCGCGACGAGCTGCCCGCGAGCGCTCTGCTCGACGAACGGCGCATCGATGGACGGCCGGCCCTCGGCCTCGCGGGCCGCCGCGATCAGCTCGGCGGTGCGCACCGCGGTTCCACTCGGCGAATCGACCTTGGCCGCGTGATGGGCCTCGACGATCTCGACGCTGTCGAAGCAGGGGGCCGCGATCTGCGCCAGCACGGTGCCGAGCACCGAACCGAGCGAGAAGTTGGGCACGATGAGCACGGCCGCTCCGGGGGTCACCTCGTCGAGACCGCGCAGGCGCTCGATCCGCTCGGCCGACCAGCCGCTCGTGCACACCACCACGCGCTGGCCTCGTCGGACCGCGCGCTCCACGATGGCCTGCGACGCCTCGGGATGGCTGACGTCGACCAGGATCGCATCCTCCGCGCCTGCTTCGGGATCGGAGGAGCTCGAGAGCTGGGCCCCCAGCTTGGCCGCGTGATGGGCCTCGACAACCTCGCAGACGAGCGAGCCGAGCCGAGCCCCCCCCCTCGCTCCCACCACTGTATCTGTCACACTCATCTCTCCAGCGTACCCGGAGCAAATGCTTCGAGCAGCCGATCGGATAACCTACCTGAAAGACACCTGCGACCAAGAGCGGATGAACTGCAGTGCATCTTGCCGCGGATGCTTCGGCAAGGATGAATGAGGAGCTGCCCAATGGTCTCGATCCCTGATCTGGAATCGACTGCAGCTGGGGGCAGCGTGTACTGGCTCGCGGAGGTCGCCGCCGCGATCCGGCGCGAAGCGGACGAGATTGCCGCGAGCGTCAGCATCGCGCTCGATGACCGAAGACTGATCCCCACAGCAATGGGCGAACTCGGATTTGAGAGCCTCCGAGCGAATCTGCTCGGCATCGCCGACACATTCGAAATCGGGCATGCAGTGGGCACGCCGCTTGCAGCGCTCCGGGTGGTCAACGCCATCGCCGAAGCCCACCTACCGGATCGCGCCATCACCCTGGTGTATTACGTGGGCCAATCGATCCTCTGGGGTCAGCACATTCAACCCCTCATCCTGCAAACCTGCCTGGCACAGGACCAGCAGGTCGAGCGATCCACGGCGGCGTATCAACTGATGGCCGCCTACCTGGAACAGGTGGAAGCATCCATCCACTCGTACAAGCAACGGACGCGCGAGATCGGCACTCGTGCGGTTGAGATAGAGCGCGAGATCCTCGCGGTGCTCGACGGCGACTCGACTGCCGAGAGGATCGGTGCATACCCACTGCAGGCGTGGCACCTCCTCGTCGCCGTGTGGAAGCTGAAGGGCGGGGACCTCACTCAAGAGGAGTACGATCGCATCTCAGCAATGATCACCTCGATCACTCACGGATATCACTCGCTCACGTTCCGGCCGGACAAGGAACGGCTGACGATATGGGCCGCCGCGCCCGATCCACGGACGGCGACAACCCTGAAGGACGAAATCGAATTGTGCCTCGCGCAGGAGTCCGAACTCGCCGCCGCACTCAGCGAAGGCGAAGCCGGCCGAGAGGGGTTTCGCGAGGTGTTCCGCGACGCCGAGGTGGTGCGACGCTTCGCCGGGCAACACGATATGCGACGCGCGGTCGCATCCTTCGACGATGTTGCGCTTCCGGCCCTGCTGCTGAGCGATCGCCGCCTCGCCACGCGGTTCGTCGACTTCCACCTCAAGGCCCTCGCGAGGCCGGAACACGAGGAGCTGCGGCAGACCCTCCTCGCGTATCTGGCAGTCAACGGGAGCATTGCGGACGCATCGCGCAATCTCGACGTGCACCGGAACACCATTTACCACCGGCTGGACCGCGCCCGCGCTTTGCTGGCCGACCACCTCGCACACCGCCCCTTCGAGGTACACGTCGCACTACGACTGAAGCAATACCTCGACGGCTGAGATCTTCACCCTGATCGCCCGGGAGGAGACGGACGGCGAGACAGGTCGGCGCACGGCGAGACATGAGCCACCGCGTTGTGCAAAGTGTCCATCGCGAGCCCCTGAATGGGTCATCCCGAATCTAGGCCGCAGTATGACCAGCCTCCTACTCTCGGATGCACCGCGGGTAACGCGCCCGGGAGAATCCGCGAGGAGGCGGCGATGACAGCAACCATAGCTATTACCAACGGAACCCTGATCGATGGCACGGGGTCGGGCCCGCGGCTCAACGGCACGATACTGATCGAGAACGGGCGCATCACATCGGTCGACGCCGCGGAGATTCCCGCCGGCGTTCAGGTGATCGACGCCGAAGGGCAGTGGGTGCTCCCCGGCATTGTGAATGGCAACATTCACCTGCTCGACGGCATCATGATGATGGGCGTCGGCGGGGTCGAGTATCTTGCGCGTTATGAGGGCAACCTCACCAGCGTGATCGAGGAGGCGGCGCAGATCGCGCTCGCAGCGGGACAGACCACCGTGTTCGACACTTGGAACGCGACCGGACCCGTGCTCGCCTCCCGGGATCGCATCGCGTCGGGCGAAGTGCCGGGAGCCCGAATCTTCGCGGCCGGCAACATCGTGGGCATGGGAGGCCCCTTCAGCGCCGACTTCAACTTGCGCGCACGACAGGTGATCAGCACGACATTCGCGAACCGCTTGGACGAGCTGTTCTCTACCGGAGTCGGGGCGGAAGACCTGAGCATGCTTGCAGCGGAAGACATCCGACCCATCATTCGCAACTACCTTGCTCGCGGTGTCGACATGCTGAAGATCGCGGTGAGCGACCACCTCCTTCCAACGCTTGGAGCCACCCGCGGCTACCTGACGTTCTCGGAGCGGGCACTCAAGGTCATGCTCGAGGAGGGACGCGCCGCCGGCGTACCGACGCTGGCCCACATCCAGTCGGTTGAGGCGCTAGAGATCTCAGTCGAGCTCGGCTTCGACGTGATCATTCACTCCACTTTGACCGGGCAGGTGGCGATTCCCCAGGCCACGATCGACAAGATCCTCGAGAAGGGTATCTACTGCGGAGTGCAGTCCGTGAACGCCGCCTATCAGTCGCTTCTCGAGCAAATCCAGCACCCCTTTACCCTGTACGGCGGCGGCGTGCATATCGAGAATGAGCAGCGTCTTATCGCGGCCGGAGCCTCGATCATGCTCGGCACCGACGCCGGATGCACCTCCCACGACGTGCTGACCGATCAGCACGGGCACGGAGACCTCAACCGTCCCTGGACGCTGGGAACCGACCACGTCGCGTGGGGCCAGGCACTCATCGAGAAGGGCATGTCCCACCTCCAGGTGATCGAGTCCTCCACCCGAATCCCGGCAGAGGCATACGGCAAGAGCGCCGATATCGGCACGCTCGAGGTCGGCAAGTTCGGAGACGTACTGGTGCTGGGATCCGACCCGCTGGACGACATCACTGCGCTGCTCGACGTCACCACCGTGGTGAAGGCCGGAGAGGTCGTCGACCGGGCCGCGCTTCCCCTGCAGCCGCTTGCGAGCGTGCCGATCCCCGGCGATCCCTCATAGTATCGCGCCGTATCGGCTACCTTGGCGCATCGCCGCTCGGATAGCAGCTTGGGAAAGCATGTCTTGGCGATCAGGTGGCCGGGGAGCGTTGCGGGGTGACGCAGCTCCCCGGCCGGGCTCACACCGCACATCGTCAACTCGCCCGGAGCGCGCTCTTCTCGACGTCGCCGACCGCGACGACGGTCTGCGGCCTCGCAGATCTGGTCGGCGGTCACCGCCTCGAAGCGCGCGAGCGACGCGTCGAGGGTGTAGATCTCGCCGAGACCCAGTTCGGCGCGGCCGAGTCGGCCCATGCGGGTGTCGCTGTCCTCGAGCGCGAGCGCGGACGACCCCGCGTTCTGCCCGAGCTACAGGAATCTACTGCACCCCGTGGGCGTGATGATGTTGACCGGAGCCTTTCGGTGCCGCCGCCCCACTACTTTCCCTAAGCCGGCCGCTTCCGCCCGCTGACTCGGCTCCGGCCCCACCCAACTTGATCGAGGCCGCTCATCGCGGGCGCGGAAAACCGAACGGCCTGTGAACGCCACCTTCACGGTCAGCTGGGTTCAGCGGTCGTCTCCGCTCAGCCAACAGCGACGCCGAAGAGCAGGCCGATGAGGTAAGTCGCAATCATCGTCGCTGAGCCCATCACCACGTTCCGGAGGATGGCCCGGCCGCGCGGAGCCCCGCCGAGGGCGGCGCTGATCCAGCCGGTGAGGAACAAGCCGATCACCACTGCGACCGCGGCGATCCAGACGCGGTTCTCGCCGAATGGCAAAAGGATCATTACGAGCGGGATGAACGCTCCCAGCGCGAACGAGACGAATGACGAGACAGCCGCCGCCCAGGGGCTGGTGAACTCTTCGGGGTCGATTCCGAGTTCAACCTCTGCATGGGCTGCAAGGGCGTCCTTCGCGGTGAGCTCGACCGCGACCTGATGCGCGAGGTCGTCCGAGAGCCCACGCTGACGGTAGAGGCCGGCGAGTTCTTCGAGTTCTTCCTGAGGTATGGTCTCGAGTTCCCATTTTTCCTTGGCAATCAGCGCCTTCTCGGTATCGCGCTGGGTACTCACCGAGACGTACTCGCCTCCGGCCATCGAGAATGCGCCAGCGACCACTGCGGCGATTCCTGCCGTGGCGATCGCGAGAACGTTGTTCGGGGTCGCCGCGGCGACACCGATCACGACGCCAGCGGTCGAGACGATGCCGTCGTTCGCTCCCAGTACCCCGGCGCGCAACCAGTTGAGTCGCTGGCCAGTGCCCCGGTCGTGAGGTTCGCCGGGATGGGCTTGGGGTACTGTTTTTCTAGCCATGGCTCGGTGCCTCCATAGTGATTCTCAGTGGGTTCGCTGGCTCTCTCGGCCTGTCAGCGGTGTGCGCTGTGCGCCGCCCGCGTTGGCTCGCGATGCCTTGAGTTTGCGCTCGGCGCGCGGACCGACGGCGCGCAGCGCGCCGAGGATTGCGACCAGGTCGACGACTTCTTGGAGCCAGGCCCCGATCAACGCTGGAAGGAACCCGAACGCTGCGACGAGCATGAGACCCACGCTGATGATGATGCCGAGCCAGATGCTCTGGAGAGCGATCCGCACCGTGTCCTTTCCCACACGTACCGCCAGGGGGAGGGAAGTGAGGGTTTCGTATCGGTTCACGATGTCGGCGGACTCGCTCGCGGCGGTCGCGCCGCGAGCTCCCATCGCGAAGCCGATATCGGCTGCGGCGAGTACGGGGGCGTCGTTGAGGCCGTCGCCGACCATGATGAGCGGTCTGGGCTGCACCGCGCTCACAATGCTCACCTTGTCGGAGGGCCGGCACTCGACGTGCACCTCGTTGATCCCGAGACCCGCGGCGATCGGTTCGGCTGTGGCTGCCACGTCGCCGGTGACCATGAGCGTGCGCTCGACCCCGAGTCGCTGCAACTCTCCGAGCGCCTGCGCAGCCTCGTCTCGTGTCTGGTCGCGCATCACGATCGCGCCCGCGAAGCGGTCGTCGAGGGCGACGTAGATTGCGAGTTCACCGGGCTCCAGCGGGGCGAGCGCGAGGGCCGGGGCGAACTCGCGGAGCCAGGAGGGCTTGCCCACCCGCACCGTCGTCGCCGCATCCTCCGCGTTGTCGGATGCGAACTCCGCGGCGACGCCGTTGGTGGCGATCTCCTCGGCTCCGAGCGCGTCCAGCAGCGGGTATCCGTGCTGCTTGGCCGCCACGACGACGGACTCTGCGAGTACGTGGGACGAGTACACCTCGGCCGATGCGGCGAACTGGAGCACGCTCATCTCGTCGAAGCCGGGCTCGGCAAGGATGCGTTCGAGCGCGGGCCGCCCGGTCGTGATGGTGCCGGTCTTGTCGAACGCGGCGGAGCGTACCCGCGAGAGCTGTTCGAGAGTGCCGCCGCCCTTCACGATGAGCCCGAAGCGCGCAGCTCGGCTCATGCCACCGAGGAACGCGACCGGTGCGGCGATCAGCAGCGGGCACGGGGTCGCGACCACCAGCACCTCGGCGAACCTGACCGCCTCTCCGCTGACCCCCCACGCTATGCCTGCGATGATGAGCGAGAGCACCGTGAACGGCACCGCATAACGGTCGGCGAGGCGCACCACCTTCGCCTTGCTCCCCGCAGCCTGCTCGACCAAGCGCACGATCTGCTGATACTCGCTGTCCGAGGCGAGCGCAACAGCCCGCATCGTGACCGCTGTCGCACCGTTCACCACTCCGCTGGAGACGCGCTCGCCCGCGACTCGCTCGACCGGCAGGCTCTCGCCCGTGAGCGAGGACTCGTCGAGCACGGCGTGCTCCGACACGAGCACCGCGTCCACGGGCACGAGCGCACCGGGCCGCACGAGCAGCAGATCGCCGACCTTGACGGCTTCGACCGGCACGTCCTCGGCGACCCTCTCGGCAGTCGGGCCGCCCGCCGGGGCGGCATCGCCCCGCAGCAACCGGGTCGCCTGCTGCGGGGCTTTGCGCAGCAGCGCGGTGAGCTCGCGCTTCGAGCGGTTCGCGGCGTAGTCTTCGAGCGCCTCGCCGCCGGTGAGCATCAGTACGACCACGAGCGCAGCCCACGGCTCGCCGACGGTCACCGCCGCCGCAATCGCGGTGACCGCGAGGATGTCGAGCCCGGCGTGGCCCTTGAGGAGCTGGCGGATCATACCGACCGCCTCCCAGCCCGCGATTGCCAGCGCGTACGCGCCGACGAGCCATGGGGCGGTTTCGCGTGCAGGGGTCGCGAGCAGGATCAGGCCAATCGCCGCAACCAGCAGGGTCACGAACACCAGCGGATACGCCCCGGTCGCGGCAGAAACTCGTCTCACGCTGCAAGCTTCCCAGATCGCGGGCGTCGGCGCATCGGGGGCGAGCCTTGCCTCAGCATGCTTCGGACTCGACCGCGGGCGTGGTTCAGAGCAGCAACGCCCCCAGTCCGGCAGCCCCCAGCACCACCGCCCACGCGGGCGCCCTCCACGCGGTCAGCGCGACGAACGCTATTACGGCGATCACGAGAGAGTGCAGTCCGGTGACGCCCTCGGTGAAGACCGGATCGTACAGGGCCGCCGCGAGTAAGCCAACGACACCCGCATTCACCCCCATCTAGGCTCGTTGCACGCGGGGGGCTCGGCGCAGCCGCTCCCAGAACGGCAACACACCGATGACGAGAAGCGCGGAGGGGAGGAACACCGCAATTAGAGCGATCGATGCTCCGAGCGCCCCCGAGGGGCCGCTCATCGTGACCGCGCCAAGGAAAGCGGAGAACGTGAACAAAGTGATAAATATGACTGTGAAATGTGGCGATGATCCGGATCGAGTAGCAAAGCGGTTGGGGTAACATTCGCTCATTCCGTTTCAATGGCAAGGAGACGGAGGAACTCGTCCGCCATCTCGAGTTGCTTTACGAGCTTTTCGCGTCGCTCCATCGCGTCTTGCCGGAAATCTTCTAGCGTGCGGCGCGCGTCCTCTTGGTCAGCGCCAGACGGCGAAGCGCTATCGATAGCGTGCAGTAGATCGCCCATCTGGTCGAGAGAGTAGCCGAGGGGCTTCATCCGGCGGATGAGCATCAGCCGGTCGTAGTCGCCCTCGGTATACAGCCGGAAGCCTCCCTCAGAACGTCCCGACGGTGCGAGGAGGCCGATCTCGTCATAGTGACGAATGGTGCGCAGGGACAGTTCTGTGCGTTGGGCGAGCTCGCCAATATGCATCATTCCCACATCGCTCATCCCGAAGTTATCCTCTTCTCGCTTCGCACCAAATCTCCCGTTACGTTAGGGTTGATGGGTGTGACCACTAGCACCACTGTAGAAGACCGCAAGCGGTATCGCCCTGAACCTTCCGTACGCACGGCGCTTAAGACCCCGCGCCTCCTCACCCGAGAAGCGCTTGCGGGGCTGGTGGTCGCGCTCGCGCTGATCCCGGAGGCGATCTCGTTCTCGATCATTGCGGGCGTTGACCCGAAGGTCGGGTTGTTCTCGTCGTTCATCATGGCGATCACGATCGCATTCGTCGGCGGTCGCCCCGCGATGATCACCGCAGCCACCGGTGCGATCGCACTGGTCATCGCACCGGTCGCCCGTGACCACGGGATGGACTACTTCATTGCCACCGTGCTCCTCGCCGGCCTCTTGCAGATCGTGCTGGCGGTGTTCGGGGTGGCGAAGCTGATGCGCTTCATCCCGCGCAGCGTCATGGTCGGGTTCGTCAACGCACTCGCGATCCTCATCTTCATGGCGCAGGTGCCCGAACTCCTCGGCGTGCCGTGGATGGTCTACCCGCTGATCGCTATCGGCTTGCTGATCATGGTCTTCATGCCGAAGATCACCAAGGTGGTCCCGGCCCCCCTCGTGTCGATCGTCGTCGTCACCGCGGCCGTGGTCATCTTCGCGATCAACGTGCCAGCCGTCGGCGACAAGGGTGAACTGCCCCGCAGCCTGCCCGAACTGTTCATCCCGAACGTGCCGCTCACCTTCGAGACGCTCACAATCATCGCCCCCTACGCCCTCGCCATGGCGCTGGTCGGGCTGATGGAGTCGCTCATGACGGCGAAGCTCGTCGATGATGTCACCGATACGCACTCGAACAAGACGCGCGAGTCCTGGGGGCAGGGCGTCGCGAACATCGCCTCGGGCATCTTTGGCGGGATGGGCGGGTGCGCGATGATCGGACAGACGATGATCAACGTGAAAGCGTCGGGTGCGCGCACGCGAATCTCCACTTTCCTCGCGGGCGTGTTCCTCCTCATCCTGATCGTTGCCCTCGGCGATATAGTGGCGATCATCCCGATGGCAGCTCTCGTGGCGGTGATGATCATGGTGTCCGTGGGCACCTTTGATTGGCATTCCATCAGGCCGTCCTCGCTGAAGCGGATGCCGAAGAGCGAGACCACGGTCATGGTCGTGACGGTCGCGGTCGTCGTCGCGACCCATAACCTCGCGATCGGTGTGGTGGTCGGGGTGTTCGTCGCGTCGGTGATGTTCGTGCGCCGGGTCGCGCACTTCGTGACTGTCAAGCGTGAAGTGATGGAGCACTTCGGTGAGGAGCGCGCCTATTACACGGTCGTCGGTGAGTTGTTCTTCGCTTCGAGCAATGATCTGACCACCCAGTTCGAGTACGCTCAGGATCCCGGCCAAGTGGTGGTCGATATGACGCAGTCGCATATCTGGGATGCGTCGACCGTGGCCGCGCTCGATGCGATCGTGACGAAGTACGAGCAGCATGGCAAGACGGTCGAACTGATCGGGATGAACGAGTATACGACTGCTTTCCATACGAGGCTTACCGGCGGGCTTGGCGACGGGCACTGACCTCTGTCTGGTTATCCGATGATAGGTCGTTCGTCAGGAAGCCGGAAGAGCTCCTTGCGCTGTCGTACGGCGAGGGCGGACGCGAGTGCGATCGGGCCGACGCGTCCGACGAGCATGAGCGCAGAGAGCACATATTTCCCGAATGGGCCGACTTCCGCGGAGATCCCGACGGAGAGACCGCAGGTCGCGAATGCGGAGATCGTCTCGAACAGGAGGCGATCGAGGGTGGCGTCGCTCACGGTAGTGAGCAGGGAGGTGGCGGTGAGCACGAGTGTGGCACCGAGGAACACGACGCTGATCGCGAGTCTGAGGGTGCTGTTCGGGATCCTGCGGCCTGCGGCGTTGGTGTGCTGAGTGCCTTTCGCTTCGGCCCAGATCGCGAGAAACAGTACGGCGAGGGTGGTGACCTTTATGCCGCCGGCGGTGGAGCCGGATCCGCCTCCGACGAACATGAGCGCGTCGCTGAGAAGCATCGTCGTCGCCGTCATCGATTCCGTGTCGACGACGGCGAAGCCGCCGGAGCGCAGCATCGCTGACGCGAAGAACGCGTTTCCGATCTTCGCCCACCAGGTCTCACCGCCGATCGTGGCCGGGTTCGCCCACTCGAACCCCGCCCAGGCGACCGTGCCGAGCACGAACAACACGATGGTGGTGATGATGGTGAGCTTCGTGTGGAGCGTCCAACGCTTCCGCGTCCACTTTGCACGGATGAGGTTCAGGAACACGGGGAATCCGAAGCTCCCGACGAACACGCCGATCGCAAGCGGGAACAAGATCCATGGATTGTCGGCGAACTGGCCCATGCCTCCGACATGCGGCGTGAAGCCTGCGTTCGCGAACGCCGAGATCGCATAGAACACCCCATACCAGAGTCCCCATCCGAACGACCCTTCGGCGACGATGAAGGCGGGGACGAGGAATAGCATCAGCACGAACTCGATCGTGAACGTCGTGACGACCACCACCCGGAGGAGGCGCTTCACGTCCCCGAGCCCGGTGGTGCCGATGCTCGACTGCGCGAACACCCGCCCGCTGATTCCGAGTCTGCGCGTCACCATCCGTGCGAGGAGCAGCGCGATCGTGACGACCCCGAGCGCTCCGGTCTGGATCGCGGTCAGGATCACGACCTGCCCGAACATCGACCAGTGCTCGCCCGTGTCCACGGTCGTGAGCCCCGTAACGGTCACCGCCGACACCGCCGTGAACAATGCATCGGGGAGCGCGGTGACCGTGCCGGTGTGCGATGCGATCGGCAGCATGAGCAGCGCCGTGAACAGCAGCACCGCGGCGGCGAACACGAGGATCGCGATGCGCGCCGGCGAGTGCCCGGCGAGATAGCGGGTGCGGGCAGTGGCGCGGTGGGCAAGGTCGCGCACGCGCGCTATCGCGATGTTCCCGGTGCGCGTATCCATAGGGCTGTCCTCAGCATTCATGAACACCACCCGGACGGGCGGTGTGCCGACCAGACTTCCCGGCGCACCGCACTCGACTTTACTCCGCACGACAATATTCGTCGAAGATTCCTTCTACGGCAGTGCTTGCGCACGGAGCGCGGAGAGGGCGTAGAGTGGGAGACCGCTGCGCGGCATTGCCGCATCCAGCGAATGGTGTGCCGGGAAGTCTGGTCGGCGAAACAACTTCGACCCGACCCTCCGAGGAGACTTTCTTGCCTGTCTCGTTCCTGGTTCGCGGCGACCCCTTGCCGCAGACGCCGTACACCGATGAGGATCTGGAGCATGCTCCGTCGCGCGGAATGCTCTGGGGCGTAGACCTCCGGAACTGTGCGACGCGGAAAGCTGCGCGTGCCCGCTGGCATGACACCATTCAGGATCTGAAACACGAACTCGATACGCATCCTGCCGTCCTACGGGTTGGTATCGCTTGCCTTCGGCCGACCGGGTTCCCGCAATCACTGCTCGTGAATCTGCCCACGGGCCTCGCCTCGCGGCTGCATAACGATGTGGAACGTGACCGTGCCCGATACCTGCAAGTGCTCGTGCTCGACCTCACCGACTGCGCTGACCTGGCACTGCTGCATGACCGTCTCGAGGAAGCCCTCGGCCCAGGGCACGGCTCCTGGGCTGACGTCACGCTCACCTGGCGCGATATCGAAGAGTGCGGATTCACCGAAGCCTGGGCAAGAGGCGCACTGTGACCCGTCAAGGGGCGCTGATATCCTTGAATGTGATGACGCAGCACCGGTTTCACGCGGCTTTCATGCCAACGGGCTGGGTATTGCCACATCGCGGCACGAACGGGTACATCTCCTCCTGGGGTGCGATGCTCTCCGGTACCACTCCCACGACGCCTGCAGCCTGACCCTAAATCGATCCCCTCGTCCCGACGCGGTGCAGGGGCTTGATTCGAGCCGATTCCTCTCAGCCTGCGCGCACACCTCAGGAGATGCCTTGAACACCGCCCAAACACCACCCAATCGCACCTTCCCTCGCTATGGGACGTTCGCCGAGGCGAAGCGCATCGGCGCGCTGCTGCGAAAAGAAGCCGTCGGCGGTATGCTGCTCGTCGGCGCCGCCCTCATCGCGATCATCTGGGCGAACACGCCCGCCGCAGACGCGTACTTCGCTCTGCGGGATTTCAAGATCGGCTACGAGCCCTGGCACCTGAACCTCAGCCTCGGGGCATGGGCGGCCGACGGGCTTCTCGCGATCTTCTTCTTCCTCGTCGGTCTCGAGCTCAAACGCGAGTTCGTCGCCGGCGATCTCAGGAATTTCCGCACCGCGATCGTCCCGATCGCGGCCGCCGCAGGCGGCGTAGCCGCCCCAGCGCTCATCTACGCGGTGATCGTCTGGCAGCAGCCCGCGCTCCTGGGAGGGTGGGCGATCCCGACCGCCACGGATATCGCGTTCGCCGTAGCCGTCCTCGCGATCATCGGCTCCCACCTGCCCCCAGCATTGCGGATCTTCCTCCTCACTCTCGCCGTCGTCGACGACCTGATCGCAATCAGCATCATTGCCGTGTTCTACACCGACCACATCGAGATCCTGCCCCTGCTGCTGGCGTTCGCAGTCATCGCGGCCTACGGGTTCATCGCGCAACGCTACCGAGTTTTCTTCGGACTGCACCCGTTCGCGGCCTGGCTGATCCTGCTCCCCATCGGCGTCGTCGCGTGGGCCCTGATGCACGCCTCCGGCGTGCACGCCACCATCGCAGGCGTACTGCTCGGATTCACGATCCCGGTGCTGCACCGCCGCGCGGACCGGGAGGCGGCCTCGGGTCGTCCAGGGCTTGCGGAGGAGTTCGAGCACCGATTCCGCCCTCTGTCGGCTGGGATCGCGGTGCCCGTCTTCGCGTTCTTCGCCGCCGGTGCCTCCGTCGGCGGGGCCGAGGGAATCCGTGACGCGATGACGAACCCCATCACCTTCGCAATCGTGGCCGCCCTCGTCTTGGGCAAGCCGCTCGGAATCGTGACCACGACCTGGCTCACTACGAAGGCGCTTCGCACGAAGCTCGACCCGGAACTTCGGTGGATCGACATGGTCGGAGTCGGGCTCCTCGCCGGCATCGGGTTCACCGTGTCACTACTCGTCGCCGAACTCAGCTTCCCGCCCGGATCCGTCGAGCAGGATACTGCCAAAGTTGCAACCCTTGCCGCCTCCGTGAGTGCCGCGGTGCTCGCGGCAATCCTGCTCGGCACCCGCAACCGCCGGTACCGGCGCATCGCACTGCGCGATGCGGTCGACGCGGACGCAGATGGCATCCCCGACGTCTACCAGCAGGGACAGGATCCCGACTGGTTCAAGCCCAGTCCAGGCTCACGCCGGTAATGGCCACGGTCACCCCCGCTACTGCGCCCATGAGGACTGCGACCCACGCCGGGAGTCTCCACACAGCGAGGAGCAGGAAGCATGCTGCGGCGATTCCGAGCGACGCGACCCCGGTGATCCCGGAGGTGATCACCAGGGTCCAGAGCGACGCGGCGAGGATGCCGACGACGGCCGCGTTCGCACCCGCGAGTGCCGATCGGATGTTCGGGTTCTGGCGCACCCGATCCCAGAACGGCAGGGCTGCGACCAGCAGGAGGAGACCAGGCACGAAGACGCCGACCAGCGCAAGCAGCGCTGCGACGGGGGCGAGCGGGCCGGGCATCATATCGAATCCGAGGTAGGCGGCGAAGGTGAAGAGCGGGCCGGGCACTGCTTGGGCTGCCCCGTATCCGGCGAGGAACTGTTCGGGCGTGATCGAAGCGGCGATGGCGGATTCCGCCTGCAGCAACGGCAGCACGACGTGCCCGCCGCCGAACACGAGCGCCCCGGCACGGGTGAACGCGTCTGCGATCTGGGCCCAGGTGTTCTGGGTGAGTGCGGCGAGCACCGGCAAGCCCGTCAGCAGACAACCGAAGACGACCAGAGCCGCGATCCCGGTCTTACGGGAGACGCGCACCGCCAGAGCCTCCGGCCGAGACACGGCCGCATCGCGGCACCACAGTACCCCGGCAGCGAGACCGATGAGGATCGCCGCGAGCTGCCCAAAGCTGCCAGGGAGCAAGAGCGCCAAGCCTGCGGCGGCAAGACCGATCAGGATGCGCCGCAGATCCGGTGTCAGGGTGCGCGCCATCCCGATCACCGCGTGCGCAACGACCGCGACCGCCACGGCTTTGAGCCCCAGGATCAGGCCGTGTCCGATGACGCCTTCGAGCCTGACGGCGCCGATAGCGAAGAGCACGAGCAGCAGCGCCGAGGGCAGCGTGAACGCTACCCATGCCGCTACCGCGCCGCGGATGCCGGCGCGGATCAGGCCGAGCGCGAACCCGACCTGGCTCGATGCCGGGCCGGGGAGGAACTGGCACAGCGCGACGAGCTCGGCGTACTGTGGCTCGCTTACCCATTTGCGGCGGACGACGAGCTCCTCGCGGAAGTATCCGAGGTGCGCGATCGGCCCACCGAACGACGTGACGCCGAGCTTCAGAAACGCGCGGAACACCTCCGCGACGCTCCCGGGCGGCCTCGTAGGCGCCGCGGACGCATCTCGGGTCACGGTTCGAGGAGTTCTGCGATCAGCGTCTCGACCCGCGACCTGATTTCGTCGCGGATCGGCCGCACCGCTTCGATACCCTGGCCGGCGGGGTCGTCGAGTTTCCAGTCTTCGTATCGTTTGCCGGGGAAGAACGGGCAGGCGTCGCCGCAGCCCATCGTGATCACCACGTCCGAGGCTTGCACCGCCTCGGTGCTCAGCACCTTGGGTCGCTCGGCGGTGATATCGATGCCCATCTCTTTCATGGCTTCGACAGCGATGGGGTTGATCTTATTGGCGGGCATCGACCCGGCAGAACGCACCTCAATGCGGTCTGCCGCGAGGTGACGGAGGAAGCCGGCGGCCATCTGTGAGCGACCGGCGTTATGGACGCACACGAACAGCACGGAGGGTTTCTGATCGTTCATGTTCAGTTCGCTGCTTTCAATCAGGTGAGGGTAGTGAGGAGGGTGCGCACGCGGCGTTCGATGTCGTCGCGGATCACGTCGATGCCATCCGGGGAAGCGAGGGCGGGGTCGCCGACGGCCCAATCCTCGTAGCGGACACCGGGAATGATCGGGCAGACATCGCCGCAGCCCATCGTCACGACGACGTCGGCGGCACGAACGGCGTCGTCGGTGAGCGGCTTCGGGAACGCTGTCTCCGCGTCGTGCTGGCCCTCGATCTGAGTGAGTAGTGAACGGACGCGCGGGTTCACATCCGTTGCGGGTGCCGACCCCGCGGAGCGAGCGATCACGCGACCTTGTGCAAGCTGATTGACGATCGCGGCGGCGAGCTGGGACCGTCCCGCATTCTGCACGCACACGAACAGCACCTGCGGCACCCCTGACGACCGGTCGCGGGCGACATCGGTAAGGCGCTGGCGGGCGAAGCGCTCGGTCAGCGGGATCAGGTGACGGGTGATCTTCGCGGATCGCACGAGGCCCGCATAGGATTCGCGGACGATCGCGATCACCAGATCTCGGCTCAGCCCGGTCAGTTCGTCCGCGAGTTCTTCGCCCAGGCGCGTTACTCGCCCATCCATGTCGCGCAGGGTTTCCGCACGAAGCAGAGCATCCTCTGAGTCTTCGGGATCCCCGAGGTCGTCTGTGATCGCGGCGGGGGCGAACGCGTCGAGCAGCGCTGCGACTGCCTGTTGCCTACGGGCCGCGATCCGGTACCAGACCCAGGTGCCGCGCCGTTCGGACAGCAACATTCCCGTGTCCTTGAGGACTTTCAGATGGTGGGAGACGGTTGGCTGGGACACGTCGGCGAGTTCTGCGAGGTCGCACACGCAGGACTCGCCTCGCGGGTCGGCAGCGATTGCCGACAGCATCCGCAGGCGCAGCGGATCCGCGATCGCCTTCAGCGCGCCCGCCACGGTGACGGCCGCGTCCGTGCCGATCGCATGCGTCACCGACGGTGCGCAGGTGTCAGCTACCGGAGGGGAGGTGGTGTCAGTCATGAGGCCCTCGATTCAAGTGCGCGGGTGGTGTAGGGGTCGATATGGAACCAGGCTCGTGCGGCCCACAGGGAGACGTAGACGAGGGCGACGAGGACGGGAACCTCGATGAGCGGGCCGATGACGCCGGCGAGTGCCTGCCCCGAAGCAGCGCCGAAGGTGCCGATAGCGACCGCGATCGCCAGCTCGAAGTTATTGCCGGCGGCGGTGAACGCCAGGGTCGTCGATCGTGCGTAGCCGAGGCCGAGCGCTTTGCCCAGGAGGAGCCCGGCGAACCACATGAGGGCGAAGTAGACCAGCAGCGGCAGCGCGATGCGGGCCACCGCGAGCGGGTTCGAGGTAACCGCTTCCCCTTGCAGGGCGAACAGCAGCACGATCGTGAACAGCAGCCCGTACAGCGCCCACGGCCCGACAGCCGGGAGGAACTTCTCCTCGTACCAGGCCCGACCGCGGCGCTTCTCACCGATCCAGCGGGACGCGAAGCCGGCAATGAGCGGGATCCCGAGGAACACCAACACGTTCACCGCGATCTGCCACACCGAGACATCAAGGCCCTGGGCATCGAGGCCGAGCCAAGCGGGGAGCACGGTGAGGTAGAACCAGCCGAGCACCGAGAACATCACAACCTGGAACACGGAGTTGATCGCGACGAGCACCGCGGTGGCCTCACGGTCTCCGCAGGCGAGATCGTTCCAGATCACCACCATCGCGATGCACCGCGCCAGCCCCACGATGATCAGACCGGTCCGGTACTCGGGAAGATCAGGTAAAAAGATCCAGGCGAGTGCGAACATCACCGCGGGCCCGACCATCCAGTTCAGCGCCAACGAGGAGACAAGCAGCTTCTTATCGCCGGTGACGGCGGCCACCTTGTCGTAACGCACCTTGGCGAGCACCGGGTACATCATCGCCAGCAACCCGATCCCGATCGGCACAGAGATGCCGCCAACTTCGAGCCGAGCCAGCAGGTCCGACAGTGCGGGTACGAAGCGGCCGAGCGCCAGCCCCGCGATCATCGCGAGCCCGATCCACAACGGCAGCCACTTGTCGAGCGTGGAGAGCCGCTTCGGAGCGACGCGCGGCGTCACCGCGGTCATGTGGACGCCTCGAGGGTCGGATCTGCGACCGCGACGACCGGGGCGAGGCTCGAGAGGTAGTGCTGCGCATCCTGGGCCGCGGCGCAGCCGGTGCCCGCGGCAGTGATCGCTTGCCGATAGGTGCGGTCCACGAGGTCACCGGCAGCAAACACGCCCGGAAGGTTCGTCCGAGTCGAGGGATGCGCGACGATCACATAACCGGCGCTGTCGATCGCGACCTGTCCGGTCACCAGCTCCGAGCGCGGGTCGTGTCCAATTGCCACGAACACTCCCGCTACGTCCAAGGCCCGCTCCGCACTCGTCTCCGTGTTGCGCAGACGTAGCCCAGTTACCTGATCGTCGCCGAGGATCGCGGCGACTTCGCTATTCCACGCAACCTCAATCTTGGGGTGGTCGAGCACCCGCTGCACCATGATCTTCGAGGCCCGGAACTCGTCCCTCCGGTGCACGATCGTCACGTTCGACGCGAACCTCGTCAAGAACAACGCCTCCTCCATGGCGGAGTCCCCGCCTCCAACCACCGCGATCTCGCGGTCCCGGAAGAAGAACCCGTCGCACGTCGCACACCACGACAGCCCATGCCCAGACAAGCGAGCCTCCTCGGGGAGGCCGAGCTTCCGGTACGCCGAACCCATCGCGATGATCACCGCCTTGGCCCGATACGTGCTACCGCCTCCGGTCACGACGGTCTTCCACTCGTTCGCGAGATCCACCCTGGTCGCGTCGTCGTACACAATCCGCGCTCCGAACCGTTCGGCTTGCGCACGCATCGACGCCATCAACTCCGGCCCCTGCACTCCGTTGATGAAGCCCGGAAAGTTCTCCACTTCCGTGGTCGTCATTAGAGCACCTCCCGCCGACACCGATCCCGCAATCACCACCGGGGCGAGCCCCGCACGAGCGGCGTACAGCGCCGCGGTGTATCCGGCAGGGCCTGAACCGACAATGAGCAGCTCAACTTCTTGAATCGACATATTTCTATATTGATGGTTATCGAAACATCTGGCAAGGTGCGGGTCCTCACTTCACCAAGAGTTCATCTCTCGACCACCTAGTGTCTTGCGCCGTTAATTCGTTTCATTAGTTGTAGAATGGGGTATGGCACGAACTGGGCGTCCGAAGGCAGAGCTGGTGTTGACGGAGGCGGAGCGGGAACAGCTTGTCCGGTGGTCTCGCCGGAGGAAGTCGTCGCAGGCGCTCGCGCTTCGGTCGCGGATCGTGCTGGCTTGCGGTGATGGTCTGCTGAACACCGAGGTGATGGCGTTGGTGGGGTGTTCGGCTCCGACGGTGCGCAAGTGGCGGACCCGGTTCATCGAACATCGTCTGGACGGGCTCGTCGACGAGCCGCGACCAGGCAGGCCCGCGACGATCACCGCAGAGCAGGTCGAGGACGTCGTGGTCGCGACGTTGGAGCAGACCCCTGCGAACGCAACGCACTGGTCACGCGCGAAGATGGCTGAACGCTCCGGTCTGTCGCGCTCCACGATCGGGCGGATCTGGACCGCGTTTGGGCTGCAGCCGCACCGAACCGACGGGTTCAAGCTCTCCAACGACCCGCTGTTCGTGGAGAAGGTCTACGACATCGTCGGCCTCTACCTCGACCCGCCCGAGTCGGCGGTCGTGCTCAGCGTGGACGAGAAATCACAGGTGCAGGCGCTGTCGCGGTCGCAGCCCGCGTTCCCGATGATGCCGGGCATGCCCGAGAAACGCACGCATGACTACTTCCGGCATGGCACCACCAGCCTGTTCGCCGCGATGAACGTGCAAGACGGCACCGTGATCGCGTCCACCCACCGCCGGCACCGAGCGGTCGAGTTCAAGAAGTTCCTGCAGAAGATCGACCAGCAGGTTCCCGAGCACCTGGACGTGCACGTGAGCTGCGACAACTACGGCACACACAAGTCCCCGACCGTGACCGCGTGGATCGAGAAGCATCCCCGCTTCCACATGCACTTCACACCGACGTACTCGTCCTGGATCAATCAAGTCGAACGGCTCTTCGCCGAAGTCACTCGCGAGTTGCTGCAGCGCTCCGACCACCGGTCCGTGCAAGCCCTCGAGAAAGACCTCCGCGGCTGGGTAGCTGCATGGAACGAGAACCCGAAGCCCTTCATCTGGACCAAGAGCGCCGAGCAGATCCTCGCCTCACTCGGCAGATTTCTGCAACGAACTACCGGACCAGGACACTAGGGCCCTCCTCTTGATGATCCTAACCGTCTACAGATACCATTGGTCTGTAAACGGTTAGGAGGTGGAAGTAGTGGAGTTCACGGCGCCTGCGTTCACCCTTGCCGCTGCGCGCGCTGCCGGTATCGGCAAGGATCGCATCTACGATCTCCTGCAGCGCGGTGATCTGGAGCGTATCGCCCGCGGCGTTTTCGTGCGACCTGGCGCGCTCGACCCATCACTCGTGACCCTCGCGGCCGCCACCGCGGTGCATCAGGCAGCGACGCTCTGCTTGACTAGCGCCCTGGTTCACCATGACTTGAGCGATGCGATCCCGTTTGGTGCAGATATCGCGCTTCCGCGCGGCACCCGCCACCCCGCGGGCTTCGATCATGCCTCCTGGCATTCGTTCGATCCGGAAACCTTCGAGATCGGCCGGGAACTGCGGGACATCGGGGGGATGAGCGTGGCAATCTACTCCGCCGAGCGTACGATCATCGATTCCTTCCGGCTCATGCACCGCGAAGGAAGCGACGTGGCGCACGAAGCGCTCCGACGCTGGCTCCGAGGGCGCGGCAACTCGCCGGCGACCCTTCTCCGAACGGCCAGGTCTTTCCCAACTGTTGTCCCTCGGCTCCGACTTGCCCTGGAGGCACTGCTATGACCCCGGCTCCCACACGAGACACCCTAGCTGGCCGCGCCTACAACGATCTCCGCAATCTCGCCAAGCGTCATGGCCGAGAGCCCGCGGAGTATTTCACGCTATATGCTCTCGAAGGCTTCCTCGAGCGTCTTACCGCATCCGTGCGTGCGGATGACTTCGTACTCAAGGGTGGTGTATTGATGGCGGCATTCGCTGCTCGACGCCCTACGCGAGACATCGACCTCGCCGCATCGGGATTCGGCAACGACATCGCCGAGGTTGAGCAGCGGGTGCGTGAAGTTATCGCGCAGCCACTCGAAGATGGCTTGGAGTTCGACGCGGAGTCCGTGGCAGGTCAACCGATTCGAGATGAAGCCGACTATTCCGGCGTGCGAGTCAAGATCACCGCAGGGCTCGGCCCGGCCCGCATCGCGCTGCATGTCGATGTGAACTTCGGCGACCCGATCTGGCCGGCCCCGACCACCGCGGAACTCCCCAGACTGCTCGGCGGCACGCTGCGGCTGAACGGTTACCCCGATCACATGGTGCTCGCGGAGAAGATACTCACCGCGATCGATCGCGGCGAGGTGAACACCCGTTGGCGAGACTTCGTGGACATCGCCGCTATCGCGGGAACACGCGCCATCTCCGCGGGCGATCTGCGGGAAGCGATCCGCATTGTTGCGAACCATCGAGGCGTGAAACTCGAATCGCTCGCACAGCGACTCGGCCATATGCCCGAACTCGCTCAGGCGAAGTGGGCGACCTGGCGGCGGAAACAACGACTGACTGAGACCACTCCTGTTGCCTTCGCTGAACTCCTCGACGTATGTGTCGCGTTCGCTGATCCGATCCTCACCGAACCGACGCTCGACGGCACTTGGAACCCTGCCGAACGCATGTGGAGCGTGTGACAGGGCTCGTCGAGCATCCGAGGTGCGAACCAGAGGCCCGAACAGGCCGCCACAAAGTCACCATAAACCCCTCGTGAGGCAACTCGCCAGAGGCTCTGGAACCGAAGAATCTAGTGGGCCAATCTAGTGGTCAACGTTCTGCAAAGCATGCAAAACATGACGCGCTCTGCAACGTATGGAACGCCAAAACCCTGGTCAGGTGGGGAAAGTGGTCGATCCGTCTGCCTGGGGGTCAAGTGCATTAGCCTCTCGTCAGCCCAAAATAACTAAACAACGGGTTGTGGCGCAGCTTGGTAGCGCACCTGACTGGGGGTCAAGGGGTCGCAGGTTCGAATCCTCTCAACTTGAGGTGCGCTCATTGCCTTGGAGTCTCGCGGTCCGTCGCCTCGCGCCCTGCTCGCGTGGCCACGCTCGAAGGCCGGGGGTGAAGCGGGGACCCGCCCGACCCGGTGAACAGTGAGCCGGGGCCCCCCGGCCCCGGGGCGAGCCGCCTACGGTTCGCGGGTCTGCATCCACTCGAGGTAGCGCGCGTAGGGGTCGTCCGGAAGCAGCGGGCTGCTCGCGCGGGCGCGGCGCCGGCGGCTCGGCCTGATCGCTCCGACGGCGTCGAGGGTGTCGCGGAGGGTGGTGCCGAGCCGCGTCCAGAACGGTGAATCCATCATTGCGTTCTCCTCGGTCGTCCGCGAGAGGCGGAGGGAAACGGGGATCCCGGGTGCGCCGTCTGGCGGTACCGAGGAGCCGGGAATCCCAAGGTAGACGGCGCTGGAATGACCGGGCCAGTGCTTGACGGCGCGGTGTGCTCGGTGTAGTGAGCCCGCCGGGCCCTCGGCCTCTCCGCGCTACCCCGCGGCCCTCCGCACGACGTCTGCGAGCTGCTCCCAGGCGCGCTCCGTCGGGTCGACGAGCGCGTACGAGGTGGGCCAGAACCCGCTCTCGTCATCGAGCGCCGCCTCGGCGCTCACGCCGAACGTCGAGTAGCGCTCCTTGTCCATCTGCCCGCTGCGGAAGAAGACCACGACCTTGCCGCCCCGCGCATACCCGGGCTGGCCGTAGTAGAGCTTCGGCGCCAGGTCGGGGGCCGCCGACGTGACGATCGAGTGCACCCTTTGCGCCATCTGCCGGTCGCCGTCGGGCATCTGCTCGATCTTCGCGAGCAGCTCCGCCTCCTCGGCCGCAGCCTTCTTCGCGCCCTTCTCGCGTTTGGCCTCGGCCCTCAGCTCGGCGGCCCGCTCCTTCATCGCGGCCCGCTCCTGCGCCGAGAACCCGGCCTTCTCCTTCTCAGCCATCTTCCGCCCTCATTCCTCGCGTCGATTCGTGTTCGGCCCAGGCTAACCGGCGGGGCCCCGACGGCGCTTCTCGATTCCTGATCGAGATGCGGTGCTCGGCGTCCCGCGCAGCGCGGTGCTCCTCGCGGCCGAGGCGTCACGGCGCCACGACGAAGCGCTGCTCTTCCTCGTTCCAGCCGGTCCAGTCCCCGAAGTAGAGGACCGTGGTCTCTTCCTCCTCTTCCTCGTCCTCGGGGGTGTCGGCTCCGGGATCCGGCTCGGCGGTGACGCTCGGATCCGCAGGCCGGTCGCCCGATCCCGGCTCCGAACCCACGGTGCGGCCATCCGCACCGGACGCCCCCGAGCCGGTTCGAGCGGGCGACTCGTCGATCTGAACGGGCGCGGGGCTCGGCGGCGGGGCGAGGGGCGCCTGGTCGATCGTGGAGGGGATCGAGAACGAGGCGACCACGGTCGCGGAGGTGGCCAGGGCGGGGACGAGCTTCTGCCGCCACTCGCGGGTGAGCGCGAGCAGACCGGCGATCCCCAGGCCGACGGTGGTGGCCTGCTCGATGAACTGCGCGTACCGCGAACGGCACGAGTCGCAGGTGGTGAGGTGACGCTCGGCCGCGGCTCTCCGCCGCGCGCCCGGCTTGCCCCAGCGCATGATGCCGAAGTGCTCGACCGCGCTCGCGCAGTCGTCGGGCAGCGCAGAGGTCGGCCGGTGCAGGCGCTGGATCCACGCCTTGCGCAGGCCGCCGCGAGCCCGCTTGAGCAGCACCGAGGTGGAGTTCGGGGAGAGGCCGAGCGATCTCGCGACGTCCTGCACCGGTCGCCCCTCGACATCGACGGCCACGATCACGTCGCGCCACCGTTCGGGCAGCTCCAGCAGCGCGGCGGCGGCGGCGCGCTGCTCCTGAGCGTCGCCGAGCGCTTCCGGCGAGCTCTCGACGTCATCGGCGGGCAAGCCCCCGAGGTCGTCGAGCTGATGCATGCGCCGCTGCGAACTCCAGTGGGTGGCGAGCAGCGAGTCCATCGTCTTGTAGAGGTATCCGCGGAACGACGCGGAGGGGCCTCCGCCGCCGACCAGCGCTTGGAACACCGACGCGAACGCCTCGGCGACGATGTCCTCGGCGGCCCCCGGATCCTTCTTCGCCGCCCACGATCGAGCGACCGCGCTGTGGCGCTGCCAGAGCGTCTCGAGCGGCCACGCCTCCCCGTCGCGTACGAGCCGGCACAGCTCCTCGTCGGTGGGCTCGGGGCCGGGGCCGGGCGCGGCTCTGCCGCGGGCGTCACGGCCGCGGTCATCGCCGCGCGCCGTCTCAGGGGTGCGATCCGACATCAGGATCCGCTTCCCGCACGCGTTCTGCGCGCCTGCCGCGAGAGGCCGATGTGGGCGAACACGATCCCGAGCGCGACGAGCACGTGCGCCCCGAGCATCGACGTTCTGAGGGGGTCGGAGCCGGTGATGCTGAGTGGCGCCTGTTGACCCGAGGACGGCTGCGCCGACGCGGTTGCGAGGGGTTGTTCTCGCGAGGTCGACGCCGACTGCTCGGTGTGGATCGGGCTGAGCTCGGCCGGGGCTTCCCGCGGCGCCGGAGGGACGCCGAGGAGGGGCGGATCCTCCCGCGTCTCGATGACCCCGAGATCGCTCGAGAGGGGCGCGGATCGGGGCGCGACGTCCTCGAGGGTCTCTGCCGGGGCGCCGATGACCTCGTGCTTCACGGCGCCGTTCTGCTCGCCCTCGGGTCCTTCGGGATTCGGTGCCGCATAGGGGCCCAGCAGCATCAGTGTGCCGCTCGAAGTGTTGACGGTCGCCCCCATGGCGCGGGCGGTGACATCGGCCTCCACCCCGCTCGATGCGTCGTCCCCGAGGTCCGGCACGGTCGCGTCGAATCGCACCGTGGTCTCTTCGTCGGGCGCGATCGCCTGCGCCAGCCGGCGGTGGTCCCAGACGGTTCCGGTGACGGCGACGACCACCTCGTCGAGTTCGTACTCGCTGGTGTTGACGAAGTAGACGTAGACCTCCACGGGTTCTCCGGGCGTCGCGCGCCCGTCGCCGTCGGTGTCGTCGACCCGGGTCTTGATGTCGGCTTCGAGCCTGACGAAGGTGGAGTCGGGCAGTTCGAGCACCACACGGTCGTCCTCCTCGAGTGCGTCGGGCTGCTCGCCCGCGACCGTCGCCGACCAGAACGGCGGCCACCCCTCTACGGCTCCCGGCGGGGAGAACCGGAAGGAGTGGAACTCGCTCTCGCCCGGGGCCAGCGCGCCGCCGACGCAGCGGAACCCGCCCGGGGGCGTCGCGGCGCAGTTCGCGTCGGCGGACACCTGCCGGTCGGTGCTCTCCTGCGGCGCGAAATCGAGCGTGTGGCCGGTGGAGGCGCCGGCTCCGTCGTTGCGCACCACGACGGTGACCCACACCGGGTTTCCCGGCCCCAGCCAGGCGAGCATGGGGAGTGCCTGCAGATTGGGCGAGGAGTCCGAGTTCTCCGGGGAGCTCCCCCCGGCGGGCGGAGGCCCCGGCTCCGAAGAGTCGTCGGCGGGCCCATGGGGCGGAACGACGCTCGCGAGGTCGGTGGCGACGGGAGCGGAGAGAGCAGCTCGGGCGCCGAGAGCGACGGGGTCGAGTGCCTGCGCAGGCTGCTGGCCTGCGATCGAGGCAAGACCGATGACGGCCGCGAATAGTGCGGGGAGCGCGCGTCTCATGTATCGCCGCTCGCGATGTGCGGTCCCCTGCCCGGCATGATACCCCCCAATATCCGAGGCCAGCTTAGGCGATTTCCCTGCACGGGAGCGGTTTCCGGGCTGCCATGTGCGGAGGCTGTGCGGAGGCCGGCCTTCCACTCGGCTCGCCGAGCCCTAGCACAACTGTCGGCCCCGCGCGCCCCCTTGGCGGCACCCGACGGGCTCTGCCAGCCTGATCCTCATCGGAGCGCCCGCGCCCGACAGTCGACCCCACCCCAGGAAGGACCCCACGATGAGCAACCTGCTGCGCGACGACTCGCTCTCGCTCCTCACTCGCGGTTACGGCTTCGGGGCGCGCATCTGGGAGCGCGTGCGCGACGGGGCGAGATCGGCGCCCATGCGGCTGCTCGGACGCGAGGCGCTGCTGGTGCGCGGCGCCGAGGGGGTCGCCCTGTTCTACGACGAAGGGCGGGTGGCCCGGCACGGTGCCATGCCGGCGTTCGTGCAGGAGACGCTGTTCGGACACGGCTCGGTGCACAGCCTCGACGGCGCGGAGCACCGCCACCGCAAGTCGACCTTCGTCGACGTCGCCTACGAGGACGAGCAGGTGGCGCGGCTGGCCCCGCTGATCGAGGAGCAGTGGCGCACGGAGCTCGCCGACTGGATCGCCGGTGGGGACCGCTCCGCCTACGATGCCGCCGTCGGCGTGTTCGGCCGCGCCGGCATGCGCTGGGCGGGGCTGCCCGGCACGGCTGCGGCTCAGACCCGGTGGGCGGCGCGCCTCGCGCAGATCGTCGACGGCTTCGGGGCCCCGTACTCGCCCGAGTTCGTGATGTCGGCCCTGAACCGCGCGTGGTCCGACCGCCACGCGCAGAAGCTCGTCGAGGCGACGCGCGCCGGCCGGCTCGATCCCGCCGAGGGCACCGCGCTGCACGCGTGGGCCTGGCACCGCGATGAGCAGGACGTGCTGCTGCCCGCGCGGCTGGCCGGGATCGAGCTGCAGAACTGCATCCGCCCGCTCATCGCGGTCGCCCGTTTCGTCGCCTTCGCCGCCAAAGAGCTGCACGACCGACCCGAGTGGCGCGCCCGCATCGCCGCCGAGACCGCCGAGCGCGGCAGCCTCGTCAGCGGCCCGCTCGCGACGGCGTTCGCGCAGGAGGTGCGCCGTACTGCGCCCTTCGTGCCCGTGCTGCCCGCTTGGGCGCTCGAGGGCATCGAGCTCGACGGCGAGCGGGTGCCGGCGGGCGGTCGGGTGGTGCTCGACGTGCTCGGCACGAACCTCGACGACGGGTCGTGGGAGCGGGCCGAACTCTTCGATCCCGAGCGCTTCGTCGGGATCGACGACTACGAGGAGCTCGCGGCATTCGTGCCGCAGGGGGGCGCCACGGTCGCGGGCGGGCACCGGTGCCCGGGAGAGAAGCTCGCGATCGTCGGTCTCGCCGCGGCCGTGGCAACGCTGAGCGATGAGCGCGTCGCGGTCCTGGGTCGGGGCCTCGAGGTGAATCGTCGCCGGCTGCCCACGAAGCCCGCCTCCGGTGGGCGGGTGCGAGGCGCGGGCGCGGCTGCGGATCGCTGCCCGATGCACTGAGCACGCGGGCTCCGGATCGCGCGGCCTCGGGGCCGCTTTCGGCGCCCCGGGCCAGCGCCCGCCGCTACGCGCCCTCGCCCACGACGGGGGTCTCGTCTTCCGGATCGCCGCCGTCGGTGATCGCTCTGGTCGGCTCGTCGTGCACGACGGTGTGCCGGGTGCCGCGCTCGGCGGTGAACTCGCGACCTGCCTGAACGGCCTCGTCTCGGCTTCTGAAGCTGCGCGAGAGCGCCGGATCGCCGTCGACCTCGTTCACCCACTGCCCGTTCTTCGCCTTGGTGGTGACGTCGTGCTTCGCCATGCTCTCGACCTCCTGCTCGTTCGGTCGGCGCGGCGGCCGCCGCGCCGATGATTCCCACGCTAGGCGTGCGCGGCAGGGTCGGTCAGGGGCTTGACGCGCGGCGCGCTCGGTGCCCGCTGCTTCACGCACCTCGAGCGGATCGGCCGTGTCTGTGGAGCCGGCCTCGGGCGCGCGTGCCCCGTCTCTGGCCGCGATCCGGGCGCGCCGCGACGGGCGTCGAGTTGCGCGCGTTCGGCTGATCCGCAATGATAGTGAAAACCGTTATCAATAAGGATGGCGGTGATCCGACTTGGAAGGTTGTCTCCATGGCTTTGCTGACCCGAACGAGAGCGTCGGCGGTCTCCGTCGGCGCGCTCGCCCTTCTCGCGGGCCTCATCGCGCCCGCCGCGGCCCACGCGGCCGTCGCGGAAGACCCGATCAGGCTCGAGACGGGCCACATCGACGCGTTCAATCTCGTGCTGAACGACGACGGCTCGCCGGGGCTCGTGCTCAAGGAGGACGTGACCGGGTCGCACGTGCTGCGCACGCCCGAATCCGTCGAGCTGTTCGTGAAACCGGCGGCGCAGCAGCAGGTTCCGGCCGACTACGTGCCCGGCCTGCCGTCATCGGTCTATTTCCTGCCGCTCACGCAGGACCACAGCCTCATCTGGCCCGGCTGGGACACCCAGGCGCTCACCCCCGAGTTCGGGGCGGGGTTCTCGACCGACTTCACGGTCGACGTCGAGGGCCCCGGGCAGGTGTTCCTCTGGTCGCAGGACTCCTTCGGCGCGCCGAAGCCGCTCATGCACGGCGACGACTACGCCCTGCCCGGCGTCATCTCGCAGCCCTACCCGGCGCACACCCACGCCAACTGGGCGTTCACCGACCCCGGCACCTACAAGCTCACGGTGCAGGGCGAAGTGGCGAGCGCCGACGGCGCGAAGACCGCCACCACCAACACCGCCACCTACACCTTCGTCGTGGCGGAGCGCACGAAGCTCACCCCTGCCGCTCCGACGCAGTCGGGCAACACCGTGACGATTCCGGCGCAGCCCTGGACCGTCTACACCGACGGATCAGGCGCAGTGCTCGAAGCAGGCCCCCACGAACTGCGGGAAGACCTGACGGTCACCGCCGCGCCGGCCTACGGCTTCGACCTCGCCGACGGCGCCCCGTCCGAATGGAGCTTCGACGCGCAGGCCCCGCAGGCCCCCGCGCTCTCGATCACCGGGCTGCGCGGGCACTACCACCAGAACACCCCGATCGAGCTCGAGGCGGCCTCCGACCCGGCGGCTGAGAACGCCGGCTATGCCTGGTTCATCCAGCGCACGGATCAGCCCGAGCCGGTGCGCGTCGCCGGCGTCACCGAGGCACAGCTGCGGATCACGGCCGAGCAGGCGCTGAACGGCGCCCGGGTGAGCGCCCAGCTGCTCGACGAGCACGGCGAGGCCGTGGCCTCGGCCGAGCCGGTGACGATCGAGGTCGACGACCACGGCGCGGACCCGCTGCAGAGGGTCGTGATCTCGGGCCTCGCGGGCCACTACCACCCCGGCGACACCGCAACGCTCACCGCGGGCGTCGAGCCCGCGTCGGTGCTGACCCGCTACGACTGGTTCGTGCAGCGCGACGCCGAGACGGAGCCGAGCCCGCTGCAGGGCGAGGTCTCGCAGAACGGCGCCGCCGTCTCGTTCGAGGCGACCGAGGCCCTCGACGGGGCGAGCATCTTCGCGCAGCTCAGCTACGACGACGGCGAGCGGTACGTCGTCTCGGAGCCCGTCACCCTGCACGTCGAGGATCACGGCGGCGAGCACCCGGCGCCCAAGCCCGACACGGCGCCGACCGCGCAGACGGGGGCCGCTCTCGACGGCGTCGAGGCCGGCGGCATCACGGCATCGGATACGAAACCCAGCCCGGGCGAGACCGTCACCGTGCAGATCGGCGAGGGCGACGAGTTCGCCGGCCGCTGGGTCGCGGTCTGGATGTTCTCCGATCCCGTGCTGCTCGGCGGCGATTGGCAGGCGGTGGCCGGCAACGGTTCGGTCTCCGTGACGATCCCGGCGGACGCGCCCGCCGGCGGCCACCGTCTCGCGGCCTTCGCCGAGGACGGCAGCCTGATCGGGTGGCAGGCGATCGAGGTGGCGGCTGCCGGGCCCGGCGGCGGCACGCCCGGCGAGGGCACGCCGGGTGCAACGGCACCGGGCGGGCAGGCCCCGGCGGCTCAGACCCCGGCCGGTGCGAATGCACCCGCGGGAGGGGCCAAGCTCTCGACCACGGGCACCGAGCTCGCCGCTGCCGCCACCGCTGCGACGCTGCTGCTCGCCGCGGGCGTCGGCGCTGTGCTCCTCGCGCGGCGCCGCACCCCGGACGCCCCGGGCAACTGACACCGTCGATGCCGGAGCGGGCGACGGCCTCCGGGCCGCGCCCGCTCCCAGTGCGAAAGGATGACGTGAGACACCGCATCTGCAGATCGCTTCTCGCGCTCGGCGCGGCAGCGGCGCTCGCGGGGTGCGCCGCACCCGCGGCGACCGCCGACGACGGGCGCATCGAGGTGGTCACCACGACGGGGATCCTCGCCGACCTCGTGGGCAACGTGGCCGGCGACCGGGCCAACGTCGTCTCCCTGGTACCGGAGGGCGGAGACCCCCACAGCTACGAGCCCTCGCTGCGCGACGTGCGCAGCATCGTGTACGCCGACGCGGCGTTCTCCAACTACCTCATGCTCGAGGAGCAGAGTCTCATCAAGGCCCTCGACACCAATCTCCCCGAGGGCGTGCCGAACGTCGCCCTCGCCGAGGACGCCGTGAAGTATGCCGCCGAGATCATCCCGCTCGTCGAGGACGTCTCCCTCGACACGGTCTGGCTCGGCCTGCGCGTGCAGGGGAACGGCGCGCAGTACGGCGCCGATCGCACCTCAGAGGTGATCCTCTCGGCGACCGGTGTGCAGGGCCCCGGCGATCTCGTCGCCTACCTCACCGGCAGCTTCGGCGACATCGATCGATACTTCGACTCGACCGACGGCTTCGACGCCTCTCAGGGGTACGCGAACGACTCCGTCACCATCCCGCCCGACACCCACACCCACCTCAGCTGGGCCTTCACCGAACCCGGCTACTACACGCTCGACCTGCGGGGAAGCCTGCAGGTGACCCCCGACCAGCAGCCGATCGACATCGCGGCGGGCGAGATCACCTTCGCCGTGGGCGTCGACCCCTACGGCGCCCCGGGCCGCCCCGGCGCGCACGTGCTGAACTCCGGGCACTCCGACCTGGTGCTCGACCTCGACGAACACGAACTCCGCGTGCTCGTCGACCACGAGCACGGCACCTCCGAGGTGCATCAGGAGACGCTCGCCCCCGACGACCTCGTGGTCGAGGTGCCCAACAAGGCCCTGCACGAGATCCCCGGCGATCCGGCCTATCGCTTCCTCGGCCGGCCGGGCGACCAGGTCTACCAGCTCGCCCAGGCGGTGCTGGGCAAGCACGTGCACGGCGAGATCGATCCGCACCTGTGGCAGAACGTGCGCAACGCGATGTCGTACACCGAGATCATCCGCGACACGCTCATCGAGGTCGATCCGGGGGGCGCCGAGACGTACACCGAGAACGCGACCGCCTATCTGCGCGAACTCGAAGAGCTCGACGCCGAGGTGCGCGACACGATCGCCGAGATCCCGCGCGAGGCCCGCACGCTCGTCACCACCCACGACGCCTACGCCTATCTCGCGCGGGCCTACGACCTCGACATCGTCGGATTCGTGACCCCGAACCCGTCGGTCGAGCCCTCGCTCTCCGAGCGCAAGAGACTCACGGAGACCATCCGCAACCTGCGGGTGCCGGCCGTGTTCCTCGAACCGAACCTGGCCTCGCGCTCCTCCACCCTCGTCGAAGTCGCGAAAGAGCAGGGGATCGAGGTCTGCAGCATCTACGGCGACGCCTTCAGCGCCGAGGTGACGAGCTACGTCGAGATGATGCGCTTCAACGCGCACTCCGTGCGGGACTGCCTGACCGGTGCGCCGCACGGGGACGAGAAGGCCGCGGGCGCGACCGCGACGCATGAGGACACACCGGGCGCCGACGCCCACGACAAGGAGAATCAATGACCCGCTCGCGTACGAGCCGAGCGCTGCTCGGCGGTGCACTGGTGGCAGCCGCCCTCGCGCTGCTGCCGGCCTCGATGGCGCTCGCAGTGGAGGCCCCCGACAACGGGCTGACGCAGACGCTCGACCCCAATCAGGCTCAGGGCACGGGCCAGGTGGTGCTCGACGACGGGCACATCGACTTCGGCCCGACGCTCAACACGGGGGAGTGGATCGTGCAGATCCACGACGACACGGGCGCCCCATCGTACTGGCGCATGCCGTCCGACGTCGTCGCCCACGTGAACGACGCCGCGAAGCTCACGATCCCCGAGAGCGAGGACTACGCCTTTCTCGGGCTCGAGCCGGGCACCGAGGCCTGGGTGATTCCGCAGGTGCGCAAGCCCGGCGTCATCTGGACGGGCTGGAACACGCAGGAGCCCACGGTGCTCGACTCCCTGAGCATGGGCACCACGCTCAGCATCCTCGGGGTGCAGGGGCCGGGCGACGTCTCGGTCTACCTGCAGAGCGGCAACTTCGGTCAGCCCGAGCCGCTCTGGTCGACGCACGAGGCGTTCCCGCAGCAGACCTGGATCGAATCGAACACCCACACGCACGCGAACTGGGTGTTCGACGAACCCGGCGTGTACCTGGTCGAGGTGCAGTTCTCGGGCGAGCTGATCGACGGCGAGCCGGTATCGGCGCACGATACGCTGCGGTTCGCGGTCGGCGACGGAACCGATCCCGCGCAGGCGTTCACGGCCCGGTTCGACGAGTCGGCGCTCCCCGACGACACCGGCGGAGCCGGCGGCGCGGACGGGGCGGGCGAACCCGCGAGCGCCGGGCCCGATCAGGCGGGCGACCCGGCCGACGCGACGGGGCTCGTGATCGGGATCGTCGCCGGTGTGCTGGGCGCGGCGCTGATCGTCGCGGTCGTGGTGGTGCTGACCGCCCGGTCGGGCGCGAAGAGGCGCGCTCGGGAGCTGGCGTGGCAGCGGGCCCAGGGCCGCGGCGCCGAGCCGAACGTGAAGGAGGGAACCCGGTGAGCGTGCTCGAGGTGCAGGGCCTTTCCGTGCGGCTGGGAGGCCGGCGGGTGCTGCGGGACATCGATCTCTCGATCGGGGACGGCGAGTTCGTCGGTCTGATCGGGCCGAACGGCGCGGGGAAGACGACGCTGCTGCGCTCGGTGCTCGGCGTCGTGCGGCCCGAGAGCGGCCGGGTGCGGGTGGGTGGCGCTCCGCCGCGCCAGGCGCGCGCCGGCATCGGCTACGTGCCGCAGCGCCACGAGTTCGCGTGGGACTTCCCGATCTCCGTCGAGGAGACGGTCATGACGGGCCTCGTGCGCGACGTCGGCTGGTTTCGGCGCCCCCGGCAAGAGCACTACGACGCCGTGGCCGACGCGATCGTGCGCGTCGAGATGGGCGCACTCGCCCGTCGACCGGTCGGAGAGCTCTCGGGCGGGCAGCGGCAGCGCGTGCTCGTCGCGCGGGCGCTGGCGCTGCGGCCCCGGTTGCTGCTGCTCGACGAACCGTTCACCGGACTCGACATGCCCACACAGGAGCTGCTGCTCGATCTCTTCCGCGGGCTCGCGGCCGAGGGGCGCGCGGTGGTGATGAGCACCCACGATCTCGCGGGGGCGATGCACCAGTGCTCGCGCCTCTGCCTCGTGAATCGCACGGTGATCGCCGATGCCAGGCCGGGGGAGCTGCGCGATCCCGCGATCTGGATGCGCGCGTTCGACGTGCAGGCGACGAACCCGATCCTGGCGGTGCTGGGGGTGGCCACCTGATGCTCTCACCGGTCGATTTCATTCAGGATCTGCTCAATCCCGACCTGCGGTTCCTGCCGAAGGCGCTGCTGGTGGCGGTGATGTCGAGCGTCGTCTGCGGCGTGATCGGCACCTACGTGGTGCTGCGGGGCATGGCCTTCATCGGCGACGCGGTGGCGCACGCGGTGTTTCCTGGCCTCGCCGTCGCCTTCGTGATCCAGGGCAACCTGGTGCTCGGAGGCGCTGTCGCAGGGGTGCTCACCGCGATCATCGTGGCGGTGTTCTCCCAGAACCGCCGCATCAAGGAGGACAGTGTGATCGGGGTGTTCTTCGTGGCGGCGTTCGCGCTCGGCATCGTGATCATCTCGCTGTCGCCCGGCTACTCGGGATCCCTGCAGCAGTTCCTCTTCGGCTCGATCACGGGCATCCCCGATGAGGACGTGCTCACGGTCGCGATCACGGGGGCGGTGCTGCTGCTCGTCGTGTTCCTGCTGCATCGCGAGTTCGTGGCGGTCACGCTCGACCGCGAGATGGCCCGCTCGGCGGGCCTGCCGGTCTTCGCGCTCGATCTCGGGCTGTACGTGATGGTGGCGATCGCGATCGTCATCTCGATCCAGACGATCGGCAACATCCTGGTGCTCGCGCTGCTCATCACCCCCGCCGCCGCGGCCCGGCTGCTCACGGACCGACTGGCCGCGATGATGCTGCTCGCGCCCGTGATCGGCGGCGGCTCCGCTCTCGTGGGACTCTACGTCTCCTGGAGCTTCGACCTGCCCGCGGGCGGCACGATCGTGCTGGTGGCGACCGCCGTGTTCCTGCTCGCGTGGGTCTTCGCGCCGAGGCACGGCCTGCTGATGCGCCGGCTGCGGAGGGCGGTGCCGATCGAGGGCGAGGAAGACGAGGACGAGGCGCCCCGGCCCCCGCGGGCTCGGCGTCTGGAGGGAGTGTCATGAACCGGCGGATCAGAGGCGGCGTGCGCGGGATCGGGATCGCGGCGCTCGTCGTGGCGCTCGCGGCGGGCTCGCTCGGCGCATCGGCGCCGGCCTTCGCGCAGGATGCGGCGGGGGGCTCGGAAGCGCAGCCGGCGCAGGGGCCCAGCCCGGATCCGAGCCCGGAGACGAGTGCCGAGCAGCCCCTCGGCGACGGCGAGCGCGCCGATCCTCAGCGAGACGGGGAGACCGGCGCCGGAGCCGAGGTCGAGGCGGCCGATTCCGGCGGGGCCGCCGCCGACACGGCGGAACCCCCGGCCGCGCCGGGGGTGCGGGCCCCGGTCGGCGCCACCGCGCCTGCCACGGCTGCGGCCCCGACGCTCGCCGAAGCGACGCCGTTCGCCGACCAGTCGGATCAGCCCGCACCCGCGAGCCGGGCCAAGCAGGTCATCGGCAACGTGCACACCGACACCGTGTCCGGTTACCTCGACGACGGACGCCTCGTGCTGGAGGCGAAGTACGACAGCCCGGCGGGGCAGAAAGCCATCCGGATCGACCCGCAGGCGACCGTCTTCCACCTCGTCGACACGACGAGCAGCAGGATGCAGGTGCCGAGCGGCGGTCGGTACGGATTCATCGGCGAGGCGGGCGACACCTTCTGGTTGGCGCCGCAGACGCAGAACGCCGCCCTCATCTGGCCCGGGTTCAGCACCGAGGACGAGCGGCTGGTCGGGCAGCTGAGGGGCGGGTCGGTCGCGGTGCGCCTGCTGGGCGTCGACGGGCCGGGGAAAGCCGAGGTGTACCTGCAGGAGACCTTCGGCCCGAAGCGGGTGTTCAGCTCGAGCGAGCGACTGGCCGACTGGAGCATGGGCGTGCCGCAGCACACCCACATGAACTGGGCGTTCACCGAGACGGGCACGTACACCTTCACCTTCGAGATGGAGGCCGTGATCGGCGGCTCGGTGCAGCGGGCGCAGAACGACTACACCTTCGTGGTCGGCGACCTCGACGATCACACGGCCGCGACGGCCACCTCGTTCTCGGCCGAGTACAGCGAGGACGCCGAGGGGAACGCGGTGCTCGGCGAGCCGGTCACGTTCACCGCGACCGTCGACTCCGCCGGGGCGCGCAGCCCGGCGGGAGCCGTGCAGTTCCGCGACGACGAGAGCGGCACCGTGCTGGGCCACGCCCCGGTGGGGGCCGACGGCACCGCGTCATTCCGCACCTCCGCCCTGGCTTCGGGCCCGCACCGCATCGTGGCGGAGTTCGTGCCGACCTGGAGCACCGACTTCACCGCCTCGGAGTCCGAGCAGATGACGCTCACCGTCAGCGGCGAGGCGCAGCCGAGGCCGGAGCATGACGACGTCGACGCGGTGCCCGCCGCCGAGGTGCGCGCCGTTGCGGCCGGCGCGCACGTGCAGGTGCGGAACCCCGAGAAGACGGTGCGGGCCGGCGAGGTGGTGGCCGGCGCAGTCTCGGCGGAAGCGCTGCGGGGCGGCGACTGGGTCTCGGTCTGGCTGCACACCCCCGATCCCGTCTGGCTGGGATGGGTGCGCACGGGTACCGACGGCGGTTTCACCGAGCAGGTTCCGGCCCGCACCGCCGCCGGAACGCACGCGCTGGTGCTGAAGGACGCGGCGGGCGCCTTCCTCGGCTGGGACGAGGTGCGGGTGACCGGGCAGGCAGGGGGCCCGGAACCGGGCGGTGGAGACCCCGGAGGCGACCCGGGCGGCGGCAACCCCGGTGGGGGAGGCGGTCCCGGCGGCGGCAGCACTCCGGGCGGCGGTAGCCCCGGTGGCGGCGGTCTGCCCGTGCCGGTGCCGGCGGCCCCGACGCAGGAGTGCGTACCCGAGGTCGTGCTCGAGACCGGCCACATCGACGCTTTCAACGTCGCCGCGGCCGACGGCCAGGCCGTGCTGCAGCTCAAGGAGGACGTGACCGGCCTCAACGTGATCCGCGAGGCGGAGAGCGTGCTGCTGCGGGTCAAGGAATCGGCTTACGGCGCCGTGCCGCCGGGCATCGCGGGCGCTCCGGCGCAGGGCTACGTGCTGCCGCTGAGCCAGGACCCCGATCTGATCTGGCCCGGCTGGAACACGCTGGGGTTCACCGAGGCGAGCGGCTACACGAACGTGTCGATCAACGTCGTGGGCGTCGACGGCCCGGGGCGGATCTTCCTCGCCACGCAGGATTCGCTCGGCGCGTGGTCGCCCATCATGGACGGCTTCGCCATGCCGGGAACGATTCGTGTGCCCCACCCGGCGCACACGCACGCGGCCTGGGTCTTCTCGGCGAAGGGCAATTACAAGCTGACGGTCAACGCGACGGCGACCAGCCCGGCGACGGGACGGACGCTGACTACGGAGACGCACACCTACATGTTCCAGGTGGGCGACGTCGAGCTGGGCGATGCGTTCTGCGGGGTGGCCGTCGATCCGAACGCGGCCGCCGCGGGTCTCGCCGTCGGCAGCGCGGTCAAGCAGGCAGGGAGCAAGGCCGTCGCCGCTTCCAAGGCGAAGAACGCCGATGCCGCGGCGAAGAAGAGCGGCAAGTCGAGGTCGGCCGCGGCTGCGGGCGCGGACGGCTCGGGCAGCGGCGGGCCGGGAGCGCTGCTCGGGGCGGGAATGCACCCGGCGGCCGTCGCGGGTGTGGTCGGGGGCGGCCTGCTGATGCTCAGCGGCATCATCGGCGGCACGGTCTGGTACGTGCGCCGGCTCGGCTCGGCGTCGGCGGCGACCGCCTCGGCGGCGGTACCGGCGTGAGCGCGGCCGGCGGCGAGGGCCGGCNGAGCAGCGCCAAAAACACGTTCGAAAACGAGCCGCGCCCGAGGCGGGCCCGCCGAGACGCTTGATCGTGGGTTCTCTGCTCGCCGGCCTCGTCGGAGCGGGCTGCGTGGCGGCGGCGCTGCTGCTCGGCGCCCCGGCCCCCGGTGCGGACGTCGCGCCCGCCGTCGCGCCCGTCGCGCTCGCCGAACCGGTGGCCGCCGAGGCCGGGCCGAGCACGGCCGCCGCCGAGCCCGCGGGGCGCCCGGCTCTCGACCCCGGGTGGCTCGCCGAGACGGCCGCCCGCACCGGCATCGCTCCGCGGGCGCTCGAGGCGTACGCCTCGGCCGCGCACCGCATCGCGCGCGAGCAGCCCGCGTGCGGGCTGGGCTGGAACACGCTCGCGGGGATCGGGTTCGTCGAGTCCGAGCACGGCACCATCTTCGGGGGCGCACTGGAGGGCAGCGGGGCGGCGTCGCCTCAGATCATCGGCATTCCGCTCGACGGCGTCTCGACGAAGGCCGTGCCCGATACCGACGACGGGCGGCTCGACCGCGACCCGGTGTGGGATCGGGCGGTGGGGCCGATGCAGTTCATCCCCTCGACCTGGGCCGAGTGGGGCGGCGACGGCAACGGCGACGGCATCGCGGATCCGCAGAACATCGACGACGCGGCCTACTCGGCGGCACGCTATCTCTGCGCGGCGGGGGGCGATCTCACCGACCCCGACCGCTGGATCGCCGCGGTCGCCGCCTACAACGACACGATCGAGTACAACCACCGAGTGGCCGAGGCCGCCGAGCACTACGCGTCTTCCTCGGCGGGCTGAGGCCGGCTCCCCGGGCACAGGGCGCACCGCGCCCCCCGCCCCTCAGCGCCTATCGGTTCTCGCGTGCGAGCGGCTCGCCCTCCCGCAGCGTCACCTCGCGCGGTTCGTTCATCGCGAGCAGCACTGCGAAGCCGGCCCACAGCGTGACGATGCCCATCGCGGTGTCCTTGCCGTTCCACGTGTCCGACTGCCACATCGCGAACCACTCGGAGCCGATCACGATGAAGCCGATGAACCAGATCGCGAAGCCGAGCGCGTAGGCCGCGTAGCCCCACTTGCGCGCGGCGTCGTACTCGGCGACCCCGGCCGCGCGCCGCAGGAACAGCTTCACCGCGCCCACGATCGCGAGCACCGCGAAGACGCCCTCGGCCACGATGATGCCGATGTAGCCGACGGTCCACACCCAGGGCGCCGTGATCGCGCGCCACATGAGCGCGTTGCCCTCGAAGGTGGTGTCCATCGAGAGCACGTGCTTCACGAACTGGTAGTTCGAGTCGTAGTCCATGAAATTGCCGGCGAAGACGAACAGGGCGAACAGGCCTGCCGAGAACAGTGTGAACGCCTGCAGCAGGCGCAGCGGGTGCTTCATCGCTTCCCCTTCCGTGCGAACACCAGGTCGAGGCGCGGATCGGCGTGGGTGTCGAGGGGGATCGCCTGGATGAACTCCCAGCCGTGCTCGGCCCGCTCGCGGATCACGTCGCGGTAGTCGATCTCGAGCGCTGCGCCCTCGCGGCGGCGGTGGATCGGAATGCTGACGAACGAGTACTCGCGCATGGCGCACCTCCGTCTCCACCATGGCACCGCGGCGGGAACGAGTCAACGCCCCCGAACAGATTCCCCGAGCTTCCATGTCGGCTCCGTACAATCGCGGCGTGGACGAAACGCAGAGCGGCACCGTGATCACGGCGCCCGAACACCTCGAGCACCGACCGGCGTTCGCCCGGGCGCTCGACCGAGCGCTCGCGGTGCAGCGCCCCGTGGTGCTCGCGCACATCCGCAGCGTGCGGCTGCGCCATCCCGGGGCGACGCCGGATCAGGTGATCCGCATGCTCGAACGCCGCTACCTGCTCGCGATCACGGGCGGCGGCGCCGCGGTGGGGGCGACCGCGGTCATCCCGGTGATCAGCACGCCGGCGACACTCGCCCTCTCGGGGGTCGAGACGGTGGGGTTCCTCGAGAGCACCGCGCTGTTCGCGCAGTCGGTCGCCGAGGTGCACGGCATCCCCGTCGAGAACCCGGATCGCGCCCGCGTGCTCGTGATGACGCTCATGCTGGGGCAGGAGGCGGGCGAGTTGCTCGGCCAGTTCACGAAGCAGGTCGTGGGCAAGGGCGTGGGGCGATCCGCGTTCTGGGGCGAGATGGTGACGAAGTCGCTGCCGCGCGGTGCGGTGCGGCCGGTGCTCGACAAGCTGCAGCGCTCGTTCGTGCGCCACTTCGCGAAGATCGGGGGCGGTTCGCTCGTGGGCAAGGCGCTGCCGTTCGGGATCGGGGCCGCCGTGGGCGGTGCGGGCAACCACATCCTGGGGCGCCGCGTCGTCGCGGCCTCGCGTCGCGCCTTCGGCCCGGCTCCCGCGGGCTTCGCTCCCGAGCTCGCCCCCCGCGAGGGCGCGGAGCGGCTCGAGCGCCGCATCCTGCGAGGCGCGCGCACCGCGGGCGGTTCGATCGCGGCGGGCGCCGGCGCGGTGGGGCGCACGGCGAAGCGCGCGGCGGGCTCGGTGAGGCGGGGCTCGCGGCGGGCGTCCGAGACGACCGACGCGGGATCGCCGGCCGAATTCGCGGCGACGGCAGCCGGAGCGCCCGAGGAGCTCGAGGCTCCGCACTCCGGCGCCGGAGACGACGGGGCCCAGCCGGCTCGGCCCGAGTGATCGCGCAGCGGTCGGGCGGGGAGCTGCCGCGCGGCCCTGCGCGGCCAGACCCTGCGCGCCCCGCTCAGGCGTCGGAGACGGCGGCGGCGAGCAGGTTCAGCGACTCTTCGAGCTGCTCCTCCGAGACGGCCGGGAAGATCGGCACGAGCTGCGGATCGGTCACCCTCGACCAGTCGTAGGTGAGCGTGACCCGCGTGGATCCCGAGTCGATCGCCTCGAGCTCGTAGAGCCACTCCCACCCGTCGGGCTCGTCGGGGTTGCGGGCCTGGGCGGGCTGCCAGCCCACCATCTTGTTCTCGTCGTAGGCGGTGACGTGGTTGTGCATCTGGTAGTCGCCCATCGCGTCACGGTGCATGTTCATGACGAAGACGTCGCCCACGCCCTGGATGCGCTGCGACTTCTCGTCGGAGCGCACCATGCCCGAGCCGTCGAACTCGGGGTGCCTGGCGGGCAGCGTCAGCAGGTTGAAGATGGCCTTCGTGGGCGCGTCGATGATGCGGGTGACGGCGGTGCGGGTCTCGGTGGTAGTCATGTCCCCAGCCTGCCGCAGCGCCGGGGCGGAGTCACGGGGGTTCGATGGCAGCGAAACCCCCTTGCCACAAGCCCCTCCCCCTGCTCCACGGGTGAGCCTAAGATCGGCGGTGAGGCGCGGGGGACGGTGCCGGGGGCGGCGGTCGCTCCCGGGCGGCGGCCGTGCCGGGCGGACGGGGGTGAGGCGGCATGGGGCGACGGATCGGCTTCGCGCGCTGGCGCAGCGACGTCGCGAGCGGCGGCAACCGCTACGACGACGAGATCTCGGGCGAGCTGCGCGGGCTCGGGATCGAACTGCGCGAGCACCCCGTCACCGGGGCCTGGCCCGTGGCTGGCCCCGGCGACCGCGAGCGGTTCGCGACGCTTCTCGAGGCTGAGCAGCGCTGGCTGGTCGACAACATCGTGGCCGCGGCGGCGCCCGAGGCGATCGCTGCCGCGACGGGGGCGGGCCGCGCGGTCGTCGTGCTGATGCACTACTTCCCCTCCGACGACCTCTCCCTGCCGTCGCGGGATCGCGCCGCGCTCGCCGCATCCGAGGAGCGGGCCGTCAGGGCGGCGAGCGCCGTCGTCGCGACGAGCGCCTGGACGGCCCGCGAGGTGGCGCGGCGGTACGGGCGGCACGACGCGCTCGTCGCAGTCCCGGGGGTCGATGCGGCCGACCCGGCTGCCGGTTCCGAGCGCGACGGCCGGGCTCCGGCGCTGCTCTGGTTGGCGCGGGTCACCGAGACGAAGGATCCGCTCGCCCTTGTCGACGCGCTCGCCCAGCTGCGCGAACTGCCGTGGACGGCTCGACTGGTGGGGCCGCACACGGCGCACTCGGATCTCAGCCGCGAGCTGCGGCGCCGCATCGCGGCGGCGGGTCTCGCGGATCGCCTCGAGATCACGGGCCCGCGCACCGGTGCGCACCTCGAGCAGATCTGGCAGCGCACCGACCTGCTGGTGCACACCGCGCGCTCCGAGGCCTACGGCATGGTCGTGAGCGAGGCGCTGGCCCGCGGCATCCCATCGATCGTGCCGCTCGGCACCGGCGCGATCGAGGCGCAGCAGGGCGCGGGCTCCGCGTTCCCGCCGGGTGATGCCGAGCGGCTGTCGCAGGAGCTGCGGGGGTGGCTCGCCGATCCCGAGCTGCGCCGACGGTGGCGGGACCTCACCGCCGAGCTGCGCCCGCGCCTGCCCACCTGGACGGCGGCGGCCCGGGTCATCGCCGGGGCGTTCCCTCCGTAGCGCTCGGTCGCGCCGGGGACGCCCGGCAGTGCGACCGAGCCTCACCAGCGCGTCTGCTCGGGCGCCACCCGGGCCAGTACGCGCGCCTCGACGAACTCCACGAGCGCGTACGCGACGAGCGAGACGAGGGTGACCACCACCACGGTCGCCCAGAGCGACGTGTAGCGGCTCGTCGCCGCGTCGACCGCCATCATGTTGCCGAGACCGGTGCCGGTGGCGAGCCACTCCGCCACCGTGGCGGCCAGCAGCGCGGTGGGCGCGGCGATGCGGGCGGCCGAGAAGAACGCGGGGGCCATCGCGGGCAGCCGTCCGAGCAGCAGCACGCGCGGCGATGGCGTCGCGTAGGTCGCGAAGACGTCGGAGACCTGGCCCGGCAGCTGCCGCAGACCGTAGAGGCACGAGACGAGGGTCGGGAAGAACGTCATGATGGCGACCACCACGGCGGTGCCGAAGGGGCCGCGGCCGAGGGCGGCGACCAGCAGGGGAGCGATCGCGATGATGGGCACGCACCGCAGCGCGACCGCGACCGGGGTGAGCGCGCGGCGCACCCGCGACGACAGCGAGAACGCGACCGCGAGCAGCAGCCCCATCGCGAGACCGGCGAAGTACCCCGGGGTCGCCACGGCCACGGTCTCGGCCACCGCCTCGAGCAGTTCGGCGCGGTGCTCGCCGGCGTCGGCCGAGGCGACGAGCCAGTCCCAGACGTCCCACGGGCGCTTCGCGAAGTACGGGTTGAGACCGAGCGCCTCGAACAGCACGACCCACGCGACGAGCACGATCGCGGTCGTCGCGAGCGCCCCTCCGACGGCTCGCCCCCAGCGCCCCAGCGCGGATCGGCGCGGCGCCGAGCCGGGCGGCGTGAGCAGCACCGTCGGCCGGTCCGGGCTCGCCCTCCGCGCGATCAGGGAGACCACGCCGTAGCCGAGCAGCGACACTGCCGCGCTCAGCACCATGAGCGCCCACAGCCCGTCGGTGTCGAGGCTGCGCAGGGCGAGGATCGACAGCACGCCGAGCCCTCGCTCGGCGCCCGTGAACTCGCCGACGAGCGCGCCGAGGAACGCCGCGGGGACCGAGGCCTGGAGGCCGGCCATCAGGTAGGGCAGGGCCGCCCGCGCCCGCACCGTCACGAGGGTGGTCCAGCGGCCGCGACCGTACGAGGCCGTGAGGTCGAGCCACGAGCGGGGCACCGCGCGCAACCCGACGAGCAGCGGCACGAGGGTGAGGTAGTAGACCGCCAGCGCCGCCAGTGTGATCTGGGGCCCGTCGCCGAAGCCGTAGACGAGCCGCAGCAGCGGGCCCAGCGCCACGAGGGGCAGGCAGTAGACCACGAGGGCGAAGCGCAGCACGATCCGCTCGAGGCCCGGCAGCAGCACGACGAGCAGCGCGAGCGCGACCGCCGCGAGGTTGCCGAGCAGGTAGCCGGCCAGCGCCTCGCGCATGGTGAACAGCAGCCCTCGGCCGTAGACCTCGGCGTTCTCGACGAGTGCGACGGCGATGCCCGACGGCGTGCCGATGAGATGCCGGCCGGCGAGCAGCGTGCGGCCCAGCAGCTCCCAGAGGCCGATCACCACGAGCCAGCCGAGCGCGGCCCGCAGCGCCGCGGCCCGCTTCGACCCCCGGCGGAGTGCGCCGGGGGCGAGCTCGCCGCCCGCGGCGCCGTCCTCGAGGCGCTCGGCCCGGGTCGCCGTCAGCACCATCGCTCAGCTCCGGCTGCCGGCGGTCTCGTCGACGCCGAGCAGCGCGCCGATGCGCTCGACGAGCTCGCCGAAGCCAGGGCTGCGGAAATGCTCGAGGCTGCGCGGCCGTTCGAGGTCGACGGGGATGTCCGCGATCACCGCGCCCGGCCGCGGCGACATGACCAGCACCCGGTCGGCCAGCAGCACCGCCTCGGAGATCGAATGGGTCACGAGCAGCGTGGTGGTCTGCGAGCCCGACCACAGCGGCGGCAGCTCGATGTTGAGCCGCCGGCGGGTGAGCTCGTCGACGGCGCCGAAGGGCTCATCGAGCAGCAGCAGCCGAGGCTCGGTGATGAGGCAGCGGGCGATCGCAGCGCGCTGCCGCATGCCGCCCGACAGCTGCGCCGGCCGAGCCCGCTCGAAGCCCTCGAGGCCGACGAGCCGCAGCAGCTCGGATACGCGCTCGTGGTCGACGGGCCTGCGCGCGAGCCGCTGCGCGAGCGCCACGTTGGCCGCGGTCGTGCGCCAGGGCAGCAGCGACGCGTCCTGGAAGGCGATCGCGAGTTCGCCCCGGCGCCGCACCTCCGTCGGATCGTCGCCGCCGATCCGCACCGATCCGCCGGGGTCGGCCTGTTCGAGGCCCGCGATGATCCGCAGCAGCGTCGACTTGCCGCAGCCCGAGGGACCGACGAGCGCCGTGACCGAGCCCGCCGCGAGTGTCAGGTCGAGGGGCTCGAGCACGCGCAGCCCGTCGCGGCCGGCTGGGAACGTCTTGGAGACCGACGCGCACACCACGTCGGGGGCGGAACCGGCGGCCGCTTCCGCGGCATCGGCGGGGAGCGGGCGGCCCGCCGGGCCGTCCGCTCCGTCGCTCTCGGCCCCGGGCGCGCTCACGCGGTCGGGCCGTTCTCGTAGATCTCCTCGAGGATCGAGTGATCCCACAACTCCTCCCTCGCACCCTCGATGCCCAGCACCTCGAACAGCCGCAGATTCTGCTCGACCTGCTCATCGGTGAACCAGCCGAAGCCGAACTCGTCGGTCGCCTCCGAGAACATGATGTCGAGCTGCACCTCCGCCTGCTTCTGCTGCGTGGCGAGATCGAGCCCGGCGTCGGGGTACATCTGCACGACCAGCTCGGCCGCCGCACCCGGGTCCTGCTGGTACAGCTGCCAGCCCTGCGCGTCGCCCCGCATGAGTCGCACGATCCGGTCGCGCTGCTGCTCGTCTTCGAGGCTCGACCGCAGCACCGTGTACGTCTGGCTCATCGGGTTGTACTCGAAATCGGCGAGCAGCATCGAGTGCGCCTCGACACCCTGTACCGCCAGGGCGACCGGCAGATCGTTGTAGAAGCAGTACAGGCCGTCAACCTGACCCGCCGTGAGCACGGCCGGGTCGTACTGGCTGGGCACGAACTCCACCTGATCCTGTTCGAGCCCGTTCAGCGCAAGGAACGCCTCGAGTGCCGGGGTGTCGGTGCCGGCCACGCCGATCTTCTTGCCGTCGAGGTCGCCGGGCTGCTGCAGCGGGGCGTCGGCGAGCGACAGGATCGTGCCCGGGCTCTTCTGATACTGGGCCCCGATGATCACGAGGTCGGCGCCCTCCGCATTGGATCGCGCGACCCCGTCGGCGGCCGAGATGTTCATGAGTGAGGCACCGCTCACCGTGCTCGTGTCGCCCGCCACGTTCGGCCCCCCGGCCGCCAGCCTGACGGTCAGGTCGAGCTCTTCGAACAGGCCGCGATCCTGCGCCAGATAGGTGCCGCCGAACTGCACCGAGTGCGTCCACGACAGCTGGTAGGTGACCTCCGCGGCCCCGCCGGCCGGAACCGAGCCGCGCGCGCAGCCCACGAGGCCCCCGAGGGCGAGGGCGCCGGCGCTTCCGAGCAGCGCGCGGCGGGTGAGAGCTGGTGCGGACATGTGACCTCCGAAGATCGACTCATGCGCCAGCCGGGCCCCTCGCCCGGCGCGTGCCCACAGTTTAGTGGGGCGATCCCGCACCCCTCAGGGGGTTGCGGCGCTCTCACGCGCTGTGGCAACCCCTGTTCGGGCGGGAGACGAGAGCGTAGCCTCTTCGGCATGGACGGGTTCGCGGCTGTCGATTTCGGGTTCGCGCGAGAGGTTCTGCAGAGGGGCGTCGCAGCGCTGTACCTCGTCGCCTTCATCTCGACGCTGAACCAGTTCCGACCGCTGCTCGGCGAGCGCGGCCTGCTGCCCGTCACCCGACTGCTCGCGTGGGCCGAGTCTTCGCCGTCGCGGGCGAGGCTGCTGCGACCGACGCTGTTCCGGCGCATCCGTTACACCGACCGTCGCCTCGCGGTGCTGTGCTGGATCGGCATCGCCCTCTCGGCGCTGCTCGTCGCGGGTGTGCCCCAGCTCACGGCGCCCTGGGTGCCGATGCTGTGCTTCCTGCTGCTGTGGTTCGGCTACATGTCGATCGCGAGCATCGGCCAGACCTTCTACGGATTCGGCTGGGAAATGCTGCTGCTCGAAGCGGGGTTCCTCGCCGCGTTCCTGGGATCGACGGATCAACCGCCGCCGACCGCGGTGATCGTGCTGTTCTGGTGGCTCGTCTTCAGGCTGGAGTTCGGCGCCGGCATGATCAAGATGCGCGGCGGGCGGGAGTGGCGCGACCTGACGGCCCTCATGTACCACCACCAGACGCAGCCGATGCCCGGCCCGCTCAGCCGCCAGGCGCACCTGCTGCCCGGCTGGTTCCACCGGGCCGAGGCGCTCGGCAGCCACTTCGCGCAGCTCGTGGTGCCGTTCTTCCTGTTCGCGCCGATCCTCGGTCTCTGGATCCCGGGCCCGGTGCCCGCGATCATCGGCACCGCGGCCGCCGCGATCATCATCGCGACCCAGCTCTGGCTCGTGCTCACCGGCAACTTCGCCTGGCTCAACTGGGCCACCGTCGTGCTCGCGTGCTCGGCGATCTCGGTGACCGGAAGCGGCGCCGTCGCGGCGACCGATCCCGGGGCGCTCGCCTGGTTCGGAGGCCTGCCGCCCTACTGGTTCGGGATCACCACCGCTGTGGGCCTGCTCGTCGTCGCGCTCAGCTGGCCGGCGCTGCGCAACCTGTTCGCGAGCCGTCAGCTCATGAACGCGAGTTTCAACCGGTGGCAACTGGCGAACGCGTACGGCGCGTTCGGCACGGTCACGAAGGAGCGCGTCGAGTACGTGATCGAGGGCACCGTCGACGAGGATCCCGGAGCCGCGGAGTGGCTGGAGTACGGATTCAAGGGCAAACCGGGCGACGTGCGACGAGTGCCGCGGCAGTTCGCCCCCTACCACCTGAGGCTCGACTGGCTGATGTGGTTCCTGCCGCTCGGCCGCTCGCTCGACGAGTGGTTCACGGCGCTGCTCGTGCGCCTGCTGGAGGCCGACGCTCCGACGCTCGCCCTGCTCGCCGACGACCCCTTTCGCGGCGAGCGGCCGCGGTGGGTGCGGGTGACGTCGTACCGCTACCGCTTCGCGTCGCGCGCCGAGCGCCGGGCCGACGGCGCGGTGTGGGTGCGGGACCACCGCCGCCCGCTGGTGCAGCCGGTCGGGCTCGAGCAGCCGGCGGAGTGATCGGGGGCCAGCGCGCTTCCGATACGCCCGCCTTGTCAACCCCTTGTCGAGGCCTGCGGCCCGGGGCGAGTCTGGGGTGCACGTCCGCCTTCGGAGACGCGGTGGGAACGGCGCCCGAAGGGCGCCGCGCCGCACCCTTCGGATCAGGTGAAAGGAGAGGCTCATGGGTATGGGCTCGGGAATCGTGCTCTTCGTCATCGGCGCCATCATGGCGTTCGCGCTCAACGTGCAGGTCGAGTGGATCGACCTCAACATGGTCGGCTATCTGCTGATGGGCGCCGGCGCCGTGGTGTTCTTCATCTCGCTGATCCTCTTCTTCTCCCGGCGACGGGGCGGGGGCCAGGTCGATCCGGTCGACCGCGGCATCGAGTGAGCGCGGTACGGCGCTCGGCGCGTCGCGCGGTGGCGCGCGGCGGCTCGCTGCGCGCTCCGCGCGGCGGCTCCGCATGCCCTGTGAGATCGACGCGTCTCGCGCGGCGAAGCGCCGCACCCTGACAGACTGAGTCCGTGGCGAATACTCAGAACGGCCGTGTGGCGGTCTACCTCGACTTCGACAACATCGTGCTCTCCTGGTACGACCGGGTGCACGGCCGCAACTCCTACGCCCGCGACCGGCAGCGCATCGCCGAGGATCCCTCCGACGCCGAGATCGCAGCCCGACTGCGGGCGGCGGTGGTCGACGTGGGCGCCGTGATCGACTACGCCTCGTCGTTCGGCACGCTCGTGCTCACCCGCGCGTACGCCGACTGGTCGTCGCCCATCAACGCCGACTACCGCGCGCAGCTCGTCGCACGCGCGGTCGACCTGGTGCAGCTCTTCCCGGCCGCGGCCTACGCGAAGAACGGCGCCGACATCCGGCTCGCCGTCGACGCGGTCGAGGACATGTTCCGCCTCGACGACCTCACCCACGTGGTGATCGTGGCGGGCGACTCCGACTACGTGCCGCTCGCGCAGCGCTGCAAGCGGCTCGGCCGCTACGTCGTGGGCATCGGCGTCGCGGGCTCGACCGCGAAGGCGCTCACCGCGGCGTGCGACGAGTTCGCGTCGTACGACTCGCTGCCCGGCGTCGAACTGCCCCAGCGCGAACAGGAGCAGCCGGCCAAGCGGCAGAAGCGCGGCAAAGCCGTGGCCGCGTCGAAGGAGAGCCCCGCGATCGAGGCCGTCGAGGAGCAGTCGGCGCCCGCCTCGCGGGCCGACGACGATCGCGACGCCGCCGACGAGACCGATGAGACCGATGAGGACTCCGATTTCGCCGTGACCGGGCTGCTCATACGCGCGCTCTGGCTGGGGCAGGAGAAGGACGACTCGGGGTGGCTGCACAGCTCGGCCGTGAAGCAGCAGATGCGCCGCATGGACCCGTCGTTCAACGAGAAGGCGCTCGGGTTCCGCTCCTTCTCCGACTTCCTGAAGTCTCGCTCCGACGTGGCCGAGCTCGAGGAGACGGGGCACGAGCGCCTCGTACGCCTGCGCGATCAGACCCCGTAGCGGGCCGGAGACGGGCTCGGTGCCCGCGTCCTGGAAGAGGGGCGCCCGACCCCGTCGCCCCCCCTCCGACAGGCTCAGGGGCGGCAGGGTCGGGCGCGACAGGGGTCGTTCAGCCGCCGAGCTTCGCGTAGAGCTCGGCGAACTTCTGGGCGATGCCGTCGTTGTTCCACGACCAGACGTCTTCGCCGCGCAGCACGGCCTCGGCGCCGCCGTCGCAGTAGATCGTCTGACCGCAGCAGTGCGTGTTGTCGACCGAGGTGAGCCAGATCAGCAGCTTCGCGATGCTCTCGGGATCCTGATGGTAGCCGAGCGGCATCGGCACGACGGCGTCGATCAGCGCGGACCCCTCGGGCGTCGCGCGCAGATCCGCCGTCATCGGGGTCTTCACGACGCCCGGGCCGACCGCGTTCAGGGGGATCCCCGCGCCCGCCCACCGCTCGGTCACGGCCTCGCGATGCACCCAGCGCGAGATCGCCTGCTTCGACGACGCATAGATCAGCCCGCCCGTCTGCTCGTTCTGCGCGAGCTCCTCGGCGATCCCGAGCGCGGCCTGCTCGTCGTCGTTCAGGAACGCGTCGACGAGCGGCGGGAAGACCGGCTGCACCGACGAGAGCGACGAGATCAGCGCGGCGCGCGGCGCATCCGACTTCGCGAGTGCCGGCTGCATCGCCTCCAGGAACTCGGTCATGCCGAAGTAGTTGACCGCCGCGGTGATGGCCTTGGGCAGCGACAGCCCGGCACAGGCGATCACGGCGTCGACGGTGCCGCCCGCCAGCTGCGTAGCCGCCTCGGCCGCAGCGCGGCGGCCCTCGCTCGTCGAGAGGTCGCCGTCGACCTCGACGCCCGCGAGGTCGACGCCGATGACGGTGTGGCCGTCGGCGCGCAGCAGCTCGGCGGTGGTCTTGCCGATGCCCGATGCGGCGCCGGTGATGACGTAGGTGCGTGACATGGTGATTCCTTTCGTGGGGATCAACCCGCGTGCGAGCGCGGGATGCTGGGGGAGGGCGGAGCGGCGCCCTCGGAGCCGGGGCCGCTCGGATGCGCCTCGGGTGCGCCCGAGTGCCGCTCGAGGTCTGCGACGGTGCGCTCCGTGACGAGCGAGCCGACGAACTCCTCGATCAGCGATGCGAAGGTCGTCGTCTCGCCGTCCGTCCACCGCGCGATCGCGTGCCCGATCATCTGCACGCCCGCGTCGAACAGCCGGTCGAAGGCCTGCCTGCCGGCGGGGGTCAGTGCGACGATGCCCGCGCGGCCGTCTGATTCGTCGCGGTCGCGCTCGATGAGCCCGGCCTCGCGCAGCCGCGCGATGAGCTTCGATGTGGAGGGACGGCTGAGGTGCACCTCGTCGGCGATCTCGCTGGGGCGCGCGGACCCGCCGCGCAGCCCGAGGGTGTAGACGGCGCGCACGGCGGTCGCGTCGAGCGGGACGCCGCATGCCGCAGAGATGCGGGTCTGGAAGTCGCGCGACGACCAGCGCGACATGAGCCCCGTGAGCGAGGTGAGCAACCGGGCCCGGGGATCCGCGTCGCCGTCGTCCATGCCCCCATTATCGCCCTAATAGTTGCCTCGGGCAATTATTTTCTGAGAGAGGCCGGAGTCGGCGGGGTGAGCGGCGCCGACGGGGGACCGCGGTACCCGGCAGGTGCATCCACCTCGCTCAGCTGCCGTCCCGCCATCGCCGCGGGAGGGCACGAAAAAACCGGACCGCAGAACGCCTCTCGGCGGAAGGCCGCTCGAAGCGGCAAAAATTGGAGCCCGGGGTTACTGCGGCCCGGCGGCACCAGTCTAACGCAGGGCCTCCGGTCAGGCGAGGGAGCCGTCGCGCCAGCGGCGGGCGCCCGCGTGCAGCTCCTGCGCCATCGTGGAGTAGCGCAGGGCGCGGGTGGTGAGCTGCTGCGCGTGGGCGTCATCGTGCACATCGCGCGTGTCGGCGAGGTCGGCCGCTCCGAGCGCCATGATGCGGCAATAGCTCGCGGCAAAATCGATTCGAAAA
>NZ_KB714599.1:156952-449772 GCF_000349545.1 Leucobacter sp. UCD-THU
TCGCCACAAAAAAACATCTTCGAAAAGGGATCGATGGTCAACGCCGCCGCCGATCCGCGCCGGAACAGATCCGCCGACCCCTCGGCGTCGCCCGCCACCACGCGCCGCAGCAGGTAGAGGCGCCACAGCACCCCCGCGAGGGAGTGAGTTCCCTCGCGGGCCCACAACTCGGCGATGTCGTCGATGCCGGGGCCCGTCGAGGCGAGCCCCACCACGCGCTCGACCACGGAGGGGTCTGCGCCCGTGCGCACCCGATCCAGCAGCGCCCACGACGTCTGCTGGGCGATGCGGTGCGAAGCGCCCGGCTCGTCGGAGCCGATGATCCAGTCGAAGTCGGCGGTGGGCTGCAGCACGGGGCGCTGATGGTCTCGGGTCACACATCTCCTCGGGTCGGAACGGCGGGAGAAGGGTTCGGGATCCCGCGCGCCCCGCGAGTCTACGCCGCGGGCGCCGCCCCCGCGTGGATCGGGTGTTCGGGAAAGCCCGATAAAATTGGTGATTCCGGGGTCTCGCTACGAGACACGCCCTGATACACTCCTCGAGTGGACGCCGTCCAAGTTCGCTGGGGAAGTGGGCGCGGCGATCTGTTCCGGGGGAACACAGATGATGCTGCAACCGTATTTCCAGCGCGCCGAACACCGCTCGCGAACCGCTCGGCTCGTTGCCGGCGGGCTGGCGCTCCTGCTCGGCGTCGGCGCACTCCTCGGGATCGCCGCCCCCGCCCAGGCTGCGCCGCCCACGGCCCCGACGGTCGGATTCACGCTCCCCGCAGGCGGGGGACTCGTCGAGCTCCAGGGCGCAATCGGTATGGGGAACGTGATCGTCGCAGTGAGCCCGTCGGCGGGTGCGAGTGTGAGCATTCAGGGTCCCACCCAGATCGTGGTCTCGCCGACGCAGACGCCGGCTTTCCCCAACCACCGCACCCAGGCGACGGTGGGGTACACGGTCGAAAGCGATGGCGAGACCGCCAGCGGGCAGATCGACCTCACCTTCGTCCACAAGCCGTGGGTGTTCGCATCGGGCCTGAGCGACGCCGTCGTCGCAGCCGGCGAGACCGTGCAACTGCGAGTCGAAGCGCGCGGAGAAGAGTTCGTGGCGGGCGCGGCGACCGGCGGCAGCAGCTATTCGGTGAAGGCCCAGCCGTCGATGGGAACCGCAGCCGTCGCGAGTGACGGGGTGGTCACTTACACGGCCCCCGCGAACGCGGTGCCCAACAGCACCGCAACGGTGCGGATCCTCGCCACCGACCATTACGGCCAGACCGGCGAGACCTATCAGCCGCTGACATTCACGATCAAGGGCACCGCCGAGGCCGACACCTTCGGCGTCGACATCCCCTCCGGCGACGGCAACACGAGCACTCGCGTGGAGATCCTTCCCGACCACGCCCGAGGGGTGAACCCGCGACTCACCAGTGTGCTCGCGAACCCCGGCAACGCCGCGGTGTCGTTCGACGCCACGGGCGCGACCTTCACGCCTCCCGTGAGAAACTGGGGCCCGCTGGAGGCCTCGACCGGTTTCGTCGCCCCCTATACGATCACCGACGACAACGGACCCGCGACGGCGCAGGTCAACGTTCGTGTGCTGCGGGCTCCGGTCATCACCGCACCGACGCTCGTGGGCGACGTGCCGGTCGGGGGAAGCGCGACTTCGGCGGTCAAGGTCCTGAACGGTCCAGTGATCCCCGCCACCGACGGCTACAGCATCGTTGCACCGCCGAGCTTCGGCACGGCGACGGTGAACGACGCGGGCGTGGTCGCCTACGCCGCCCCGGCCGGCATGCCGCTCGGCACCATCGACAGCGTCACCGTGCGGGTCACCGACAAGGTCGGGCAGTCCGAGACGGTCGACGTCCGATTCGAAGCGTACGAGGGCGCGGCCGCCCCCGACATCACGATGGAGCAGCCCGACGCGGCGTTCGTGCTCGACCTGCTCGACGGCTCGGGCGGGGAGGGCAAGGCCCTCGCCGCGGTCAGCCTCGTCTCCGGCGACGCGGCAGTGCAGCCCGACCTGGCCTCCGGCGCAGTCGCGGTGATGCCGGACCACGCCTGGAGTGCGGGCGAGGCCGCGCACGAGATCACTCTCGCCTACACCGTGGCGGATGCCCGGGGCGGCACCGCCACGGGCACCGTGACCGTCGCCGTGCTGCCGAAGCCGGCGTTCGCCCACACCGCGCCGGGCCTCGTCAGCAAGACCGCCAGAGTCGGCGATCTGGTGCAGTTCGACGCCGGGGCCCTCCTGCCGGGCAATCTGCCCGAGACCGGGGCCTTCACCATGCTGCAGCAGCCCACGGCGCTCCCCAAGGCGGGTGCAGCGGGCCCCGCCGCCGCGATGCGGCAACTCTCGGCATTCTCGATGCTGCTCGCGACGGGCCCCGCCACCGTGAACGAGGCCGGGATCGTGACCGTCGACACGCGAGGAATGGCGGTGAACACGCAGTACGAGCTCGTCGTGCGGGCCACCGACCGGGTCGGGCAGTTCGCCGATCAGACGTTCAGGATCAACCTCGCAGCGGCGGCGGCCCGCACCGACGAGCCCGGTGTCACCAGCGCGACTTCCGGGGCTGCACGGCTTGCGAGCACCGGTGCGGACCCGTCGGGGCTGCTGCTCGCTGCCGGAGCGCTGCTCCTCGGGTGCATGCTGCTGGTGCGTCGCAGCACTCGGCGAAGCGTCTGACGCGGTGGTGCCCCCAGTAGGGATCGAACCTACGACCTGCGGATTAAAAGTCCGTAGCTCTACCGCTGAGCTATAGGGGCGGACCCGGATAAGCCTATCGGATCGGTGCGCGCCGCTGCACGCCAGCCGGGACTGCCTCCGCTCCTCGGCCGGGGTCCCCTGCCCCCTCCTCGGAGACGACGAAGCGGAGCCCCGAACTGCGCCCCGGAGGCAGTGCAGTTCGGGGCTCCGCGGTGCGGGAGGCCGGCGCGGCAGCCGCGCCGGCCTCGACGCGGAGACCTACCCGAAGCGGCCCGAGACGTAGTCCTCGGTCGCCTTCACGGACGGGGTCGAGAAGATCTTCGAAGTGGCGTCGTACTCGATGAGCTTGCCCGGCTTGCCCGTGCCAGCGATGTTGAAGAACGCCGTGCGATCCGAGACGCGCGAGGCCTGCTGCATGTTGTGGGTCACGATGACGATCGTGTACTCCTTCTTCAGCTCGTCGATCAGATCCTCGATGGCGAGCGTCGAGATCGGGTCGAGCGCCGAGCAGGGCTCGTCCATGAGCAGCACCTCGGGCGAGACCGCGATGGCGCGGGCGATGCAGAGGCGCTGCTGCTGACCGCCCGAGAGGCCCGATCCCGGCTTGTCGAGGCGATCCTTCACCTCGTTCCACAGGTTGGCGCCCTGCAGCGAGCGCTCCACGAGATCGTCGGCGTCGCTCTTCGAGATCTTGCGATTGTTGAGGTTGACGCCGGCCAGCACGTTCTCCCGGATCGACATGGTGGGGAACGGGTTGGGGCGCTGGAACACCATGCCCACCTGCCGGCGCACGAGCACCGGATCGACGCCCGGGCCGTAGAGGTCGTCGCCGTCGAGCAGCACCTCGCCCTCGACGCGCGCACCGGGGATGACCTCGTGCATGCGGTTGAGGGTGCGCAGGAACGTCGACTTGCCGCAGCCCGAGGGGCCGATGAACGCGGTGACGCTGCGGGGCTCGATGTTGATGGAGACGCCCTCGACGGCGAGGAAGCTGCCGTAGTAGACGTTGAGGTCGTTGACTTCGATGCGCTTGGACATTGCGTTCCCTTGGTTCTGAGACGGTGGAGTAAGACTGGGGCGGGCGGCGGTCAGCGCCCGGTGCTGGGGGAGAACTTCTTCGCGACGAAGCGGGCGACGAGGTTGAGGGCCATGACGATGAGGATGAGCACGAGGGCCGCCGCCCAGGCCCGCTCGAGGAACGCCCACGCGGGATTGCCCTGGTTCGCGAACTGGGTGTACACGAACACCGGCAACGACTGCATGCGGTCGTTGAACAGGTTGTAGTTCATGCTCGCGGTGAATCCGGCGGTGATGAGCAGGGGCGCGGTCTCGCCGATCACGCGGGAGATCGACAGCATGATGCCCGTGGTGATGCCAGCGATCGAGGTGGGCAGCACCACCTTCATGATCGTCAGCCACTTCGACACCCCCAGCGCGTACGAGGCCTCGCGCAGCTCGTTGGGCACGAGCCGCAGCATCTCCTCGCTCGACCGCACGACCACGGGGATCATCAGCACCGAGAGGGCGACCGCGCCGATGATGCCCATGCGCACGCCGGGCCCGAGGAAGAGCGCGAAGGCCGCGTAGGCGAACAGGCCGGCGACGATCGAGGGGATGCCGGTCATCACGTCGACGAGAAAGGTGATGGTCTTCGCGAGTCGACCGCGGCCGTACTCGACCAGGTAGATCGAGGTCATGAGGCCGAGCGGCACCGAGATGACCGTGGCCGCGAGCGTGATCATCAGCGTGCCCACCATCGCGTGCAGCGCGCCGCCGCCCTCACCCGTGACGTTGCGCATCGAGGAGTTGAAGAACTCGGGGTCCAGGCGTGCCACGCCGTTGCCGACGACCGTGATCGCCACCGAGATCAGCGGCACCATGGCGAGCAGGAATGCCCCCGTGACGAGATTGGTGACGAAACGGTCGGTCGCCTGGCGGCGGCCCTCGACGGCGGCCGAGATCGAGGTGGTCACGACGAGGTGCAGGATGAGGCCGATCAGCACGGCACCGACGAGGTTGAACTCGGCGCCGTTCGCGAGGGAGAGCAGGCCGAAGAGGGCGAGCGACGCGGCGAGGCTCGCGCCGAGGATGATCCAGGTCGTGGGCTTCGGCAGCCGGTTGCCCGTGAGCACGGCGCCGGAGGAGACGGGGCGGACGGTGAGTGCCATGGTCAGTTGGCTCCAGAGAACTCGGCGCGGCGGCTCACGATCCAGCGGGCGACCGCATTGACGAGGAACGTGACGATGAAGAGGATGAGGCCGGTGGCGATGAGCACGTTGACGTTCTCACCGTAGGCCTCGGGGAAGGAGAGCGCGATGTTCGCGGCGATGGTCGAGGGGTTCTCGCTGGTGAGCAGTCGGAAGCTCACGAGGCCCGTCGCCGAGAGCACCATCGCGACCGCCATCGTCTCGCCGAGGGCGCGGCCGAGGCCGAGCATGGCGGCCGAGACGATGCCGGGGCGGCCGAAGGGCAGCACGGCGAGGCGGATCATCTCCCAGCGGGTCGCGCCGAGCGCGAGCGCGGCCTCCTCGTGCAGCACGGGCGCCTGCAGGAAGATCTCGCGGCAGATCGCGGTCATGATGGGCAGCACCATGACGCCGAGCACGAGCGCGGCGGTGAGGACCGTGCGTCCGGTGCCCGACACCGTGCCGCCGAAGAACGGGATCCACCCGAGGTAGGTGTTGAGCCACACGAAGACGGGCTGAGCGGCGGGCGCCAGCACGCCGATGCCCCACAGGCCGAAGACCACGCTGGGCACGGCGGCGAGCAGGTCGACGATGTAGCCCAGCACGGCCGACACCCTGCGGGGCGCGTAGTGCGAGATGAAGAGTGCGATGCCGATCGCGAGCGGCAGCGAGATGAGCAGCGCCAGCACGGCGGCCCAGATCGTGCCGAAGATGAGGGGCCAGACGTACGACCAGAAGTTGTCGGGCAGCAGCGAAGCGGTCTCGTCGGTGGCGACGAAGGCGGGCAGGCTCTGCACGATGAGGAAGATCGCGACCGCCGCCAGGGTGACGAGGATCATGCTGCCGGCGAAGACCGCGGAGCGCGAGAAGATGCGATCGCCGAGACTCAGCACGGGCTTGGAAGTGGCGGAGGTGGAGGTCACTCGGGCTCCTGGATCGATGGGAAGAGGGCGAGGATCGGGATCCCGTCCCCTGGGTCTGCCGCAGGGGACGACGCCGCGGACGCGGGCCCGCCCCCTATCTATTGTGAGGGAGCGGGCCCGCGAGCGGATGCTACTTGATGGCGGCGATGGCCGGCTCGATCTGGCTGCGCAGATCGGCCGAGATGGGGGCGCTGCCCGCGGCGTCGGCGGCGAGCTGCTGGCCCTCCTCGCTGACGATGTAGCTGAAGTACTCCTTCACCAGCTCGGCGTTCGCGGCATCGGCGTATTCCTCGCAGCCGATCAGGTAGCTGACGAGCACGATCGGGTAGACGCCCTCGGCGGTGCTGGTGCGGTCGAGCTCGATCGCGATGTCGTGGTCGGTGCGGCCCTCCTCGACGGTCGAGGCGTCGACGATCGCGGCGGCGGCCTCGGGCGAGTACTCGACGTACTCCTCGCCGACCTTGATCGCGACGGTGCCGAGGCCCTCGGCGCGCGACGCGTCGGCGTAGCCGATGGTGCCGACGCCGTTGGTCACGGCCTCGACGACGCCCGAGGTGCCCTGCGCACCCTCGCCGCCGAACTCGGTCGGCCAGCTCTCGATCGAGCCGACGGTCCAGTCGGAGGCCGCGGTGGCCGAGAGGTACTCGGTGAAGTTGCCGGTGGTGCCCGACTCGTCGGAGCGGTGCACGGCGGTGATGTTCAGGTCGGGCAGCTGAGCGCCCTCGTTCTGCGCGGCGATCGCCGGGTCGTTCCACTGGGTGATCGAGCCGTTGAAGATCTTCGCGACGGTGGCCGCGTCGAGGTTCAGCGAGTCGAGGCCCTCGACGTTGAAGATGATGGCGATCGGTGAGATGTAGGCGGGGAACTCGACGAGCGCGTCGGTGGCGCAGCTGTCGAAGGGGCCGGCCTCGATCTCGTCGGTCTTGAACGCCCGATCGCTGCCCGCGAAGGCGGAGGCGCCCTGCTGGAAGGTCTCGCGGCCCGCGCCGGAACCGGCGGGATCGTAGTTCACGGTGACATCGGCGTGCGTGGTCTGGAAGCCGGCGACCCAGGCCTCCTGTGCCGAGCCCTGCGACGAAGCGCCGCCGCCCACAAGGGTGCCGGAGAGCGACGAGGCCTGGACATCGCCCTCGGCCGAACCGCCCTCGTTCGCGGCGCACGAGGTGAGGGTGAGCGCGGCGATGCCGCCGATGGCGGCGACCTTTGCGAATGCTGAAAGCTTCACTTCGAGTATGTTCCAATCTCAATCTGAAATGAGGGAATGATCGCGAACGACCACATGTCCACGCTAGGGAGGCTTCGTGACGCGAGGTCTGCCGGGAGGTGAACAGAGGGTGAACTCGCGGTGCCCGCTGCCTGTCGCCGTATGCGATGTAGCATGGTGCGCGTGAGTGGGAAGAGACGGATCGTGGTTTTCGGGGCGGCGCTTGCGGTGATCGCCGGCGGCATCGGACTGGTGGGGTGCGCGCCTGAGCCGGAGGAGGCCCCGGTCGCGGCCCCCGAGCCGACGGCGACGCCCGAGCCCGAACCGACCCCCGAGCCTCAGCCCGGCGTCGGCCCCGCCTGCCCCACCGACCACTGCGTGAGCGTGGCCGTGTCGGGCGACCTGCTCTTCCACGAGGGGCTCTGGAGCCAGTACGCGATCCCCACCAACGAGGCGGGCCAGAACTTCGACTTCGTACCGCTGCTCGAGGGGCAGCGCGCCTACCTCGACCGCTCCGACCTGGCGATCTGCCAGATGGAGACCCCGCTCGCCCCGGTCGGCGGCCCCTACGCGGGCTACCCGGCCTTCAGCACGCCGCCCGAGCTGGCCGCCGCGGTCAAGGCGATCGGATACGACGTCTGCACCACCGCGTCGAACCACACCGTCGACCAGGGCACCGAGGGGCTCGTCCGCACACTCGACGTGCTCGACCAGGCCGGCATCGCCCACACCGGCTCGTACCGGGCCGAGGGCGAGCGCGACGTGCCGCTCGTCGTCGAGGCCAACGGCGTGAAGGTCGCGATCATCACGTCGACGTTCTCGCTCAACGGCCTGTACGCCGACTACGAGTGGCAGGTCGACTACCGCGAGGAGGAGCCGCGCGTCGACCCCGAACGGGCGATCGCGAAGGCCCAGAAGGCCCGCGAGATGGGCGCCGAGATCGTGATCGGCGTGCAGCACATCGGCGAGGAGTACTGGTCCGAGCCGACCGGCGGCCAGATCGAGCTCGCGCATCAGCTGCACGACAGTGGCCTGTTCGACTTCGTCTACCAGCACCACTCCCACTCGGTGCAGCCCTTCGAGAGCTACAACGGCAAGTGGATCCTCTACGGTACCGGCAACACGATCAGCGAGTCGGCGCCGCCCGCACAGCAGGTGAACAACGAGTTTCTGATGGCGCGCGTGCAGTTCGCGAAGCAGACCGACGGCACGTGGGTCACCAACGACCTCGCCTGGAACGCCGCCACGAACACGCAGGACGGCCGCTACAAGTGGTGCTCGGTGATGCCGGATCAGCCGCAGGGCGTCTGCCAGTCGCCCGACTTCGATGCCGGCGTGCTCGAGCGCACGCGCGCGACGGCCAACGCGATGGGGGCGGCCGACTTCGGCGCCCGCGAGTGGCTGATCACGCAGGAGTAGCGGCGCGCGGCTCCGCCGCGTCGCGCCCCCTGTGCCTGCGCCTGCGCCCAACCCGTCGCAGGTGCGTGGGCTGCGCGCATGCCGACTGGTCGAAAACGGTCGGGTTTCCGGAGACGCGCAGCAGTTCTTACCCGCTCGGGAGAGCCGGAGGGCCCCTGCGCCCGCCGAGAGGTGCGCGCGAGCCTCAGTGCTTGAGCGGGTAGGTCTCGACCGCCACGATGCCCGCTTCGGGGCGCGCACGAGAGAAGTGCAGCACCGAGAAACCTGCGGGCGGCAGCGACGCGGCTTCTTCGAGGTAGCGGCCCTGGGGGCTGCCGGTGACGATCGCGAGTTGCCGCGCGAGGTCGGGCAGCACGGGGCGGTGGCTGCAGAGGATCGCGTTGCGGCCGCGGCCGATCACCTTGGCGACGAGCTTGCGCAGCGAGCTCAGGTCGCCCTCGTCCCAGGTGTCCTGACTGAGCGCCTGCTTCGCGCGCACCCGCTTGCCGAGGCGCTCGGCGAGGGGCGCCACCGTCGAAAGGCAGCGCACCGCGGTCGACGAGTAGATGCGGCGGGGCCCGAACGCCTGCAGCGTGGGAACCAGCGTCTCGGCCTGCTCCTCGCCGACGTCTGCGAGGGGGCGCAGATGGTCGACGGGGAAGGTGCTGCTGCGGGGCTCGGCCTTCGCGTGCCGCAGCAGGGTGACCGAGAACGTGTCGACCAGTTCACGGTCGACGAGCCGCAGGAAGACGTCGTACAGCTCGCGGTCGGCGTCGTAGCTCAGACGCTCGCGCACCCGGTCGGCGGGCACCCACTCGATGGCCTGCACCTCGTCGTTGGGCTTGAACTTGGCGCTCGCCTCGGCCTTCGACGACACCTTCGCGGCCCAGTACTGCACCGTCTTCGAACGGCCGCCGCTGAGCGCGTAGTGGATCGTGCCCAGATTCACTCCGAGCGACACCCGGTAGCCCGTCTCCTCGCGCGTCTCTCGCACCGCGGCCTGCGGCATGCTCTCGCCGGGGTCGAGCTTGCCCTTGGGGAAAGAGACGTCGCGCTGCTTCGCCCGGTGGATCAGCAGCACGACGATGCCGGGATCGCCGTGCTCGTCGTAGACCCGCCGCCAGCAGACGGTGCCCGCCGCCAGCACCTCGGTCGGCTTCGCCGCGGGCTCGGCCGACGCGGAGCCCCTCTTCGCGCGCTTCTGCGTGGCTGTCGGGCTCACCGGCTCCTCCGCGAACGCGCCTGGGTGCGGTCGATCATCACCAGATCTTGCAGGTCGGGCAGCGGTTCGCCCTCTTCGCTCACCACGCGCCGCTGCCAGCTGCCGTCGGACAGCATGCGCCACGACGATACGTCGTCGCTGAACGCGAACCCGAAGAAGCGGTCGATGCGGGCCAGGTGCTCGCGGTCCTCGAGGCGCACGAGCACCTCGATGCGGCGATCGAGGTTGCGGTGCATGAGGTCTGCGCTGCCGATGAACACCTCGCGCTCGCCCGCGTTCTCGAAGGCGTAGATGCGGGAGTGCTCGAGGTAGCGGCCGAGCACGGAGCGCACGCGGATATTCTCGGAGAGGCCCGGCACGCCGGCGCGGATCGAGCAGATTCCGCGCACCCACACGTCGATCGGCACGCCGTCCTGGCTGGCGCGGTAGAGGGCGTCGATGATGGCCTCGTCGACCATCGAGTTGGCCTTCAACTTGATGCCGCTCGGCAGGCCGGCGCGGGCGTTCTCGGCCTCGCGCTCGATGCGCTCGAGCAGACCGCTGCGCAGCTGCAGCGGGGCGACGAGCAGCCGGTCGTAGTCGGTCTCGATCGCGTAGCCCGACAGCACGTTGAACAGCTTCGTCACGTCGCGGCCCACCTCGGGCGACGACGTGAAGAGGCCGAAGTCTTCATAGATGCGGCTGGTCTTCGGGTTGTAGTTGCCCGTGCCGATGTGGCAGTAGTGGGCGAGACGCCCCTGCTCTTCGCGGATCACGTGCACCAGCTTGCAGTGCGTCTTGAAGCCCACGAGGCCGTACACGACGTGCACGCCGGCCTGCTCGAGCTTGCGCGCCCAGGTGATGTTCGCCTCTTCGTCGAAGCGGGCCTTCACCTCGACGAGGGCGAGTACCTGCTTGCCGGCCTCGGCCGCCTTGATGAGCGACGCGACGATGGGGCTGTCGCCAGAGGTGCGGTAGAGGGTCTGCTTGATGGCGAGCACGTCGGGGTCGGTGGCCGCCTGTTCGACGAAGGCCTGCACGCTCGTCGAGAACGACTCGTAGGGGTGGTGCACGAGCACCTCGCGCCGGGCGATCGCGCCGAACACGTCGGGCTTCTCACTCGGCGAGTTGGTGCGGAACTGCGGGTGCGTGACCGGGATGTGCGGCTTGAACTTGAGATCGGGGCGCCGGATGCCCGAGAGCGCGAAGAGCCCGCTGAGGTCGAGCGGCGCCGGCAGCGTGTAGACCTGCTGCTCGTCGATGTCGAATTCGCTCACCAGCAGTTCGAGCGTCGCCTCGTCCATGTCGTCTGAGATCTCGAGGCGGATGGGCGGGCCGAAGCGGCGGCGCAGCAGCTCTTTCTCGAGGGCCTGGATGAGGTTCTCGGTCTCGTCTTCCTCGATCTCCATGTCTTCGTTGCGAGTGACCCGGAAGACGTGGTGGTCGAGCACCTCCATGCCCGGGAACAGCCCGTCGAGCTGGTTGGCGATCAGCTCTTCGAGCGCGATGAAGCGCACGTCGTCGATGCTCTCGCGCTGGTCGACCCGCACGTAGCGGGGGATCATCTGCGGCACCTTCAGGCGGGCGAACTCGACCTTGTCGGTGCGCGGGTTGCGCACCCGGATCGACAGGTTGAGGGCGCGGCCCGAGATGTAGGGGAACGGGTGCGCGGGATCGACCGCGAGCGGCATGAGGATCGGGTAGATGTGCCGCTCGTAGTAGTCGGTGAGGTGCACACGATCGGCCGTGTCGAGCTGCTCCCACTCGACCACGCGGATACCCGCCTCGGCGAGGCCGGGCTGCACCTGCTCGCGGAAGCAGCGCGCGTGCCGCAGCTGCAGTTCGTAGGCCGTGCGATTGATGTCGGCCAGCACGTCGGTCGGGGCCCGGCCCACGTTGGTCGGCAGGGCCAGGCCGGTAACGATGCGGCGCTTGAGGCCCGCGACGCGCACCATGAAGAACTCGTCGAGGTTCGAGGCGAAGATGGCGAGGAAGTTGGCGCGTTCGAGCAGCGGCACCCCGGGGTCTTCAGCGAGCTCGAGCACGCGCTGATTGAAGGCGAGCCAGCTCAGCTCGCGATCGATGTACCGGTCGGCGGGCAGTTCTGCTCGTTCGACGGCGGTCTCTCGGGTGTCTTCGGTCATGCGTCCATTGTGTCATCGACCCCTGACGAAGCCGGTCTCGCCCACTGACGGCTGCGTGAATCGACGGTGAACGACGCGTGCTCGTACAGTCGCACAGCCCGCTCGTTCTCGCCGTCGACGTAGAGCGTCACGCGGTCGGGGGAGTGCTGGGCCATGCGCGCGAGCGTCACGTCGAGCAGCAGCCCGCCGAGGCCCCGCCCTGCGTACTCGGGGCGCACGCCCACGGCGTAGAGCTCGCACTCCACGCCGTCGTCGCCGCGCACGGTCTTGATCCAGGTCGATCCCGCGAGCTCGTCGCCCGGATCCTCGGCGAGCAGCACCAGATCGGCGGGCTCGAACCACGGCTCGTCGCGCATGAGCTCGAAATCGGCCTCCGTGATCCGCCCCTGCTCGGGGTGCGTCGCGAACGCGGCCGCGTTCGCCCGCACCCACGCGGCCGCATCGGCGGGGCGCTCGGGATCGAACGCCCGCAGCCGCAGCCCCTGCGGCACGGGAAGGGCGAGCGGGTCGCGCCCGTCGGCCGGCAGCAGCCCGGGGTCGAGCGCCATGCGGTAGAGCGATCGCACGGGCGCGAAGCCGGCCCGCGCGAGCAGCGCCTCGGCGGCCGGGTTCTCGCCGTGCGCCCAGGCCTTCAGCTCGCCGGGATCTCGCGCGAGCAGTTCCGCGAGCGCCGCGGATCCGACGCCACGGCCGCGGTGCCCGGGGCGCACCGCGAGGTCGACCTCGCCCTGCCCCACGATCCCGACCGCGACGGGCCCGCCCGCATCGCCCGAACCGCGCGCACCGGTGCCGGGATCCGGTTCGGCGCCCGCGTCGACGAACAGCAGCAGCGCCCGCTGCCCCTGCGCCGCCGCCAGCAGCGCCTGATCCGACACGGGCGAGGAACCGTCGGCGGCCTCGGCCTCGGCGATCAGCGCGCGCGCATCGGACAGCGCCCGATCCGACGCCCCCTCGGCGATCTCGAGCTGTGCTGGCATCTACTCCTCCTCGACGCGGGCACGTGCGAAGCCGTACCCGACGCCCCGCACCGTGCTGATGAGCCCCTCGTGCTCTCCCAGTTTCGCGCGCAGGCGCCGCACATGCACGTCGACCGTGCGCGTGCCGCCGAAGTAATCGGTGCCCCACACCTCGCTGAGCAGCTGCTCCCGCGTGAACACCCGTCCCGGGTGCCCCGCGAGGAAGTGCAGCAGCTCGAACTCCTTGTAGGTGAGATCGAGCGGGCGGCCGAACAGCCGCGCCGTGAAATTGGACTCGTCAATGACAACGCCCGCGGCCTGGACCGCGGGCGGAGGAGCAGTGGCCGCCGAGGCGGGCCGACCGAGCAGGCGCAAGCGCAGCTCGATCTCGGCGGGACTCGCCGTGGGCAGCAGCAGCTCGCTCACGCCCCACTCCCGCGTCAGAGCGGCGAGCGCGAGCTCGGGCAGCAGCACGACCCGCGGCGTATCCACGCCCTCGGCGAGAGCCAGGCACGCGCTGCGGGCCCGGCGGGCATCGAGGGTGCCGTCGACGAGGATCGCGTCGAAGCGCGCCGCCATCGTCTCGGGCACGCGCAACGACAGCGGCGAGGTGCGCACGTCGTGCGGCAGCAGATCCAGCCCGGGCAGGGAATCGGCGGGATCTCGATCGGTGAGGCAGAGAAGCTGCATGGATCGGCTCCCTTCACTGTGCGTTCAACCCGAGGCAATAGTACTGCGGGCACTGTTTCGCGACCGTTTCGACCGTGTTTCTCGCGGCGCCGAGTGCTTCGCCGCCTGCCGCGCGGCGCCGCGCGGCCGCACCCGAAAGCGACCATCATCGCCAGACAGCGGGAGAAGAAGCTCGTGCAGAGGGGCCTCGGCCCGCGCCCTGGGGTGCTGTGGGACAATGGGGGCGTGAGCGATCCCGTGCAGTCCGATGCCCCGGAGATGCCCGACGTGCAGTCGTGGCATCTGCCGCGCATGATCATCGCCTGGGCCGTGGCCGCCCTCATCGGCACGCTCGTCACGCTGCTCGTCCCGCAGGAGGGTCGCTTCGCCTGGTTGGCCTTCGCAGTGGGGGCGAGCACGCTCGTCACCTTCGCACTGCAGCTGGGCACCGCTCAGCGCGAGGGCTTCATCACCCGGGTCTCGTTCAGCGTGGCCGGGTCGGTGGTGCTGATCGCGGTGATCGACGTGATCGGCATGCTGCTCGGCTGAGGCTGAGGCTGAGGCTGAGGCTGAGTCGCGAGCTCAGGCCGAGCCGCGGCCGGGGCTCGGGGGCGGTCAGAGGGGTGAGGATCGCGCCGTACCCCGATGCGCGCGTTGTATTAGACTGGCGTCATGCTTCTCGCTCTCGAACTCTTCTTTCTCGGCCTGCTGGGTCTCGCCGGTGTCGCGATCGCGTGGATCTCGGGCACCGTCGTCTACAAGCTCTTCAAGGGCCAGCGCTAATCACCCGCTCGCCTCACGTCTCATGAGCGGGAGGGTCTGATGCAGTCGTTCCTCGAGCTTCCGGGCGCCGTCGCCGACCCGGTGGGCGTCGCCTCTCACTACGGCGAGCCGTTGCCCGAGCAGCGCGCGCTCGAACGGGGCGCCGCGATCGTCGACCTGTCGCACCGCGGCATCGTCACGGTCTCCGGCCCCGACCGTCTGAGCTGGCTGCACTCGATGACGAGTCAGCAGCTGACGGGGCTGCGCCCGGGCGAGAGCACCGAGACGCTGCTGCTCGATCCGAACGGCCGCATCGAGCGTGCGATGCGCGTGGTCGACGATGGCGAGCGCAGCTGGCTGCTCGTCGACGAGGGCTCGTCGGAGCCGCTCGCGGCGTTCCTGCAGCGCATGCGATTCGCCCTGCGCGTCGAGGTGCACGACGTCTCGAACGAGTACGCGGCCGTGCTCGCCTTCACCGGAGCGGGCCCCGCCGCGGAGGCGCTGCGCGGGCTGACGCCCGCGGTGGAGTGGCAGGATCCGTGGGCAGCGGTGACCGGCGGTGGCGTGCAGTACGCCGACCCCGAGGGGCACGCGGCCGAGGGGTGGTCGGTGTCGCAGTTCGTGTTCGCGCGCGAGCAGCTCCCCGCGGTGATCGAGCTGGCGAGCGACGCGAGCGGCGAGGTGCGCGCCGCGGGCCTGCTCTCGCTCGAAGCGCTCGAGGTGCGCGCGTGGCGGCCGGCGCAGCACGCCGACGTCGACGAGCGCGCGATCCCGCACGAGTTCGACTGGCTGCGCACGGCCGTGCACCTCACGAAGGGCTGCTATCGCGGCCAGGAGACGGTCGCGAAGGTACACAACCTGGGGCATCCTCCGCGTCGCCTGGCGATGCTGCACCTCGACGGCTCGGGGGGCGAGCTGCCGACGCCCGGCGCGCTCGTGTTCCGCGCGCCGCAGCCGGGACAGGACCGGGATCCCGAGGCGCGACCGGTGGGCCGCATCACCCGCGCCGCGCTGCATCACGAGTGGGGCGGCATCGCGCTCGCCCTGCTGAAGCGCGCGCTGCCCGAGGACGCGCCGCTCGAGGTCGAGCTGCCCGACACCGCCGAGCGCGCGGCCGCGGCGCAGGAGCCGATCGTGCCCGCCGATGCCGGAGCGACGCGCCACATCCCGCGCCTCAAGCGGCTGTAGTCTCCGAGCACCGCCCGCCGCCCGGCACCCCGCCCGCACTGCGAAACCTCATAGACTGGAACCATGACGAACAAGCTGATCCTGCTCCGCCACGGGCAGAGCGACTGGAACCAGAAGAACCTCTTCACCGGCTGGGTGGACGTGCGACTGACCGAGCAGGGGCGAGGCGAGGCCGCCCGCGCCGGAGAGCTGCTCGCGGAGTCGGGCGTGCTGCCCGACGTGCTGCACACCTCGGTGCTGAGCCGGGCGATCCAGACCGCGAACATCGCTCTCGACAGCGCGGATCGTCTGTGGATCCCGGTGCGCCGGTCGTGGCGGTTGAACGAGCGCCACTACGGCGCACTGCAGGGGCTCGACAAGTCCGAGACGCTGCAGAAGTACGGCGAGGAGCAGTTCATGGAGTGGCGCCGTTCGTTCGACACGCCTCCGCCGCCCCTCGACGACTCGAGCGAGTGGTCGCAATCCGACGATCCGCGCTACGCGGGCATCGATGGCGAACGGCCGCGCACGGAATGCCTGAAAGACGTCGTCGAGCGGCTCGTCCCCTACTGGGAGGGCGAGATCCTGCCCGACCTCAACGCGGGCAAGACGGTGCTCGTCACCGCGCACGGCAACTCGCTGCGCGCCCTCGTGAAGCACCTCGACGGCATCTCTGACACCGATATCGCGGGTCTCAACATCCCGACGGGCATGCCGCTCGTCTACGACATCAACGAAGACGGCACCCCGGCGGGTGCGGGCCGATACCTCGACCCGGAGGCCGCCGCCGCCGGTGCCGCAGCGGTCGCCGCGCAGGGCAAGCACTGAGCCGACCAGGGCAAGCACTGAGCCGACGCCGAGGGCGGATCGGCTGCAACGTGAAGGGCCCCTCGGAGGAGGGGCCCTTCACATGTGCGAGGCGCGAGGCTGAGTCAGTGCTCGCCGCGGGGATCGTCGGTGTCGTCTTCGTCGACGGGGTCGTCGTCGGAGTTGTATTTGCTGGCGTACTCAGCCCAGGGATCTTCATCGGAGCCGCGCTGCGACCTCTGCGCGAGCTCGCGCTCAAGTTGCGAGAGATCGGTGTTGGGGCTGAAATACTTCAGCTCCCTGGCTACCTTGGTGTGCTTTGCCTTCTGACGGCCGCGCCCCATGCGTGACCCCCTTACACATTCAGGCCTCGCGGGCGATCTTCCGCGAGGCAGGTACTTATACAAATAGACGTATGGAGCAGATTCTAGCAGATCGGAGCAACGGGTGAGACGCGGCCATTACGATGAAGGCATGACCTCCCGCCGCCCCCGCGCCACCCGCATTCTGCTCATCGCGGTGCTGGTGATCGCGGCGCTCGTGCTGGTGGGCGCGATCGCCGTGCTGCTGCCGATTCTCACCCATCAGAGCGCCGGCGGGTCGGGTCAGACGGTGCCCGAGCAGTTCGTCTCCGAGACGAGCGCGCAGGGATCGGACGGGCGAACGCGCGAGCTGAGCGTCGAGACGCCGGAGGGAGAGCCCGCCGAGCTCGACGCTCTGCAGCCCGGCGACACCCTCGTGGTGCGGGGCAGCGGCTTTGATGCCGGTATCGGAATATACGTGGCCGTGTGCGCGATCCCGAGCGGTCCCGACGAGAAGCCGGGGCCCTGCCTGGGGGGCATCCCGGAGGGGGCCGAGGAGGGCCACGCGCAGCAGGCGGCGCTGGCGAGCGTCTGGATCACCGACGACTGGGCGTGGCAGGCGTTCGCCACGCAGCGCTACGACGACGCGCGGTCCGGATCCTTCACCGCCACCCTCACGGTGCCGGCGCCCACGAGTGACGGCCTCGACTGCCGCGAGACCCGCTGCGCGATCGCGACCCGCGCAGACCACACCGCGGCGCGGGATCGGGTGCAGGACATGCTGCTGCCGGTCGCGTTCGCGCGGGAGTAGCGCGCCGGCCCGTCACGACGAAGCCCGCTCGTGCCGAGCGACGGGCTCAGTGCGCGAGCGGCGCGATGGCGAGCGTGGCGACGGTGTAGATGGCGAGGCCGGCGAGAGCGCCCACGACGGTGCCGTTGATGCGGATGAACTGCAGATCCTTGCCGACCTGCAGCTCGATCTTCTCGGCGGCCTCCTGCGCATCCCAGCGCTGCACGGTCTCGGTGATCACGCCGGCGATATCGTGGCGGTAGTTGCGCACCAGGTGCTCGACCACGCCCATCACCCACACGTCGATCTTGTACTGCAGGGTCGGATCGTCGAGCAGCTTGCGGCCGAAGTCCTGCACCGCCGAGACGATCCGCGTGCGCAGTTCGCTGCCGGGCTCCTCGAGCATCGCCACGATCGCCGCCCTGGCCGTCTCCCACGTGCTGGCGGCGACGGCGCGGATGCGCGGGCTGTCGAACACCTCGTGCTTGAACGTCTCGAGCTGCTGCTGCAGGCGCTCCTGCTGCTGCAGATCCCGGGCGAGATCGGCGAGGAATCTGGCGATCGCGATGCGGAACGGATGCTCGGGATCGGCGCCGACGCGCTGGGCGAACCGCACGGTCTCGGCGTGCAGCCGGTCGTCGACGAAGCGATCCACGATGCTCGGCACCCAGGAGGGCAGCCTCGACGAGATGACGCGGTCGAACGCCGCCGGGTGCGCGAGCAGCCACTCCTCGACACGGGAGGCCGCGATGTCGATGAGGGGCTGCTGGTGGCCGCCGTCGACGAACGACTCCGCCGCGCGGCCGAGCAGCGGCCCCCACTCGGGCTCGACGACGTGGCGGCGCACGAGCATCTCGACGAGCTCTTGCACGTCGCCGTCGTCGAGCACGGTGAGGGCTCCGAGACCGGCGCTCGCGATCATGTAGCCCACGCGTTCGGCGTTGGGCCGCTGCGACAGCCATTCGCCCGCGTGCCTGGCGCCGCTGATGCCGGCGAGCTTGTCGTGCACCACGTCGTCGGCGAGGAAGTTCTCCTCGACGAACGACCCGAGACCCTCTCCGATGTCGTCCTTCTTGCTCGAGATGAGGTTGGTGTGCGGGATCTTGAGGCCGAGCGGGTGCCGGAAGAGGGCGGTCACCGCGAACCAGTCGGCGAGGGCGCCGACCATGCCGCCCTCGCTGGCCGCGCGCACGTAGCCCAACCACGGGTAGCGGGTCTGCAGCGCGAAGGAGATCACGAACACGATCGCCATGCCGATGAGCAGGGCGACCGCGAGGCGCTGCATGCGGCGCAGCTCGGCGAGCCGCTCGAAGTCTGCGGGGGACACGGCCCCCAGGGTGCGGCGGGTGCGGGACGACGGCATCTCAGTATTATCCTCCACGGCGGGCTCCCGGTAGCCGCATGAAATAATCGACACCATGCACCTTCTCACGGCGCTCAGCCTGAAGAACCGCGCGTTGATCGCGCTCGTCACCATCGTCGCCGCGGTTTTCGGCCTCATCGGCGTGGGATCGCTCAAGCAGGAGCTGATGCCATCCGTCCAGTTCCCCGCGATCGCGGTGGTGACCACCTACCCCGGCGCCTCTCCCGAGGTCGTCAACAACGACGTCTCCGGCCCCATCGAGACGGCTCTGCGCAGCGTGCCGCAGCTCGAGACCTCGACCGCGACGTCGAGCACGGGCGCTTCCATGGTCGTCGCGCAGTTCACCTACGGCGTCGACATCACCGCGACCGAGCAGAAGGTGGAGCGCGCGATCAGCCGCATCTCGCAGCTGCTGCCGGAGGCCGTCGATACGCAGGTGATGTCGGGCAGCATCGACGACTTCCCCGTGATCCAGATCGCGGTCGCCCCGGCCGACGGGCAGACGCCGGAGGAGGCGGCGCAGCTCATCGAGCGCGTGGCGATCCCCGAGCTGAGCGACATCGACGGGGTGCGCGACGCGCAGCTCTCGGGCGCCCGCGAGGAGCGGGTCACGATCGCCCCCTCGGCCGAGGCCCTCGCCGCGAACGGGCTCTCGCCGCAGACCATCGCCGACGCGCTGCAGCAGAGCGGCGTGCTCATGGCGGCCGGCACCGTCACCGACGGGGACCGCACGCTCGCGGTGCAGGCGGGAACGGAGCTCGCCTCGGTCGAGGACATCGCGGCGATCCCGCTGCCGGGCACCGGCGCGTTCAGCGATCCCTCCTCCTTCGACGACGAGGCCCCGCCCGCGCCCCTCACCCTCGGCGACGTCGCCGAGGTGCGCCTCGAGCCGGGCCCCGAGCAGAGCATCTCGCGCATCAACGGCGCGCCCGCCCTCACGATCGGCGTCACCAAGATGTCGGCCGCGAACACCGTGGACGTGTCGCACGCGGTGCAGCAGAAGCTCGACGAACTGCAGGATCAGCTCGGCGGCGAGCAGCTCTCGGTCGTGTTCGATCAGGCGCCGTACGTCGAGCAGTCGATCCACACGCTCACCACCGAGGGCCTGCTCGGCCTGGTGTTCGCCGTACTCGTGATCCTCGTGTTCCTGATGTCGGTGCGGGCCACGCTCGTCACCGCGATCTCGATCCCGACCTCGGTGCTGCTCACCTTCGTGGGGCTCAACTTCGCCGAGTACACGCTCAACATGCTCACGCTGGGCGCGCTCACCATCTCGATCGGCCGCGTCGTCGACGACTCGATCGTGGTCATCGAGAACATCAAGCGGCACCTCGCCCTGGGCGTCGACCGCACGAAGACCATCATCGAGGCGGTGCGCGAGGTCGCCGGCGCGATCACGGCGTCGACGATCACGACCGTCGCGGTGTTCCTGCCGATGGCGTTCGTCGACGGCATGGTGGGCGAGCTGTTCCGCCCGTTCGCGTTCACGGTGACGATCGCGCTCGCCGCATCGCTGCTCGTCTCGCTCACGATCGTGCCGGTGCTCGCCTACTGGTTCCTGAGGCCGGATCGGAAGAAGCGGGGCGCAGACGCGGACGGTGTCGCCGAGGCGCCCGCAGCCGCTCCCGCCGCGGCTGCCGCGGACGCGCCGGCGCAGCAGCCGGTCGCAGCGGAGCCGCTCACGGCCCTGCAGCGGGGGTACCGACCGGTCATCGACTGGACGCTCAAACGCCCCGCGGCGACGCTGCTCACCGCGGTGCTCGTCTTCGGTCTCACGATCGCGCTCACCCCGTTCATGAAGACGAACTTCATGGGCGACGACGAGCAGAACTCGATCGGCCTCGTGCAGACGCTCGCGCCCGGCACCAGCCTCGAAGCCCAGCTCGCTCAGGTCGAGCGCGTCGAGGGCGCGCTCGCCGAGCTCGCCGACATCGACACCGTGCAGGTGACCATCGGCAGCGGCGGCGGCGGCATGGGCGCGATCTTCGGAGGCGGCGGCGACGGAGCGGTCAGCTACTCGATCACCACCGACTCCGACGCCGACCAGGCCAGGGTTCAGGACGACATCCGCGCGGCCGTCGACGGCCTCGACGACGCGGGCGAGTTCTCGCTCGGCCAGTCGGGCGGCGGCGTGACCATGTCGAGCGCCATCGAGGTCAACGTGTCGGCCCCCGATCAGCAGACCCTCGCAGAGGCGAGCGACGCGATGCTCGCCGAACTCGAGCAGCAGCCCGGCCTGCGGCAGGTCGAGAGCGACCTCGGCGCCTCGCGCCCCTTCTTGCAGGTGGCGGTCGACCGCACCGCCGCGGCCACGGCGGGCCTCACCGAGGCCGCCGTCGCCGCCCAGATCGCGCAGCAGATGCAGCCGCGCCAGATCGGCCAGATCACCCTGGACGCCGACAACGTCTCGATCTACCTGACCGACGGCGTCGCAGCCGTCGACCAGGCCGGGGTCGCAGCGCTGCCCATCATGACGGCGCTCGGTCCGCGAACGCTCGACACCCTCGCCACGATCCAGGTCGCGGACGGCCCCGTGACCGTGCGCACCGAGGACGGCGTGCGCATGGTGACCGTCTCCGCGCTGCCCGAGGGCGACGACCTGACCGTCGCGAGCGCCGCCGTGAACACCGCCCTCGAAGCGGTCGACCTGCCCGCCGGCGCCACCGCCACGGTCGGCGGCGTGATGTCGCAGCAGGCCGAGGCCTTCGAACAGCTGGGACTCGCCCTGCTCGCCGCGATCCTCATCGTCTACGTGGTGATGGTGGCGACCTTCCGCAGCCTGCTGCAGCCGCTGCTGCTGCTCGTGTCGGTGCCGTTCGCCGCGACCGGCGCGATCCTGCTGCTCATCGCGACCGGCATCCCGCTCGGCGTCGCGTCGCTGATCGGCGTGCTCATGCTCGTCGGCATCGTCGTGACGAACGCGATCGTGCTCATCGACCTCGTCAACCAGTACCGCGACCGCGGCGACTCGCTGCACGACGCCGTCGTGCACGGCTCCCTGCAGCGTCTGCGCCCCATCGTGATGACGGCGCTCGCGACCATTCTCGCGCTCACGCCGATGGCGCTCGGGATCACGGGCAAGGGCGGGTTCATCTCTCAGCCCCTCGCGGTCGTCGTGATCGGCGGCCTGCTGTCGTCGACCGTGCTCACGCTCATCGTGCTGCCCACGCTGTACTACGCGGTCGAGCGTCGTCGCGAGGGCGGCGCCGGGCGCGCGGCTCGGCGCCGCGGGGACGGCGGAGGGGCCGGAGGTCGCGGGAGCGTCCGTGCGCCGTGGCGGCGCGGCCCGAGGCGCAGCCCGCAGGCCGGCGCCGAGGCATCCGTGTCGGCCGGCCCCGAGGCGCTCGCCTTCGCGGGAGCCGTCGGCGCGGTGGGCACCGTGGGCGTGCTCGGCGCCGACACCACGCGCGAGACGACGACGGGCTACCCCGCGGAGTCGCCCGGCGAACTCCTCGACCGGTTCGCGGGCGACAGGGATCCCGACCCGGCTGCTGAGCCGGAGCACCCGCGCGCGCCGGAGGCCGTCGATCCCGAGACCGTGGATGCCGGGCCCGCCCGCGACGCGCATCGCGCAGCCGACGGCATCGATCCCGAGGCGACGGGGGAGACCCCGGCCGGTGCGCTCCCCGCCCTCGAGGAGCAGTCCGACGGCGGCGCGCATGTGACCGATCCCGAGCCTGCACACGGTGCTCGCGACGCCGACGAGCTCGCGACGCCCGAGCCGGTGCCGGCGCCCGTCGCCGCGCAGGCCGATCCCGCTACGCAGCGTGCGATCCTCAGCGAGCTCATGCGGGTGGGGCTCTCGGCCCCCGAGTTGACCGATCGTGATGGCTCAGAGACGGACGAGACGGACGAGACGGCCGGGACCGATGCGGAGGGCGAAGTGGGTCCGGCGACCGCGCAGATGTCGCTCGCGCTCGCCGACCTCGGATTCACCGGCGAGGACAACCCTCTGGAGGCGGGTGACGGACCCGTCGACGACGAGGCGCCCGAGCGGGCGGCAGCGGAAGCCGATCGCGAGACCGGATCCGAACCCGAACCCGAACCCGAGATCGAAGTGGAGCCCGAGCTCGAGGGCGAGTCCGATCACGAGGTCGGCGATGACGACCTCGAGCAGACGGCGCCGCGGCACGCGGGCGCCGGGCTCGATGTCGCGGACACCGAAAGCGCCGAGGCCGCCGACGAGGTGACGCCGCTCGTGCTGCCGGGGGATCCCGGGGAGCATTCCGAGCCCGAGCCCGAGCCCGAGCCGCGGGCCGGTGTCGTCCCCGAGTTCGATGCCGGGGACGAGCCGAGCCGAGGCGACGCCCGCGACGCGCCTCCCGCGGCACCTCCCGTGACCGGCGAGCTCGACTGGGAGCAGCTCATGTGGGAGGCCACGCAGGAGGTCGAGGCCGCCGAGCAGCGCGCCGGGGCCGACGCCGAAACCGAGAACACCCGCGCCCTCGCGTCGGAACCGGGCAGCGACGAGGGCGAGCAGCCCGAAGACGAGAGCGGGCGATAGCGGTGGCGCAGAAGGGCCGACGCGGCTTCAAACCCCCGTCGAACTACGAGCCGGGCCGCAAGCCCGGTCGTGCCGGCAAACGCTGGGCCGGGGGCCGCGCCGCCGCCGCCGGTGACGAGGGGCAGCCGACGCGCGGAGCCAGGGGCGCCGGCCGGGACAGCGGCGCCGGACACCCGCGCAGCACCCAGGGTGGGCAGCGGCAGTCGAACGCGCGGAATCGCGGGGCTGCCGAGCGCGGCCGCAAAGCGGGAGAGCGCGGCCGCGAGGCGGGAGAGCGCGGCCGCGAGGCGGGAGAGCGCGCTACGACCGCGGGACGGAGGCGGCCGGCGGAGAGCCGGCCGGTGCGCGAGGACCGTTCCGACCGCGCGGCTCGCGCGGCGGGCTCGGGCGGGGCGGGGCGCGAGGGAGCTCCGGGCCCCGGCGAACGGCGCGATCAGGCGCGCGTCTACGCGTTCGGAGCCGATGGACAGGCCGAGCGGGTGGCGGGCGGACCCCGCCCCGCCGAGCCCCCCGTGCTCGAGCGGCTCGACGCCCGCCTCATCACCGCCGCCGACGCGAAGGGCGTCGCCTTCGGAGACCTCGGCCTCGGGCCGAACATCGTGCGCGTGCTCGCCGAGCTCGGCGCCGAGCAGCCGTTCCCCATCCAGGCCGCGACGATCCCCGACGCGATCGCCGGTCGCGACGTGCTCGGCCGGGCCCGCACCGGATCTGGCAAGACCATCGCGTTCGGCGCCGCCGTGGTCGAGCGGCTGCTGAAACTGAAGGCGGAGGGCGCCTTCGCGGGCGACGGCGCCGCCTCGCGCGATCGACCCCGCCGCGGTGAGCGTCAGGGGGCGCCGAAGCGGCCTCCCCGCAACCCGAAGGCCCTGATCCTCGCCCCCACGAGGGAGCTCGCCCTGCAGATCGACCGCACGGTGCAGCCGATCGCCCGCTCCGTCGGATTCTTCACCGCGCAGCTGGTGGGCGGCGTTCCCCTCGACCCCCAGATGCACGCGCTCGAGCGCGGCGTCGACATCGTGATCGGCACGCCCGGGCGCGTGCGCGACCTCGTGAACCGCCGCAAGCTCGACCTGCGCGAGGTGCTCGTCTCGGTGATCGACGAGGCCGACCACATGTGCGAGCTCGGGTTCCTCGAGCCCGTGCAGCGAGTGCTGCGCGACACGGTGCGCGGCGGGCAGCGGCTGCTGTTCTCGGCCACCCTCGACAGCGGCGTCTCGGATCTCGTGTCGGAGTTCCTGCGCGATCCCGCCGTGCACGAGGTCGGGGGCGAAGCGGTGAGCGAGGCCGAGCACCGCGTGCTCATCGTGCTGCGGGAGCACAAGGACCGCGTGCTCGTCGAACTCGCGTCGCGCCCCGGGCGGATCATGGTGTTCTGCCGCACGCGCGCCTACGCCGAGCGCCTCGCCGAGATGCTCGACGAGGCCGGGCTGCGCGTCACCGCGCTGCACGGCAACCTCAGCCAGGCCAGGCGCGAGCGCAACCTCGAGCGCTTCGCCTCGGGCAAGGCGTCGGTGCTCGTGGCGACCGACGTGGCCGCGCGAGGCCTCCACGTCGACGACGTCGACCTCGTGGTGCAGGCGGACCCGCCCGACGACTACAAGACCTACCTGCACCGCGCGGGCCGCACGGCGCGGGCAGGCCGCGACGGGCTCGTGCTCACGGTGATCCCGCGCACCAGGCAGAAGCGCACGCGCGAACTGCTCGAGCAGGCCGAGATCGTGCCCGCCTCCTTCGGCGACCACGAACCCGGCGACGATCCGACGACCCCGTAGCTCCGGGCGGCGGGCCGGGCCGGCGGGGCGGGGCGCTGGGCGGTCGATGCGACGCTGGCGGGCGGCGGCGCTGGGCGGGACACGGCACTGGGCGGGCTCCCGCGGCAGCTCACCGCACCGATCCACCTCGGAGCACCTCTTCCCGGCGGATCGGGGTGCTGCCGGCTCGATCGGTGCCGCTGCGTGAACTCGGGGGTGGGGCAGAACATGCGGACGCTTCGAGAGTGGAGATGATCTCCAGGAACAGAACCCTGTTTTTGGAGAGACCGCACAACGATGTGCGGGGTCGGCCGCGGCTCCGATTGTGGGGAGCGCGGCGGCCGGTTGTCGCTGTCGGTGGTGCCCCCTAGCCTGGCAGCAGGTCAGCGGATCGCGGGCGCACGGCGCCGCGCATCCGCGCATCACGTCGAAGGAGCATCGATGAGCGTCACCATCACGCCGCAGTCCACCAGCGCCCGCATCGACATCGAGCGGGTCGGCGACGCCCTGCTCGGCCGCTGGAAGAAGGAACGGCTCGAGTCGCGCCGGCTCGCCGAAGACCCCCGCCTGCACACGATCCCCGGCCAGCCCATGGCCGAGCACCGCGAGCGCGTGCTCGAACAGCTCGGCATCCTGGTCGAGGAGGGCGCGATCCAGCGCGCCTACCCGACCGATCTCGGCGGCAGCGACAACCACGGCGGCAACATCGCGGCGTTCCAAGAGCTGGTGCTCGCCGACCCGTCGCTGCAGATCAAGAGCGGCGTGCAGTGGGGGCTCTTCGGCGCGGCGATCCTGCACCTCGGCACCCGCAAGCACCACGAGCGGTGGTTGCCCGACGTGATGAGCCTCAAACTGCCCGGCGCGTTCGCCATGACCGAGATCGGGCACGGCTCCGACGTCGCCTCCATCGGCACCACGGCCACCTACGATCCCGAGACCGAGGAGTTCGAGATCCACACGCCCTTCACGGGCGCGTGGAAGGAGTTCCTCGGCAACGCGGCGCTGCACGGGCAGGCCGCGGTCGTCTTCGCGCAGCTCATCACGCGCGGCGTCAATCACGGCGTGCACGCCTTCTTCGTGCCGATCCGCACGCCCGACGGCGAGATGCTGCCCGGCGTGGGCAGCGAAGACGACGGGGTGAAGGGCGGCCTCAACGGCATCGACAACGGGCGCCTGCATTTCGACCACGTGCGCATCCCCCGTGAGAACCTGCTCAACCGCTACGGCGACGTCGCCGCCGACGGCACCTACTCCTCGGCGATCGAGAGCCCCGGCCGCCGCTTCTTCACCATGATCGGCACGCTCGTGCAGGGTCGCGTTTCCCTCGACGGGTCCTCGGTGCGGGCGATGCAGGCCGCGCTCGCGATCGCCATCCGCTACGGCAGCGAGCGGCGCCAGTTCCCCGGGGCCTCCGGCCGCGAGACCGTGCTGCTCGACTACGGCCTGCACCAGCGGAGGCTCCTGCCGCGGCTGGCCCAGAGCTACGCCATGGCTTTCGCCGACGAACGGCTGCTCACCGTCTTCGACGAGGTGTTCTCGGGTGCACGAGACACCCCCGAGAACCGCGAGGACCTCGAGACCCTGGCCGCGGCGCTGAAGCCCCTCTCCACCTGGGCCGCGCTCGACACGCTGCAGGAGGTGCGCGAGGCCTGCGGCGGCGCCGGCTTCATGGCCAAGAATCGCGTGACCGGGCTGCGCGCCGACCTCGACATCTACGTGACCTTCGAGGGTGACAACAACGTGCTGCTGCAGCTCGTCGGCAAGCGCCTGCTCACCGACTACGCCGAGCAGTTCAAGGGCGCCGACCGGGCCGCTCTCATCAAGGCGGCCGCGAGCCAGCTGGGCGGGCGGGTCAGCCGCTTCGGCCTGCGCCAGGTGGGGCAGAGCATCTTCGACCTCGGCCAGATGGCGCGATCGGTCGAGAGCCTGCGCAGCCCCGAGGCGCAGCGGGAGCTGCTCGCCGACCGCGTGCAGACCATGATCTCCGAGATCGCGATGGCGCTGCGCGAGGCCACCAAGAACACGCCGAAGGACGACAAGCGCGCCCGTGCCATCGCCGCCGAAGACGCCTTCAACGCGCAGCAGCACAAGCTCATCGCGGCCGCCCGCGCCCACGCCGAGTTGCTGCAGTGGGAGGCCTTCACCGAGGCGGTCGAGCAGATCGACGACGAGGGCTCCCGTCAGGTGCTGACCTGGCTGCGCGATCTCTTCGGCTTCGGACTCATCGAGAGCAACGCCTCCTGGTACCTCGTGAACGGCCGCATCTCGGGCCAGCGCGCCGAAGCCGTCACCGCCTACATCGACCGCCTCATCGGTCGGCTGCGCCCGCACGCCCTCGACCTCGTCGAGGCCTTCGGTCTCAGCCCCGAGCTGCTGCGCGCCGAGATCGCCACGGGCATCGAGGCCGAGCGCCAGGAGGAGGCCCACGCCTACGTCGAAGCGCAGCGCGCGGCTGGCACCTGGCCGATGCATGAGAAGGATCTCTACCGCGCGAAGAAGAAGGCCGACTAGCAGCGCGCGGGCTCGTGAACGCCCGCCCCGCGGCATAGAGTTGGAGGCACGGCAGATCGGTTCCGTTCACAGGGCAGGTGGGGCATGACCTTCAACGACAACGCTCGCATCGATACCGGACGAGTGTCGAAGCGCAGCGGCGCGCGGCGAGGCGGCCTGATCGCGGGCGGCGGTGTGGGGGTCGCGCTGCTGCTCGCGCTCGGTTCGCAGCTGTTCGGCGTGAACCTGCTGCCGTTCGCGCCCGTGGTCGACCAGCTGATCAGCGGCAGCTCCCTCTCGGGCGAGCGCTCCGAGGCGCTGCCCGGCTGCGAGACCGGCGCCGACGCGAACGAAGACGCCGAGTGCCGCATGGCGGCCACGGCCGACTCCCTCGATCGCTTCTGGACGGGCGAGGTCGACGGCTACCGTGCACCCGCGGAAGTGGTGCTCTACGACGGCCAGACCCAGTCGGCGTGCGGCGCCGCTTCGTCTGCGACGGGCCCGTTCTACTGCCCTTCCGACGAGTCGATCTATCTCGACGTCGCCTTCTTCGACACGCTGAGCAGCGACTACGGCGCGTCGGACGGGTCGCTCGCCCAGATGTACGTGCTCGCCCACGAGTGGGGCCACCACATCTCGAACCTCATCGGCACGCTGCAGCAGACGGGCCGCGAATCCGGGCCCGCGTCGGGGTCGGTGCGCCTCGAGCTGCAGGCCGATTGCTTCGCGGGCGCCTGGGTGAAGAATGCGTCCACCGTCACCGACGACGCGGGTGTGTCCTTCCTGCAGCCCGTCACGCAGCAGCAGATCGCCGATGCCATGAGCGCTGCGGCCGCCGTGGGCGACGACCACATCATGGAGTCGGCCGGCGCCCCGGTGAACCCCGAGCGGTTCACGCACGGCACATCCGAGCAGCGCCAGCGCTGGTTCCAGGAGGGCTACCGCAGCGGCCCCGGCGCGTGCGGTACCTTCGACGTGCCCGCTTCGGAGCTGTAGGCCGGACGGGCGCGCCGCACGCTGTGCAGGGCTCGCCCGGCTGCGCACCGGCCTGCCCGGCTCCGCACGGACATGCTCGGCGGGCCATCGAGAACCGACAGCCCGTCCCGGCTCGCCCGGCCCGAGCGGATGGTCCCGCCCGGCGAGTCGCATCGTGCTCAGCGGCGCTTGCGCTTCTTCTCCGCTCGGCGCAGCGCCTTCGCGCGCTCGGCCTTCTCCTTCGCCGCCGCGAGCTGCGCGCCGCGCGAGCCCGGTTTGGGGCCCGCCTTCTTCGCCGCCGGTTTCGGGCGCGCCTGCTTCGCGGGCTTCGTGCCGTCGGCGCCCGTCCGGCCATCGGCAGCTGCGGCCGCGGGCCGGGAGCTGCGGGCCGTGCGGCCGCGCATGATGCCCACGAGCTGCTGCACATCGGCAGCGTCGCGATCCACGTCCCAGCTCGCCCAGATCCCGCTGCCCGCGAGCTCGGGCTCTCCGGTCACCGGCAGCACGGCATGGGCGCGCTTGTCGCTCAGGTGCCGGGCGAGGGGAAGGGGGAGCAGGATCGCGCCGGCGCCGGTCGCGACGAGTTCGAGGGCGGCCTTCACACCGGTCGGCATCCAGGAAGGGTCCTCCCACGACCGCGCGGCGGGCCACTGGGGGAAGTGATCGGGGTGGTCGAGCAGCGGCACCAGCTCGAGGTCGCCCACCGAGATCTCGGAGCTTTCGGCGAGTTCGTGGTCGGCGGGCACCACGAGCGCCACGGCCTCCGTGTAGAGCAGCATCGCGTGGCGGCTGCGGTCGGGCTCCGACGAGCCCTCGGGGCGCTGGCCCGCGCGCGTGCGCTCGAGCATCACGTCGACCCCTTGCGCCTCGGCCTTCCGACCGAAGGCCGTCTCGACGGGCACCAGTTCGAGGGGGTCGCCGCTGGCCCGCTCCCAGCGCTTCGCCCACTTGCTGGGAGCGGTGCCCCGAGTGAAGCCCAGGCGCAGCGCGCCCGTGTCGTCGGCGGGGGCTGAGGGAAGTTCGGCGTCGTTCACAGCGCTATTTTCGCGTAGATCTCGTGCGTGTACGGGAGCCGTGCCGTGGAGAGCGCGATGCGGTAGCGCTCCGGAGACTCGACGTGCCTGAGCGGTGTGCCCTCCTCGACGTAGTGCGGGTGGGCGAGCCGGGCGTGCCCCTGGGGCGGCAGCCCGCTGGCGGGCACCACCCGCCACCACGGCACCGCGTGCCCGTACAGGGCCATCACACGACCGACGGCGCGCGGCGCTTCCGAGCCGATCGCGATCCCCACATCGCCGTAGGTCATCACGCGGCCGGCGGGGATGCGCTCGACCACGTCGAGCACGGCTTCGACGAACTCCGCACTGGGCATGGCACCAGGGTACGCGCTCGAGGCGACCGGGGGCGCCGTGCTTCGCAGCTCATCGAGTCGGCCGATTCGTATCGAGTCGGCCTGCGATTCGCGCGAATTCCGTGCCGGGTCGATACGAATCGGCCGTCTCGATGGGGGAGGAACTCGGGGCAGGGCGGGGCGGGGCGGGGCCGGGGTCCCCGGCCGCTATCCGAGCGAGGAGACCCCGAGCAGCGTGCCGATGAGATACGTCGCCGCGACGGCGATGCCGCCGAACACCAGCTGCCGAAGCGCGCCCGAGAACGGGTTGCGGTCGGTGAATCGGGCGGCGGTGAAACCGGCCGCCAGCAGGCCCGCGCCGCCGAAGACGAGCCCCCACCAGAGCGTGCCGAAACCGAACAGGAACGGCAGCACCGGGATGATCGCGCCCACGCTGAACGCGGCGAACGAAGACCCGGCCGCCACGAGCGGCGAGGGGCGGTCGTCGGGGCTCAGCCCGAGCTCGTGCGCGAGATGCACCTTCAGCGCCTGCTCGCTGTTCGCGTGCACCTGCGTGGCCGCGTCGCTCGCGGTCTGCGGCGACATGCCCAGGTGCTCGAACATCACCGTGAGCTCGGCCTGCTCGCCGACCGGGTTGCGGTCGAGCGCGTCGCGTTCGGTCTGCACCTCGACCGCCAGCTGCTCGTTCTGGGTGCGCACCGAGGTGTACTCGCCGAGCGCCATCGAGATCGCGCCCGAGATGAGACCGGAGACGCCCGTGATCGCGATGATCCCCGGGCTCGCGCCCGCCGCGGCGATGCCCGAGATGAGGCCGATGTTCGACACCAACCCGTCCATCGCGCCGAACACCGATGCGCGCAGCCAGCCCGACCCCGCCGACGACGAGTGCGTGTGATCGTAGTCGTGCGGGTTGGCGATGTCGATGGGTCCGTCGTTCATGAACACCTCGGGGTCGTGGGGAGGGTGCGCGCCGGGTGCGGCGCGACCTGAGCGGCGCTGGATTCGGCGCGACCGCAGCAACCGTAGCAAGGTTGCGACGAGAGGGAGAAGCCCTGATCCAAGGTCGAATACCCGAGGGATCGAGTTCGCCCAGACGAACTCGATCCCTCGGGTACGCGTTCCGTCGATGCACCGGCGCGCGCCCGCGCGCCCGACCGCGGTTCCCGGCTCACTCGCCGGCGAGATCCAGCACCTCGCCCTCCCAGCGCGAGCGCAGCCAGCGATCGTGCGTCGCGATCACGAGCCCGGTGCTCGCCGCGGGGCCCGCGGTGAACTCGCGCAGCGCCGTCTCGAGCTCCTCGACGAGAGTGAGGGAGAGGTGGTTCGTGGGCTCGTCGAGCAGCAGCACGTCGGGCGGATCGGCGACGAGCGCCGCGAGGGCGAGCCGTCTGCGCTGGCCCACGCTGAGCGTGCCGACGGGCCGGCCGACGTCGCGCCTCGCCAGCAGGCCGGTCTCGTGCAGCGGCAGCGCGTCGGCGGTGTCGACGCCGACCGCGTCGCGGTAGACGCGCTCCGCCGAGCGGTCCGCGTGCTCGAACTCGACCTCCTGCGGCAGGTAGCCGACGCGCGCGTGCGACGCGATCTCGAGCTCGCCGCGATCGGGGTCGAGGCGGTGGGCGAGGATCGCGAGCAGCGTCGACTTGCCCGAGCCGTTCGGCCCCGTGAGCATGAGCCGGCCCCCGGTCGGCAGTTCGAAGGAGGTCGGCCGCAGCCGCCCGGCGAGGGCGATCCGGTCCGCGCGGATGAGTGCGGACGGTGAAGCTTCGCCGCGAGCGTTGGCGGATCGGGTCGGATCGAGCTCCGCCACCGCGCCTCCCGCCCGCCCGTCACCCGGCGATGAACTGCCGCGCGGTGCGAGACCCTGTCCGTGCGGTACACCGCGTTCCCGGGGAGCCGCCGCCCCGAACCCGGCGAAGCGCAGCGGCTCGGGCTGGCGTCGCACCCGCTCCCGTTCGAGCACGTCGAGGCGCACGCGCGCGTTGCGGGCGCGTCGGGCGGTGACGCGAGCGTCTTTGTCGGCGTAGAACTTGCGCGTGATCTTCGCCTCCGACTTCGACTCGTGCTTGCGGTTCACCTCGCGCGATCCGACCTCGATCTCGTGGATCAGCGCCTCGCGCTCGGCCGTCTCGGCGGCGTAGCGGGCGCGCCAGCGCTCCATCTCCGCCTGCCGCGCGGCGCGTGCCGCCGAGTAGCCGACTCCCCAGAGCCGCACGCCGAAACCCGAGCCCGGGTCGTCGGTCACGGGACCCGCCGGGAGGGAATCGTGCGGCCCGGGCGCCGAGAGGGGACGGGAGCTCGGTGCGGACCCGGATCGGGAGCCGGTGCCGGATCCCGATCCCGTGCGGGACCCGGAGCCCGAGCCGATGCCGGATGCGGCCGCGCCGAATCCCGACCCCGAGGCGCCGGAGCCCTCGACTGCGCGCTCCGCCCCGTGCGTCTCCGCTGCGCTCGCCTCTCCCGCGATCGCAACCCCGTCTGGCGAGTGCGCGGCGAGTCCCGCCGCCCCGACCCGTCCGGCGCTCGCCACCGGTTCCGCGTCCGCGAGCACCTGTGCGGGAAGGGGCAGCGCGTCGAGATCGAGGATGCGCGTGCTCACCGCGTCGAGCAGCGCGCGGTCGTGGCTCGCGACGATCACGATGCCGGGCCAGCCGGCGAGCACCCGCTCGAGGTAGGCGGCCGAGGCGTCGTCGAGGTGGTTCGACGGCTCGTCGAGCAGCAGGGTCTGCGGCGCGGTGAGCAGCAGTGCCGCGAGCGCCAGGCGCAGCCGCTGCCCGCCCGACAGCTCGCCGATCGGGCGGCCCTCGGCGATGCCGCCGAGCCCGAGCCCGAAGAGGATCTCGCCCCGGCGAGCCGCGGTCGACCAGGCGCTCGTGCGCTCGGCGTCCTCGAGCGCGAGAGCGTAGGCGTCGGCGACCTCGGGGTCGTCGGGGTGGGAGGCGAAGCGCTCCCCGAGCCGCTCGATGCGCTCGAGCGCGTCGAGCGCGGTGCGCTGGGCGTCGTCGAGCACCGAGCCGAGCGGCGTCTCGTCGGGGTAGGGCAGCTGCTGGGCGAGCAGGCCGACCGAGCCCGGCAGCGCGACGGTTCCGGAGTCGGGGCGCGATCCGGGATCGTCAGCCGGGCCTCCCGCGGTGCGTGCCGGAGGGTCTTCGGAGCTTGCCCGGCCTGCCGCTGTGTCTCCTGCCGGGCCTCCCGCCGATCCTCCCGCCGCCGCGATGATGCGCAGCAGGGTCGACTTGCCGGTGCCGTTCTCACCGATCAGGCCGATGCGATCGCCCGGTTTCGCGGTGAACGAGATATCGCTGAGTACGCGGCGGTCGCCGTAGGAGCGGGAGACACCGTCGACGATCAGGTGCGCGGTGCCGGGCGCCGACCCCGCGCCGTCGGATGCGGAGCGGGACGCCGCACGGGTCGCGGCTGCGAGGTCTGGGGTGGTGTTCGATGCGGGCATGGTGGCCGCCTCTCGGAATCGGGTGCTCCGCAGGGTGGCCGGGGTGCGCGTGAGACGGGTCGCCGATCCCGCGTCGTGAGGCGCGCGTATGGCGGCTCGGATCGCGCGGGCGGGCGCTGCAGCCGCGCGCGGCGCGGCGGGCCCGAGGTGATCACGCAGCATCCCGTGGCATCGACCCTGGCGCGCTCAGCGCGCAGCGGAACCGGAACGGGGATTGAGGCTGCGTTAGTTCTTCACGCCCCCGAGTGTACGCCAGACAGGGTGCGGGTGCGCAAGTGCGGGTTCGGGGCGGTCCGCCGAGACCCGGCTCGGCGCCGGGGCCCGGGTCACCGGGATCCGGGCCACTGCCGGGATCCGGGACGCCGCGATCCGGTCGCCGCGACGAACCGGCCCCGGGCCTCCCGGCCTCCCGACCCCTGGGCCCTCGGCATCGCAGCGACCCAGCCGCACCGATCGAGCTTCACGCACCGGATCCGCCCGGATCGAGGTGCATGAAGCTCGATCGGTGCGCGGACGGCGCACGGACGGTGCGGGCGGGGCGCGAACCGCACACGACCGGTGCGCGGGCGGTGCGCGGACGGCGGGGCGACCGATGCGGAGCCGAAGGGCCCGAACGCGTGACCGGCCGAGCAGGAGCGCCCGGGTCGCTGCGCGCCCATCGGCCCGGGCGCAGCGCGCGCCCTCCGGCCCGGGGCGGCGTACGCTGGAGACCTGCACGGCGACGGGAGAGCGGCATGACGATGGACACCAGCGGACGGATCGAACCGACGGGGCGGGGCGCGGATCTCGCGCTCGTGCGCTCGCTCGCGCTGCCCGTCGAGGAGACCTGGGCCTACCTCACCGACTCGGAGCTCACCGAGCAGTGGTTCGGGCCCTGGGAGGGCGACGGGCGCGCCGGAGGCGCGGTGCGCGTGCGCATGCGGTTCGAGGATCACGAACCGGCGATCGGCGTGCGCATCCTCGCGTGCGACCCCTTCGAGCGGCTCGTGCTCAAAGCCGAGGACGAGGTCGGCGGCTGGCACCTGGAGCTGCTCGTCGAGGGCGACGGCGACGACTCGCTGCTCACGCTCGTGCACCACCTCGACACCACCGACGAGGTCGGCGAGATCGGGCCGGGCTGGGAGTACTACCTCGACCTGCTCGTCGCCGCCACCGAGGGCACCGAGCGCCCCAGCTTCGACAGCTACTACCCGGCGATGCGCGAGGCCTACCTCGCGATGCGCCCCTAGCGGGGGCGCCGTGGCGCACGCTCGCGGCGCTGGGGCCTGCGTCGCCGAGTATGCTGACCGGGATGAGCGCATCCCCGACCGTTGAAGAGTTCTGGGCCGAGGTCCGCACCGCGCTTCCGGGCCTGCCTGAGGCGGTGCCCGAGGCCTGGGCGTTCGGCGCGACACCGGATCACGCCGATGGTCTGCTGGCTCTCGTGCTCGAGGGCACGAAGACCGCGACGGCCTCGTCGCTCTGGGACCTCGAGCACACGGGCGATCCGGTGCCCGGCGTCGGCGAGCTGAGCATCATCCTCGACGGTCGCGGAGTGCCGCGCGCGCTGCTCGAGACGACCGCGGTCGAGGTCGTCGCGTTCGACGAGGTGTCCGAGTCGCACGCCTTCGCGGAGGGGGAGGGCGACCGCAGCCTCGCGCAGTGGCGCGAGGTGCACGAGCACTACTGGCGCGCCTACTCCGCGAGTCCGAGGGGGTTCGAGTCCCGCATGCCGATCGTCTGCGAGCGGCTGAAGTTGAGGTACGCCGAGGGGCGAGCGGCCTCGACCGCTCGCCCCTGACACAGCCGCTGATCTCGGTGCGTGCGGGCAGGCCTCCGAGCTCGGTGAGACCTGGCGGGGATCGACCGAGCGGCGGATTTCGCACCCATCTGCTCAGCGGCGCATGCGAAACCCGCCGCTCGGCGAGAGTTCACACCGCGTCTCCCCGAACTGGCCCCGTGTGCGGCTGCCAGCCGGGCGGGGGCGCCGCGTGCTCGGCGAAGGCCTGCAGCACGCGCAGGTTGTACGCCGCGCCGAGCCGGTTCGGGATCGGAGCAGCACAGTGATTCGATCCCGGACTCCTCATCTGTTCAGGGTGCGGTCTGAAGCGCCATGTGAATGGTCGGGTACGGTCGGCCATCCCCATCGAGCTCGCTACGGCCGATCTGCGCGAAGCCCCGACTGAGGTAGAAGCCGAGAGCTCCGCTGTTCTGCTCGTTCACATCCACTTTCGAGACTGCCTGGTTCTCGATGACTTCGGCGAGAAGCGCCGAGCCGACGCCCTCGCCACGGACTGCATCGGAGACGAACAACATCTCCAGGGCGCCGTCACGCACTCCCGCGAACCCGATGCGTCGCCCGTTCTTCTCGGCGACAGTGAGCGTCACGGCGGGAAAGTAGTCCGATGCAAGATGGGATTCGATTCGAGCGAAGTCGGATTCGTCCAGGAAATCGTGGGTGGCGCGGACCGCGCTGCGCCAGATTTCAATGAGTGCTTCGTACTCCTCCGGGCCGCGGCCGGCTCGGATGTTCAACTGAGCGGCTCCTTCTCGCATGGGCCGATTCTATGACCCGCGTGACCGTCTGCGTACTCCGCAGCCTCGCCTGGAGGCTGCGTCAGCGCTCCACACCACCACCGTCGCGGGGTGAGAGGGGGTGAGCTCAGACCGCGTCTCCCTGAACCGGCCCCTCCGTGTTCGGCTTCCAGCCGAGCGCGGGCGCCACGTGCTCGGCGAAGGCCTGCAGCACGTGCAGGTTGTATTCCACGCCGAGCTGGTTCGGGATCGTGAGCATGAGCGTGTCGGCCGCCATCACCGCCTCGTCGGCGAGCAGCTGGTCGATCAGGCGATCCGGGGTGTCGGCGTAGGTCTTGCCGAACGTGGACCGGATGCCGTCGATGATCCCGACCTGATCCTGCCCGTCGCGGCCCCGCACGCCGAAGAACATCTCGTCCTGCTCGCTCACCAGCGGGAACACGCTGCGGCTCACCGAGACGCGCGGCGATCCGGTGTGCCCGGCCTCGCGGTACGCCGCGCGGAAGCGCTCGATCTGCTCCCGCTGCAGCTCGTGGAACGGCTGCCCCGTCGCCTCGGTGAGCAGCGTCGAGCTCATGAGGTTGAGGCCCTGCCGGCCCACCCACTCGGCGGAGTCCCGCGATCCCGCACCCCACCAGATGCGGTCGCGCAGCCCGGGCGACCTCGGTTCGACCGCGAGCCTGCCGGGGGGCGCCATCTGCGGGTCGCTGTCGACGACGCCGTCGCCGTCGATCGCGCGCAGGAACAGCTCGAACTTGTCTCGGGCGATGTCGGCGCCGCGCGGATCCTCGGATCCCGTGTACCCGAAGGCCTCGTAGCCGCGCAGGGCGGTCTCGGGGGATCCCCGGCTCACGCCGAGCGCGATCCGGCCGTCCGAGATGAGGTCGAGCGCGGCCGCCTCCTCGGCGAAGTACAGGGGGTTCTCGTAGCGCATGTCGATCACGCCGGTGCCCACCTCGATGCGGCGGGTGCGGGCGGCCATCGCGGTGAGCAGCGGGATCGGCGAAGCCGCCTGCCGCGCGAAGTGGTGCACGCGCACGTAGGCGCCGTTCACGCCGATCTCGTCGGCCCCCTCGGCCAGCTCGATCGTCTGGTGCAGCATGTCGCCCGCGGTGCGAACGCGCGAACCGGGCACCGGCCCGTAGTGCCCGAATGACAGGAATCCGAAAGCTCTCATGCGGGGTGCAACACCCGATCCCGAATTGTATTCCCGTGCATGTAAATCGATCGCCGCCCCGCCTGGCGACACGAATCCCCCGCGCGACGGGCGCGCCGCGAAGCCGGTACCGCGGGACGACCCCCGCGGTACCCAGGGCTGACGCGCGCGCCGGGCGCCGAATCTAGCGTCGAAGCATGGAGATTCACTCGAGCGATATGGGACTGGTGGCGCGCGTCGCCCACCTCGGCAAGCACTACGGCGAGGGACCGCAGCGGGTCACCGCCCTGGACGACGTCTCGATCGGCATCAGGCGCGGCCAGTTCACCGCGATCATGGGACCCTCGGGATCGGGCAAGTCGACGCTGATGCACGTCATGGCCGGCCTCGACAGCCCCAGCGAGGGGCGCGTCTGGCTGGGCGACGACGAGATCACGAACCTCGGCGACGCCGCGCTCACGAAGCTGCGCAGGCGCCGGATCGGCTTCGTGTTCCAGTCGTTCAACCTCGTGCCCACGCTCGACGTCATGGGCAACCTGCGGCTGCCGTTCGAGCTCGACGGGCGCCGCCCGAACGCCGAGGAGCAGCACCGCATCGGTTCACTCGTCGAGACGCTCGGCCTCGCGAACCGCCTCAAGCACCGCCCGCACGAACTGTCGGGCGGCCAGCAGCAGCGCGTCGCGATCGCGCGGGCCCTCGCCACGCAGCCGGATGTGATCTTCGCCGACGAGCCCACGGGCGCGCTCGACTCCCGCACCGGGCGCGAGGTGCTCGGCCTGCTGCGATCCGCCACCCGCACCGCGGGCCAGACCATCGCGATGGTCACCCACGACCCCATCGCGGCGAGCCACGCCGACCGCATTCTGTTCCTCGCCGACGGGCGCATCGTCTCGGATCGCGAAGCGATGACCGCCGAGCAGATCTCGGAGACCATGCTGAACCTCGAGTCGGTGGCCGTCGCCGGATCCGGGGCCGCGGCATGATCGCCGTGATCCGGGAGCACGCCTCCACCATCGTCGTCTCTGCGCTGTCGTCGCTGTTCGCGGTGACGCTGATCCTGTTCACCGGGATCCTCACCGCCGCCATCGACCCGGCCGTGATCGAGGCGGGCGGCACCTTCCGCGTGGTGCTGATGATGGTGGCGCTCATCTTCATCCTGATCGCGCTCTACGTCGGGGCGATCGTCACCGCCAACACCTTCTCGACCATCATCGCGGGCCGCACCCGCACGATCGCGCTGCTGCGGCTGATCGGCGCGAGCGCGGCGCGGGTGCGCGCGCGGGTCGCGGGGGAGGGGCTCGCGATGGGGCTGCTCGGCGCGGTGCTCGGGTTCGGGATCGCCGAGGCGCTGTGCGCCGCCGCGGTGACGTGGGGGCCGGACGCGGGCTGGCTTCCCGCGGGTCGGGACTATCCGCTGTTCGATCCGCTGACACTCGTCGCGGTCGCGATCGTCGCGCTCACGACCTGGGTGGCGGCGTGGTCGGGATCGCGGCGCGTGGGCCGCGTCTCGCCGATCGCCGCGACCGGGGCCGCCGTCGAGCTGCCCGCCGACCGCGCGGGACGACGCCCGGCGCGCACGGTGTGGGCGGTCATCCTGCTCATCATCGGGGTCGCGCTGCTGGCGATCGGGATCGTGCTCGGCCTCATGACGCCGCTCGCGCTCTTCATCGCGTTCATGGGCGGGCTCTTCTCGTTCACCGGCATCGCCCTCGGCGCCCACTTCGTGATGCCCCCGCTGCTGCGGATCTCGGGCCGGGCGCTGGGCAACGGACCGTCGGGGCGGTTGGCGGCGGCGAACGCCGTGCGCTTCCCGGAGCGCAGCGCCCGCTCCACGATCGGCCTCGTGATCGGCGTGACCCTCATCACGATGTTCGCGGTGGCGCTCGCGAGCTATGAGACGATGACGCTGCAGGCCTTCGCGAGCGACCCGCGCCTCGCGGCCGACTTCACGGCCACCCTCGCCGTCACCACCGGCGTGTTCACGGGCCTCGTCGGCTTCTCGGGAGTCATCGCCGCCGTCGGCCTGGTCAACACGCTCTCGCTGAGCGTGCTGCAGCGCGCCCGCGAGCTGGGCCTGCTGCGCGCGCTCGGGTTCACCGGGGCGCAGGTGCGCCGCATGGTGCTGGCCGAGAGCGCCCAGATGACGCTCACCGCCCTCGTCTTCGGGCTCGTGCTCGGAGTGTTCTACGGATGGACCGCGGCGCAGACGCTGCTGGGGTTCCAGACGGGGCTCATGGCGCCGGCCATCCCGTGGCCGATCATCGGCGGCATCGTGGTGTGCGGGATCGCGCTCGCCCTCATCGCGGCGGCGGCACCGGCCCGGCGCGCGATCCGGGTGTCTCCCATCGCCGCCCTCGCTGCGCAGTGAGCGCTGCGCGTCTCGCACCGTTCTGCTGCGCGCTCTCATGAGCGAATCGGGGCTGCTTCTGGCTGCGCGTCGGCCCCCGACGCGGCCAGAAGCGACCCCGGCTCGAGGCAGGCCGTGACGATCCCGCTGAAGCGGCCAACGCCGCCCGCGAACGTCTCGGAAGAATGTCGGCGGCCGCGACTAGGCTGAAGCCATGACCGTTGTGATTGATCCCGCATTCGATCCCGTCCCCTCTCTCGCCCGCGCCACGAGCGTGAGCGTCTCGTCGCAGCCGCCGGTCGACCCCGGCGCTCTCGCGGTCTTCGTGCCCGCCGAGGGCGAGCTGCCCGAGAGCATCGCCGAGATCGGCCGCGACGCGCTCGCCGCAGCCGGCTTCACCGGCGCGGAGAACCAGACGCTGCTGCTGCCGGGCACCCCGCTGCGGGTGCTCGTCGGCACCGGCAAGGCGGGCATCGACAGTGACGCGCGCCTGCGCGACGCCGTCGCGGCCTTCACGCGCGCGGCGCGCGAGGAGGCCCGGATCGGGGTCGATCTCACCGCGCTGCTGGCCTCGGGCGACTGGGACGCCGAGGTGGCCGTGCAGGCCGCGATCGAGGGTGCAGTGCTCGCCCGATACCGCTACGACGCTCTGAAGAGCGACCCGAAGACGGTCGCGCTCGAAGAGCTCATGCTGCAGATCGGCGAGCAGCACGCCGAGGCCGCCGAGTACGGGGTCGAGCGGGGGCTGATCCTCGCCCGCACCGCCGCGCTCTCGCGCGACCTGGCCAACACCCCGCCCCGCCACCTCAGCGCGGTCAAGTTCGCCGAGGTCGTCGAGCTGCTCGCGCCCGAGTTCGGTCTCGAGGTCGAGGTCTTCGACCGAGAGGCGCTCATGCAGCTCGGCACGGGCGGCCTGCTCGGCGTCAACGCGGGCAGCGTCGAGGAGCCGCGCATGATCAAGGTCTCGTACCGCCCCGAGGGCGCCGCGCTCGCCGACGCCGAGGGCCATCTCGCGCTCATCGGCAAGGGCATCATGTACGACTCGGGCGGCATCAGCCTGAAGCCGTCGAACGCGATGCACGCGGCCATGAAGTTCGACATGATGGGCGCGGCCGCGGTGTTCGCGTCGATGACCGCCCTGCGCGACCTCGGCACCACCACCGCGGTCACCGGCTGGCTCATGTGCACCGACAACATGCCCTCGGGCAGCGCGACCAAGCTCGGCGACGTGCTCACGATCCGCGGCGGCAAGACCGTCGAGGTGAAGAACACCGACGCCGAGGGGCGCCTGGTCATGGCCGACGGCCTTGTGCTCGCCACCGAGGAAGAGCGCCGGCCCGACGCGATCGTCGACATCGCCACCCTCACGGGCGCCGCGATGATGGCGCTCGGCACCCGCACCGCTGCGATGCTCGCCAATAACGACTCCGTCGCCGAGCAGCTGCAGGCGGCCGCCGATGCCACCGATGAGAACATCTGGCGGTTCCCGCTCGATCACCGCTACCGCGACCAGCTCAAGTCGAACGTCGCCGACCTCTCGAACATCGGCGGCCAGTACGCCGGCGTGATCCTCGCCGCGCTCTTCCTCAACGAGTTCGTCGACGGGCTGCCGTGGGGGCACCTCGACATCGCCGGCACCATGCAGGCCGAGAGCGACGACCTGTGGCGCTCGGTCGGCTCGACCGGCTTCGGAGCTCGACTCCTCGCCGAGTTCGCCGCCGGCTTCGTGAAGCCCGCCGGAGAGGTCGACGCACCCGAGACCGACATCGATGAGGCGGACGCCGACGATGAGTGAGTCGACTCCCTCGGCGTCTCGGCGCGCCCGCCGGGGCGGGCGCTCGGCGCGCGCCCCGCAGCACCTGCTCAAGGATCGCGACGCCTACATCGACTACCTCTCAGAGTTCATCGCCGAAGCGCCGTCGTCGTACCACGCCGCCGCAGCGCTCCAGAAAGCACTCGAGGCCGCCGACTTCAGCGCCCACGACGAGACCGAGGCGTGGCAGGCGGTCATCGACGGATCGCGGGGTTTCGTGCGCCGCGACGGCGCGCTGATCGCGTGGCGCGTCGGCAAGAAGGTGTCGGCCGACAGCCCCGTGCGGGTGCTCGGCTGCCACACCGATTCGCCCGGCTTCACGGTCAAGCCGCGCCCCGACTTCACCGCGCACGGTTGGAGCCAGGTGGGCGTCGAGGTCTACGGCGGGCCGCTGCTCAATTCGTGGCTCGACCGCGACCTCGAGTTGGCCGGTCGCATCGTCACCCGCGACGGCACCGAGCGCCTCGTGCGCACCGGGGTGGTGGCCCGCATCCCGCAGCTCGCGATCCACCTCGACCGCGAGGCGAACTCCGGCCTCACGCTCGACCGGCAGCGCCACACGCAGCCCGTGATCGGGCTCGTGCCCGCTGCGGGCTCTGGGGCGGGCTCCGATCCGGACTCGGAAGCGGGCGCTCCCTCGGCGCTCGCGCTGCTGGCCGATGCGGCCGGCGTCGCGGCCGACGAGATCGCCGGAACCGACGTGCGCCTGCACGACACCCAGCCTCCCGCCCGTATCGGCGTGCACGGCGAGCTGTACGCCTCGCCTCGCCTCGACAACCTCAGCTCGACGGTCGCGGGACTCGTCGCCCTGCTCGCCTCCGAGCCGGCCCCCGGCACCATCTCGGTGCTGGCCGCGTTCGACCACGAAGAGCTCGGGTCCGAGACCCGCTCGGGCGCCTCCGGACCGTTCCTCGAGGAGGTGCTGGCTCGCATCCGCGCGGGCCTCGAGGCGACGGTCGAAGACTCCGCTCGCGCGTTCGCCCGATCCTGGTGCCTGTCGGCCGACGCCGGGCACTCGGTGCACCCGAACTACCCCGAGAAGCACGACCCGCGAGTGCAGCCGCTCGCCGGCCAGGGGCCGATGCTCAAGGTGAACGCCAACCAGCGCTACGCGAGCGACGCCCACGGCGCCGCCCTGTGGCTGCGCGTGTGCGAGGCCGCCGGCGTGCAGACGCAGGAGTTCGTGTCGAACAACACGTCGCCGTGCGGTTCCACGATCGGGCCACTCACCGCGACGCGCCTCGGCATCCGCACCGCCGACGTCGGCGTGCCGCTGCTGTCGATGCACTCGGCGCGCGAACTCGCCCACGTCGACGACCTTCACGGTCTCGCCCGGGCGACTGGCGCGTTTTTCACAACCCTGTCATAATCCGGGCCACGTTCGCTAGGATCGTGCTATGAGTGAGATGCAGCAGACGGGACACACCGGCGTCGCCCTCTCGCACAACGCGCTGATGCCCAGCGTGCAGCGTATCGGGGAGCGCGACATCGAGATCACCTACCTCGGAACGAACGCGGCGGGGCAGCCGACGTGGATCATGTGGAACGCGACCGAGCCCTACCTCATCGGCATGCTGTCGCGCGGCAAGATGGGCTACCACTTCGAACAGCGCACCAGCTCGGGAGTCATGCTGCACGAGAACATCTCGCTGAATCGGGTGCAGCGCGCGCTCGGCGGCTGAGGCGCGACTGAAGCATTGGGCGTCGGCGCGGCGTTTTCCTCGGAATCGCGGGCCGGTGTCAGTGGCTCCCCGCGGGGAACAGCGGGCGCGACACGCCAGGGATGCGCAGTTCTCGAACCCGATTTGCACTGCACCCGTTTCTCCGCATAAGATCATATCTCGGTAGCAAGCGAGAAATCGCTTCGGCCCCATCGTTTAGCGGCCTAGGACACCGCCCTTTCACGGCGGCAGCACGGGTTCGAATCCCGTTGGGGTCACTAAACACCGAATACAATTGAATACACCATGGCCCTGTGGCGCAGTTGGTTAGCGCGCCGCCCTGTCACGGCGGAGGTCGCGGGTTCAAGTCCCGTCAGGGTCGCCAGTCGAAGAACCCTTCTACGGAAGGGTTTCTTCGTCTCTGGCGGTCGCCATGAAAGTGATTGCCTGGCTCTGTAGCTCAGTTGGTAGAGCGTTCGACTGAAAATCGAAAGGTCACCGGATCGATGCCGGTCGGAGCCACGTAGCGGCTATTACACCGCTACTGAACCCTCGCAAGGCTTCTACTTGCGGGGGTTCTTTTATTCTTCCGCATAATTCCGCGGTTCTCGCGGGTTCGGCAGATCGCTGACTCCCTGCGGCTCAAGCATGGAAACATGGTCGTCTTTGAGGTGTTGGAGCGGTCGGCGGGAACTCCCGGGTGACCATGCCGTAGGTCAGTCGCGACTCGCCGGTCTCGTCGTCCGTGACGCTCGAGGTGATGGCAGCGATCCAGAAGGCTGACCCCTCGGCGAGGGGCCACCTGGGTTTGCCCTCGTCGTACCAGCTCGCGGGCAGCAGGGCCCGGTGTGGGAACGCGTGGCTCCGTCGCTTCACGAATCTCGAGCGGCATACTTCTTACACGCTCAGTAGTCGGGTGCGCTATTAGTAGCAACGCCGTCCACGATAGAGTGCAAACGAGACCAGAAGAGGTTCCTAGGTCATCTTTGACGAGGATCGCCGAAGAACGGGGAGAACTACAGTGTCACCATCACGATCACGGCGGACATGGTCGGCGGCGCTGGTCGCCATCGCAGCGATTGCCGGATCCACGGTGTTGGGCGGATGTGGATTGGTACCCAGTTTTCTCACGGACGAGAGCTCTTCGGACGCTCCAGCTGAGTCACGTACAGCGGATGAACGTGGAAATACAGACGTGCACGAGCAGTTCTTCGACAATGTGATGCTCATGGTCCCGATGGTCGCAAGCCTTGATCCCTCATCATCCTGGGCCTCGGTCGAGCCGGCAGCGTGGGATGATGCTGACCCCACGGTACGAGAGACCGTGGTGGGAATGGGGCTCGACGCCTGTATCCGGGCAGATGACGCGGCCACCGCATCAGAGCTCGAGGATCCGGCAATCACGTGGCTCGCAGCACGCTTTCTCTGCGAGGAACACCGCGAGGTCGCGGACGAGTTCCTCTCAAACGACGCGACTATTTCACCCACACACACCATGGCCGATCTGTTCGAACTCGCGCTGGTGCAGGACGATGCGACGGCCACCGATCTCCTTGACGCCAACACCATTTGCGTCGGTGCGCTCGCACTCGCATGGGAAGTTCATGCGGGCTTCACTCCTGAGGCGACCTGTTGGCTCATCCGCGTGCAGTCGGTGGAGGAAACCGGGGGCGATGCGGAATATCTATCGCTCTTCGATAATGCGGGCGACGTCGAGAACGCGGCGACTGATGCCCGCTTCGGTGAACTCGCAGAGGCTTCCGGTGCGAAGCCGAACGCCCTCTCCGAATTGCTCGAAGGTGTCGAGTAGCACCGCCCGGATGGGCAGTCGCTTCCGAGCACGACGTCTTGAACCAGACGCGTCTGGCGACGGGTGGGCCCATGGGCTTGGCCGGTTCCGCTTCGACGCAGTCGGGTGAGTCTCCTCCTCGGCTGCAGTGAGCTTTACGAAGAGAGTCCTACGGCTAGCGTTGAGGTGCGAGCCGGATGTTCTCTTCGAGTGCTTTGAGCTTCGAGCAGGCACCGCGGCTGGCGAGAAGCCGGGCCGCGGCGCCTTCGAACACCGATCTTGGCTCGAAGAGGTCCACGAGTTCTCGTCGGGAAGATGTATATCGATGCAGCGTGCTACTCGGGGTCGAATTCTCAAGTAGCTCGAAATGATTGCCTGCGGATGAAAGGCGAGCCAGGGCTTTGGTCGCAGCGCCTCGATGGTGAAAGTAAACGGGAGCAAGGCCGGTCCGGACGCCGAGAGCCCCGCGGTGTCGCCCTCTACTTGCGGGGGTTCTTGTATGTGTGAGCGAGTGTCGGTTCGCCGGCCGCCGCGCGCCTCGGCGGCTCCCTCTTCCCGTTTGGCTACGGGTGTGGCACGCTGGGGCCATGGGGCTACTGATCTACGGTGAATGGCAGCGCTACGAGTTCGACGACCGCCAACTCGCGCACGTGAAGGCGGCGGTGCAGCACAAGCTGCGCATGCACGAGTGCTTCTTGATGAGCTGGGTGCAGGCGGAGCACTCCATGGGACGCATCTCGGTCTGGATGTCGCCCGAGATTCCGCTCACATTTCAGTTCGCGGGCAGTCGTCGGCCCACGCTGAACGAGCACTGGGTGCGGGTCATGGAGCACATGTCGAACACGCCGCGCGGCATGGTCGTCCTCTCGGAGGAGGAAGCGATGCAGGTGATGCGCGCACCCGGAACAGCCTCGGCGTGGGCGTAGCGTCGGGTCCGGTCGCGCGGCGAGCCCCGTCGCGACCGGTCACCGTCGCCACCGGATGCTTTCTCTGACCCGTTGCGTGACTCGACAGCTCAGAAGCGGGCCCCGACGCTTGATGTCGCGTGCTGCCGCATCGCTGCGACTCAACGCCAGAATGCGGTCGGCCGCCTGGTCGAGCGCCCTGGCGAGCAGGTCGACGAAGTCGGCCTCGGAGTGTCCGCCGTACTCACGCATCTCGTGCGCCTCCCGGAGCGCGGTCCGAGCGAGGCAGCGCAGATCTGCCGGTAGCCTAGTCATGATTCTTCCCCCCTGCACCAGTCGCTGAGCTCGCAGGCGGCGACCTCATCCATCGAGTAGTGCTCGCTCATCATGCACTGTTGTTCGCGCGGTCGCAGGAGTCGCGTCATCTCAGCGGCGACCCGGCGCTCATCCGCGGGCGCACCCGCTGCCGCAGAAATCGGGGGCGGTTCGGCCCTGATGATCCGGGATCGCGACGATCGGCGCCGGGGAGGGCAACGGCGGATAGACTCGCCCCATGACGATGATCGGGCTCATCCTCGCGGGTCTCGCCGCCCTGCTGCACGTCTACATCTTCTACATGGAGTCGATCGCTTGGACGAGCGAGCGGGTCAGAGCGACGTTCGGCACCACCGAGACCGAGGCGGCCGCGACTCGAGAGCTGGCGTTCAACCAGGGCTTCTACAACCTGTTCCTCGCAATCGTCACGGGCGTCGGCATCGTCGAATACCTGAGCGGCCATACCTCGGTGGGTGCGGCCCTGGTGTTCGCAGGTGCGGGATCGATGCTCGCGGCTGCCCTCGTCCTGTTCCTCTCTTCCCGCGGCAAGCGGGGCGCGGCGGTGAAGCAGGGCGCCCTTCCGCTGCTGGGCGTCGTGATCCTGATGTTCGGGTTGCTGGGATGATCTCCGGCGAGAGGCCGGCTGCTATCGTGAAGCGGTGACCGCGCCCCTCGTCATCTGGACCATCTTCACCGCAGCCGGAGTCGCTGCCGCCATCGTGACTGCCGTCCTCGCTTGCAAGAAGCAGCGGCGCGATCGCTGACGGGGGCACTTTTCGCGACCCTTTTACCGTGGTGGTCNGCACCCGCCGCGCCCTACTTGCGCTTGCTCAGCAGGCTGTTCTCCGCTTCGAGCTTCTCCCGCTTCGCTGTACGCTTTTCCTTCAGCGTCTGCGCAGCAGGCTTCTTCGCGGACTTCTGGCCGCGGTTCTTGCCGGACACATCAACTCCTCTCGTCGACTCTGGGTGGATCAAGAAGCATGTGCCATGACTGGACCATAGCCCAGTTCCAGCAGAAAAGAAAATATATTCTGAACGGGAATTTCTACTGAGTAAGGCGTAGCCCCGTGGGTGGGTGGCGGGCCGGCCGACGTTCGCCTCAGAGCAGCGCGAGCCACTCGTCGAACGTCTGACGGCCGAGTTGAGCGTCGGGGCCGGGGAGTACGCCGCCCGCGCGCATCCCTCTCATCTGCCGGGTCGGCACGTTCAGCGACGGGATCCAACCGCGACGACCGGTAGCGCGCGCGAAGGCGCGCACCATGTCGGCCAGCTGCTCCTCGCGGGGGCCCGCGAGATCGCGGGCCCGGCCCTGAGGAGCTCCGGTCGCGAGCTCGACCAGCCGCTCGGCGACCTCGCGCGCGGCCACGGGCTGCACTCGCGCGGTCGGCGCCGTGTGCAGGGGGCCGATCTTCGCTCGCTCGAACATCTGCCCGGCGAACTCGTGGAACTGCGTCGCGCGGAGGATCGTCGACGGCGCCCCCGATGCAGCCACCGTGCGCTCCTGAGCGAGCTTGCCGGCGTAGTAGTCGTAGGGCACCTCGTCGATGCCCACGATCGAGAGCACCACCACGTGTCCCACCCCGGCCTCCTGCGCAGCCGCGAGGAGGTTGCCCGTCGCCGCGGTGAAGAAGTCGACGGCCTTCGCGCCGTCGAGAGTGGTGATGCTCGACGCGTCGATCACGGCGTCGGCATCGCGCATTGCGGCATGCAGGCCCCGCCCGGTGACGAGATCGACGCCGTGGGAGCGGCTCAGTGCGACCGCGTCATGCCCCGCCTCACGTGCGGCCTGCACGGTGAGACTCCCCACCACGCCGGTTCCTCCGGCAACAGCGATCCTCATGGCGACCATCATCCCAATTCTCGGCCTGCACATCCAGCACGTCGTCGGGATTCGTCGCGAGGCCGCGTCGGCCGCCGTGCGCGGCGAGGGGGAGGGGCCGGCTCGAGGGCGCGGGCCGAGAGCGCCTGCGCCCGGGCCCGCACCCGCGGCGCTACGCTGGGGGCATGCACCAGTCGTCTCACCCCGGCGGGTACCTGCTCGCCGCAGCGAGGGTCGCCTGGGGCGCCGCGACGCTGGCCGCGATCGTCGCCACCTTCGTCGACACCGCGAGCGGGGGCCCGGTCAACCCGTTCAACTTCTTCGGCTACTTCACGATTCAGTCGAACTCGCTGCTCGTCGCGGTGGCGATCGGCGCGGGGCTGCTCGGCCTGCTGCGGCCCGGCCCGCAGCCGCGCTGGCTGGTGGTATCGCGCAGTCTCGCGACCACGTGCATGGTGATCGTCGGCCTCGTCTACGCGGTGCTGCTCGCCCCGCTCGGGGCTGCGGGCGGAGTGCCGGTCGCCTGGGCGAACTGGGTCATGCACGTGGCGGGGCCGGTGCTCGTGGCACTCGACTGGGTGATCGCCCGGGATCGCGGGCCGCTGCCCTGGAGGATCGCATGGTGGCAGCTCGCCTACCCGGTCGTCTGGACCGCTGTCGTGCTGGTGCGGGGCGCCACCGACGGGTGGGTGCCCTATCCGTTCCTGAACCCGCAGCAGGGTTACGCGACGGTGCTGCTCTACGTCGTGGTCATCGCGGCCGTGTTCGCGGTCGTCTCGTTCACCGTCGTCTGGTGGTCGCGGCGCTGGAACCGGGGCCTCCGCGGCTGAGAAGCGCGCGGGCGGGCGCAGGCTCCTGCGATCCGCGAGCCCTCGCCCGACCGCCGCTCAGTGGTGGCCATGCGTCGAGGCGCCGTGCGGAACGGCCGACGCCCCGGGCTCGGTCTCCGCGAGCGCGGGCGTGGTGATCGCCGCCACGATCATCGCCTGAGCCGTCAGTGTCAGCAGGAACGCCCTCGGACGGGGATCGGGGCGCTGCTTCCGGCGTTCGCCGCGCAGGCTCACCGCGGCGAACACGGCCGTGATCCAGTGCAGGCCGACGAGCCCGAGGCACGGGGCCAGCCCGATGGTTCGGGTGAAGAGCATGAGGATCGCGGCGAGACCGAGCACGGCGCACACGCCGATCGCGGTTCCCGGGGCGAGGATCCTGCCGGCGCGCATGACGAGCAGCCCCCACACGACCTCGAGCGCGGCAGCAGCGAGCAGGAGCGCGGACACCCACGGATCCGCCCCCGCGGCCACGGCGGTCAGGACGAGTCCCGAGCCGATGGCCGCAAGAGCGGACCAGAGTTGACCGATCATCACACGGCGGGGGAGGCCGTCAGGCGCGCCTTGTCCGCTCCGATGCTGACCCCCAGCAGGATGAGCGCGCTGCCCAGGTGGAGGATGTGGTCGGCGGTGTTCAGCGCGAGGATGTTCGCGCCCGTGTCGGCGATGAAGAAGCCCACGACGCCGAGCAGCAGGTAGGCCGCGCCCACGACGCCGTTGACCGCCTTAGCGGCCCGCACTCCTGCGAGGCCGCCGATCAGCAGCGCCGCGCCGATGAGCAGGTGGGCGACGTTGTGGAGGGGGTTCACCTCGAAGAGTCCGAGCAGCAGACCGCCCTCGGTCGCGATGAAATCGACGCCGCTCGTGACCGTGAATCCGAGGATGCCGACCAACAGGTAGACCGCTCCGAAGATGACGCCGACGAGCCGGTTGGGTGAGTTTTTCACGATACTGCTCCTTTGGGATCGCTGAAGAACCGGCGGAATCCGCCGTGCGCACATGCGGTGCTGTTCCTACCTCAGTCTCCAGTGCGAGGGCGCGCCGGGAAAGGCGGTTGTGCGCCGACTACTCGTGTGTTACTCCCCGCAGCAGGCTGTCGGCCCGGGCAGTTTTGCAGGATCGCGAAGCCGAGCTCGCGCCCCTATTCTGCGCGTGGCTCGACGGTCGCACCCGCCCTGAAGAGCTCGGTCTGTCTGCGCAGCCGGGTCTCCGGCGAGGGCTCGTACGGGTGCCAGGTCTCGGAAAGCACCTCGTCCCATCTCTCCTGGCGCTCGCGCGCGAGCCTGTCCGCTTGCGGCTCCGGAAACGGGTGGTTCAGGTGTTCGTTCTCCATGCGTCTCCGGAGCCGCTCCTGCAGAGCCTCCAGATCGCTGCGGCCGGTGTCGTCGTGCAGGCTCATGATCGGGCCCCGTTCCATGCATAGTGTTGTGACTCGTAAGCATGCTCCCTCAACATGTGGACCCCCACAGTTTCAGATCCAGCCTGAGATGCCGCGGCGCGGTGCTCTGCCGCTCGACGGGGGTCTCGGTCGAAGCTGTGAGTCCCACATGTTTCGGGCGTATCGTGCAGTCATGGAGACACACACACGAGCGAGCGGCACCGCTGTCGGGCCGCTGGGGCTGGGTTCGGTGCTGGTCGACTCCCTGCCGACCACATTGATGACCGCTGGGGCGCCGCGGCGATACACGGTAGAAGCGGTGTTCACTCGACGTCCCGAAGCAGACGAGGTCGCCGGTATTCTCGGGGCCGGTACGCGCGATGCGCTGACGAGGGCCGGATACGCTGGGGTCGAGCTGACCGTCTCGGACCGGCGCCTGGAGATCGGCGGCACGAACCTCGAAGAGTTGCGGGACGGGCTCGCACGGGTGCTCGCCGACAGGCTCGCGGAGGTCACCGCCGAGGTGCGAAGGCGCCAGGAGGCTGCGGCCGCGGAGTTCCGGAAGACCGCCGAGAGCGAGCACGACCGTGCAGCTGCAGCGGCGGCTCTTGCGCAAGAAGTAAGTTTCAGACCGAGCCCGGATCGCGCGGCGTCCGCTCCGTCGTCGAACGGTTCTCTCGGCGAGCGCGACGAGAGCGCTCGCATCAACGTCTGGGCCGACGAAGGGGGTCACGGGCGTTGACGGCGTCGGTGATATCAGGAAGAGACGAGATGCATCATGAACGAGTACCGTCCTACGGTGCCGTCCGCGGAGGGTCGGCCGAAGGGTAGACGGAGCCCCAACGAGTTCTCCGAACTCGCGAGGTCGATCCGCGACAGCGGCCTGATGCGTCGCCGCTACGGGTACTACTGGGCGAAGCTCGTCGGCTTTCCGCTGCTGCTCGCCGGGGCGCTCGGAGCATTCGTGCTGATCGGGGACACCTGGTGGCAGTTGCTCACCGCCGCGTTCCTCGCGCTGCTGTTCACTCAGATCGCGTTTCTCGGCCACGACGCTGCGCACCGGCAGATCTTCGTCTCGGGCAAGTGGAACGACTGGGTCAGCCTCATCCTGGGTGATCTGATGGTGGGCATGAGCTACGGCTGGTGGCAGTTCAAGCACACGCGGCACCACGATAACCCGAACAAGCTGGGATCGGATCCGGATATCGAACTGCCGGTGATCGTCGTGGCTCCCGGGCGCCGCGCTGCCAGTGGCCGTCTGCGTTCCTGGATCCGCGCGCATCAAGGCGTGTTCTTCTTTCCTATCCTGTTGCTGGAAGGGATCTCACTGCATGCGTCCGGGATCCGCCGGGTGGTGGCCCGGGGGCGGCTCGAGCGCCGATGGGCGGAGATCGGGCTGCTGATCATCCGCCTGATCGGGTTCCCGACTCTCGTGTTCCTCGTGCTGTCGCCCGGTATCGCATTCGCGTTCCTCGGGATTCAACTCGGGATATTCGGGTTCTACATGGGCATGTCGTTCGCGCCGAATCACAAGGGGATGCCGATCGTGCCTCGTGACGCCAGTCTCGATTTTCTCCGGCGCCAGGTGCTGATGAGCCGCAACATCCGCGGGTCGCGTCTGCTCGACACCGCGATGGGCGGGCTGAACTACCAGATCGAGCACCACCTGTTCCCGTCGATGCCAAGGCCGCATCTTCGAAAGGCCGCTCCTATCATCGAGGCCTACTGCAGATCGCACGACGTGGCGTATGCGCAGGTCGGGCTGTTCGCCTCGTACGCGATCGTCGTTCACTACATCAATCGCGTCGGACTCGGCGAGCGAGACGTGTTCAGCTGCCCGCTGATGGAGCAGCGCAGTCACCTCGCGCCGTCTGCATGAGCACCTCAGCTCGCGTCGCGCTTCGCGCTGCGAGAGGGGTTCTCGCGGATCGAGGGCCGCGGTCGTGCGCAGCGCTCACCCGCGATGTCGCATAGTCTCGAAAGCATGCGGGCCAAGCATGCGGCCGTGGTGTACCACCCGGTCAAGACACCGCTCGAGCGGATACGCCGCGCTGCCGCCGAGATGGAGCAGCGCCACGGGTGGGACGCCACACGGTGGTATGCGACCGGGAGCGATGACGCAGGGAGAAGCGCCGCTGAACAGGCGGTCTCGGGTGGGCCGGCTGCGGTGATCGTCGCGGGCGGAGACGGCACCGTGCGTGCGGTGGCGGAGGTGGTGCACGAGCGCGGGATCCCGGTCGCCCTGGTCCCGCTCGGCACAGGGAACCTGCTCGCCCGCAATCTCGGTGTGCCGCTGAACGATCTCGAGGCCTGCGTCGCCGCCGCGTTCTCGGGGGCGAACCGAGCGGTCGACGTCGGTGTCGCCGAGTTGGAAGACGAGGCGGGGGTTCGAAGCAGCCACGTCTTCCTCGTCATGGCGGGGATCGGCCTGGATGCTGAGATGGCCGAGCGCACGAGCGCCTCCGCCAAGAGACGTCTCGGCTGGCTCGCCTACGTTTCGCCGATCGCTCGGTCGATCATCGCGAATCGCCTCTTCCACCTGGAGTACCGGGTGGACGACGGCCGCGTCAGATCGACGCGCGCCCACACGATCATTGTCGGCAACTGCGGGACGCTCACCGGGAACATGCTGCTGATACCGGCGGCGGTGGTCGATGACGGGCTGCTCGACGTCGTGATGATGCGCCCGAAGGGCAGGCTCGGGTGGGCCCGGATCGGGACCCGCTTGACCGTGCAGGGGATCGCGCGCCGGTCTCGGCTGAGTCGGAAGATGCTCCGATCCGCCCCCGCCCTCCAGGCGCTCGCCTACGCACAGGGAAAGCGCTTCGAGGCGCGCTTCGACAGCCCCCATGGAATCGAGCTCGACGGAGACGGTTTCGGTTCCGTGGTTCGGGTGCGGATCAGCGTGCGCGGCGGGGCGCTCCAGGTGCGGGATCCGGCACCCGCGGGCTGACCCGTGCGGTCAGACGCCGGCTTCCACAGGCCGACGGGGAAGTGTTCCGTCGGCCGCGGGAGTCGGAGGAGGCGTGGCTCCTCGCGCTCAGGCTTTCGGCCGCCTCGCGCGTTGCCGGATGATTCCGAAGATCACAGTGCCGACGAAGAGCACGATTCCGATGATGGCCAGCCACAGCAGGCCCTCGAAGACGAATCCGACGATCGACAGCACGGCCCATAGCACGAGCAGGATGAGAATTACTGTCCACATACTCGTCACGATACGCCGATCGTCGTCGCCGATGGGGAAACCGGCAATACTCACAGCAACTCGCCTCGCGGCCCAGCGCCTCGCGCCCCGCCTCTGCGGGCCGATGCCGAGGACGAATCCTCGCGCCGGGCCGACGTCGAGCGCCTTGCCTGCCGCGGTAGGCTCCTGAGTCATGGCGATTGGTGCGACGATCCACACCTTCGAGGTGCAGCTGGCCGATGTGGATCGCGGGGTCTACGAGGATCTCTCGCTGCGCGTGGCCAAGCACCCCTCCGAGACGGATCCGTTCATGATGACCCGGCTGCTCGCGTACTGCCTCGAGCACGAGGAAGGCATCGCGTTCGGGGCGGGCGGCGTCTCGTCGACGGAGGAGCCCGCCGTGCTGGTGCGGGATCTCACCGGCAGGATCACGACGTGGATCGAGGTCGGAGCGCCCGACGCGCAGCGCCTGCACTTCGGCAGCAAGCTCGCCGACCGCGCGGTCGTCTACACCCACCGAGACCCGTCGAGACTGCTGGCCTCGTGGCGCGGGAAGCCGATCCACAGCATCGGCGACATTCCGCTGCGCTCGTTCGATCCCGGCTTCATCGACGCGGCCGTCGCGCAGCTCGAGCGGCGCAACGCGATGACGGTGTCGGTGATCGAGGGGCAGCTGTATCTCGAACTGGGCGGGACGGCGCTGAACACCGGGATCCACGAGCATCGCCTCGAGTGACGCCCTGAGGATCCCCTGAGCATTCCGACGCATGCAGGCCCTCGTATGGTGCGACCGGTAGCGTGAGAGCAGCGATCGGCAACCGCCCTTGGCTTCACCGAATCGCTCTCCTGCGGTTCACGCAGAAACAAGGTGCCGCGCATGTCGAACGCTCCTACCCACCAGGCCGCCCGTCTCGACGGGCTGGGACCCCTCCGGCCCACGAGAGCCCGCCGTGAAGACTTCCCCCCGATCGCCAAGGCGTACACCCGGGTGTCCGAGGTCGTGCGCGAGTCGGGCCTGCTGCGCCGAGCCCCATGGTTCTACGCGATGGTGGGAGTGGCGATCGCGATCGCCTTCGGGGGCGCGGTGACCGGCTTCATCCTGCTCGGGGACAGCTGGTTCCAGCTGCTCATCGCCGCCGCCCTCGGCATCATCTTCACCCAGATCGCGTTCCTCGCGCACGAGGCCGCGCACCGGCAGATCCTCTCCCTCGGCCCGGCGAACGACCGCCTCGCGCGACTGCTCGCCGGATTGATCGGCATGAGCTACTCGTGGTGGGACTCGAAGCACACCCGTCACCACTCCAACCCGAACCGCGTGGGCAAGGATCCCGACATCGAGGTCGACACGATCTCCTTCATCGAGGAGGATGCCGTCGAGGCACGGGGTCTGCGTCGCGCGATCACGAAGCGGCAGGGCTGGCTCTTCTTCCCGCTGCTCACCCTCGAGGGCCTGAACCTCCACCTCCACAGCTTCAAGCACCTGTTCGGCCGCGGCCCGGTGAAGGGCCGCTGGACGGAGCTCGGGATCATCGCCGCCCGCTTCGCGGTCGTGCTCGTGCCCGTGTTCCTGCTGCTGCCGCTCGGCATGGCCTTCGCATTCGTGGGTGTGCAGCTGGCCGTGTTCGGGGTCTACATGGGCGCGTCGTTCGCTCCCAATCACAAGGGCATGCCGGTGATCGCGCACGACGCGAAGCTCGACTTCTTCACGAAGCAGGTGCGCACGTCGCGCAACATCCGCGGCGGCTGGTGGGCGACGTGGCTCATGGGCGGCCTCAACTACCAGGTCGAGCATCACCTCTTTCCGAGCATGTCGCGACCGCACCTGTCGAAGGCGCGCGAGATCGTGCGCGAGCACTGCCGCACGCTCGACGTGCCCTACACCGAGACCTCGCTGTGGCGCTCGTACGCGATCGTGGTCGACTACCTCAACCGGGTGGGCCTCGCGGCGCGCGACCCGTTCGACTGCCCGATCACCGCGGAGTACCGACGCGCGTAGCCGGGCGGCGGTACCGCCGCCCGTTCGTCTTGTAACCTCTGCTGCTCGCGGAGTCAACGGGGTGTTCTCCGTCGCGCGCGTCCGCGTAGCGTGGGCCCCCAGGCTAGAGGAATAGAGATGGAGGCAGAGATGTCCGAGGCGGACAAGAACGAAGTCCACGAGGAGACCGCGACCGAGGCCAGCAACGGGAAGGGCACGGCGGCATCGCCGCCGAAGGGCGGCACGCAGGACCGCCCGATCCTCGACGGATCCACCGTCGATTACGGTCGGGAGGCGAAGGTCGACAACCCGCGCTACGGTATGGATGATCCGGGTCTGGTCCGGCATCCCGAGACCGGCGAGAAGACGCCGACGCCGGATGAGGAGAAGTAGCGGCGATCTGAGGGTTTCTGGCCCTAGAGTTGAGGGGCGGATCGTATCGGCGATCCGCCCCTCAACTGCAGAGAGGCCCGTGCGGGGTGCGCTGCCGCAGGCGCGCCGCGAACGTCCTCCGAGACCAGCAAGGAATCCCAGTGGCCGGTAGCTTCTTCGCCCTGCTTGATGACATCGCCGTGCTCGCGCGGGCGGCGGCCGCCTCGGTCGACGACGTAGTGGCCGGCGCGGCGAAGGCCTCGGCGAAGTCGGCGGGCGTGGTGATCGACGACGCCGCGGTGTCGCCGCAGTACGTGCAGGGCATCAGTCCGAAGCGCGAGCTGCCCGTGGTGTGGAAGATCACGCGCGGATCGCTGCTCAACAAGGCCGGCATCATCGTCGGCATCATGCTGCTCAGCATCTGGGCGCCGTGGGTGTTCCCGTGGTTGCTGCTGGTGGGCGGCACCTATCTCGCGTACGAGGGCGCCGAGAAGGTGTGGCACTGGATCGGCAGGCTGCGCGGGCACGGCGACGAGCACACCGTCGAGCAGATCGTCGAGCGCACGCAGACCGACGAGAAGCAGATCGTCGCGAGCGCGGTGCGCACCGATCTGGTGCTCTCGATCGAGATCATGCTGATCTCGCTTGCCAACATCGACGCCGATTCGTGGCTGATGCGGCTCGCGATCCTGGTCGTGGTGGGTGTGCTCATGACCGCCATCGTCTACGGCAGCGTGGCGCTGCTCGTGAAGATGGACGACGTGGGCTTCTGGATGCGCCGTCGTCGCCCCCGCTGGGTGAAGGTGCTCGGCACGTGGCTCGTGAAGGCGATGCCGGTGGTGTTCCGGCTGCTGAGCGTGGTCGGCGTGGTCGCGATGCTGTGGGTCGGCGGGCACATCCTGATCGTGAACCTCGCCGAGGTGGGGGTGCTCTGGCCGTACGAGTTGCTGCACACGATCACCCACTCGGTGCACGCGCCCGGCCTGGTGATCTGGCTGATCGACAGCGGGCTGTCGGCGGTGTTCGGGTTGATCTGGGGTGCGGTCGTGGTGACGGTGCTCGCGGCGGTGGCGCGGCTGCGGTTCAGGAAGCCCGAGGCGCGGTAGCGGAGGATCGCCGGGATCGGCCCCGGTGCGGGGCCGGAGCCCTCGCTCAGAGGCGCGACGGCTCGAGCGAGGCGAGCACGCCGAGCAGCGAGTCGGGCACGAGGGACGCGTCGGCGCGCCCCTCGCGCACGATCTGCGCGATCCGGGTTCCGATCTGGGGGGTGCTGAGCCCCATCTCCGCGCCGGAGAGCGCGGGCAGCCCGCCCAGCACCTCCACGGTGGCGGCCTCGACGGCGCGCGCGGCGTCGCCCTCGCCGAGGTGCCCCAGCATGAGGGCGAGCGAGAGGATCGCGCCCGCGGGATTGGCCCGGCCGGTGCCGGCGATGTCGGGCGCGGAGCCGTGGATCGCCTCGAACATGCTCGGGGCGCTGCCGTCGAGGTTGAGGTTGGCGCTCGTGGCGACGCCGAGGCCGCCCTGGATGACCGCGCCGAGGTCGGTGATGATGTCGCCGAAGAGGTTGTCGGTGACGACCACGTCGAAGCGCTCGGGTGCGAGCGGCAGGTGGAAGCACATCGCGTCGACGTGCACGTAGTCGACCTCGACCTCGGGGTAGCGCTCGCCGACCTCGGCGACGACCTGCTGCCAGAGCTGCCCGGCGGCGACGAGGATGTTGGTCTTGTGGCAGAGGGTGAGGCGGCGGCGGCGTCCGAGGGCGAGCCTGAACGAGAAGTCGACGACGCGCTCGATGCCGGCGCGGGTGTTGAGCGACTCCTGCATCGCGACCGCGTGGGGGGTACCGGCATGCACCGTGGATCCGCGGCCCACGTAGGCGCCCTCGGTGTTCTCGCGCACGATGACCATCTCGCAGCGCTCGGGGGTGAGACCCGCGATGGGGGAGGGAACGCCGGGGTAGAGGCGCACCGGGCGCACGTTGGCGGCCTGCTGGAAGCGCTGGCGCATCTCGAGGATGAAGCCGCGCTCGAGGACGCCGGGGGTGACACGGGGGTCGCCCATGGAGCCGAAGAGGATCGCGTCCCTGTCTCGCAGTCGGGGTTCGACGGCGTCGAAGAGCTCGCCCGTGGCGAGGTAGTGGCCCGCGCCCGCGGAGAACTCGCTGCGCTCGGTGGCGAAGCCGAAGCGCTGCTCGGCGGCGTCGAGCACCTCGAGCGCGCACGAGACGACCTCGGGGCCGATCCCGTCGCCGGGGAGGACAGCAATGGAGTGGGAGCGCGTCATCGGGGTCTCGTTCCTTGTTGCGGCGGATCTTTTTACCTATATTAATGGTAAGGCCACTCAAGCGCGAGGCCGCCCCCCGGGCGGACCGGCGAGAGCGGCGGCACCGATCCCCGTCGCAGGGGGAGCTCGCGAAGACGCGACCCGTGCGGCCTCCGGCTGTGAAGGATCCCACCATGCACCCATCCCCGCACCCCATCGAACTGCGCGCACCCGCCGGCAGCCTGCCCATCGGCGCCGGCTGGCGCGAGGTCTCCGGGCGCGCCGAGATCGTGTTCCCCTTCGACGGCAGCGTCGTCGCCGAAGCCCCGCAGAGCACGGTCGCCGACTCCGCCGACGCCCTCAACGCCGCCGAGGCGGCGCGAGCCGAGGTCGCCGCGCTCACCACAGCCCAGCGCAAGGCGATCCTCACCGGCATCTGCGACCGTCTGCGCGCCGACCGCGAGCGCTTCGAGCAGCTGCTCGTGCTCGAGACCGGCAAGCCGCTGCGCGACTGCCGCGTCGAGGTCGCGCGCACCATCGTCACCTTCGAGGCCACCGCCGAGGAGGCCTCGCACGTCACCGGCGAGACCGTGCCCCTCGACCTGCAGGAACTCGGCCGAGGCATGGTCGGCTACTACACCCGCAAGCCCGCCGGCGTGGTCGTCGGCATCGCCGGCTTCAACTATCCGGTGCTGCTCGCCACCCACAAGCTGGCCCCCGCGATCGCCGCGGGCTGCCCGATCATCGTGAAGCCGGCTCCCAACACGCCGCTCGCCACGATCGAGCTGTTCGCGATCGTGCGCGACGTGCTCGCCTCCCACGGGGTGACGGGAGCCGCGGCCCAGCTCGTCAACGGCGGCCCCGAGGTGGGCGAGCTGCTCGTGCGCGACCCCCGCGCTCAGGTGGTCTCGTTCACCGGATCCGCCAAGATCGGCCACCTCATCGCCCAGCAGGCGGCCCCCCGCAAGGCGCTGCTCGAACTCGGATCGAACACCGGGTTCATCGTCGCCGACGACGCCGACGTCGAAGCCGCGGTCGGCGCGGTGCTGACGGGCGGCTTCTACGCCAACGGGCAGGCCTGCATCTCGGTGCAGCGCATCGTGCTGCACCGCCGCATCGCCGACCGCTTCGCCGCGCGGCTCACGGAGCGCCTCGCAGAGCTGGTGGTCGGCGACCCCCGAGATCCCGAGACCAACGTCGCCCCCGTCATCAACGACGCCTCGGGCGACCGGATCCGCGCCACCGTCGCGCGCGCCCTCGACGCCGGCGCCGAGCTGCTCGCCCCCTCGGCAGAGGCCCTCGCGCAGGCCGACCGCGCCGCGGCGGTGCCGCCCGTCGTGCTCGGCTCCGTGCCCCGCGACGTCGAGGTGTGGCGCGAGGAGATCTTCGGCCCCGTCGTCTGCCTCACCGTGGTCGACTCGGTCGACGAGGCGATCGACGTGGTCAACGACTCGCGCTACGGCCTGCAGGCCGCCATCTTCACCGCCTCGCTCGAGAGCGCCTTCGCAGCGCTCGACCGGCTCGAGGTAGGCGGTGTGGTCGTCAACGAGATCCCCGGCTTCCGATCCGACATCATGCCCTACGGCGGCGTGAAGGACTCGGGGGTGGGCCGGGAAGGCCCCCGCTACGCCATCGAAGAGTTCACCGTCACCCGCATGGCGATGATCCGGCCCGTCGCCCGCAGCTGACCACCCGCCGCAGCCGGCCCCGCTCGGCCGCAACCCCTCCCGGCCGACCCGTCGCGCCCGCCCACCGACAGAAAGCAGCACCGCATGACCAGCACCCCCGACTACTCCCAGCTCTTCCGCCTCGACGGCCGCACCGCCGTCGTGGTGGGCGCCGGGGGCATCGGCCGCGAGGCCGCCCTGGCGCTCGCCGCCCACGGAGCGCGCGTCGTCGTGGCCGACCTCTCGCTCGACGCGGCCCAGGCCACCGCCGCCGCGATCGCTGAGCGCGGCGGCATCGCCGAGGCCACCCGCCTCGACGTGCTCGACGACGCCGACGTGGAGGCCGCCGCCGAGCGCTTCGGCGACGCGTCGGCGCTCGTGTTCACCGCCGCCATGAACGTGCGCAAGCGCATGGAGGACTACACGATGGAGGAGTACGACCGAGTCGTGAACCTCAACCTGCGCTCGTCGTTCCAGCTGATCCGCCACTTCGGCAAGGCCTTCGCGGCGAACGGCGGCGGCTCGATCGTGGGCTTCGCCTCGATCCGCGCCCAGGTGGTCGAGCCCGGCCAGGGCGTCTACGCCGCCACCAAGGCCGGCCTCGTGCAGCTCGCCAAGACCGCGGCGGCCGAGTTCGGCGCGCAGGGCGTGCGCGTCAACGTCGTCGCACCCGGCATCGTGGAGACCCCGCTGACCGTGCAGATCAAGCAGGACGAGGAGTGGGATCGCGCCTACGCCACGAAGAGCGCGCTCGGCCGCTGGTCGCGCCCCGACGAGCTCGCCGGCGCCGTCGTCTACCTCGCGTCGGAGGCCTCGAGCTTCGTCACCGGCACCACGCTGTTCGTCGACGGGGGCTGGACCGCGATCGACGGTCGCTTCACGCCGCCCACCGCGTAGCGCCGCGCCTCGCCGGCGCAGCAACAGTGGAGCCCCGTATGGCAGCCTCCCACGGGAGACTGCCATACGGGGCTCCGCTGCATCTCGGGGATGCGACCCGAGTGCTACGCGATCGAGGCCCAGTCGACCGCGGCGGCCTCGCCGCGCACGGTCTCGAACCAGCGGGCGACGCGCAGCAGACGATCGTCGCTGCCGATCCGCGACGCGATCTGCAGGCCCACGGTGCGGCCGTCGGCCTGCACCGCCGCGTTCACCGACACGGCGGGCTGCCCCGACATGTTGTAGGGCACGGTGAACGAGATGTGCCCCATCGTCTGCAGCGGGTCGGTGATGGGCATCGGATCCTCGGCGGCGAACGCGGCCACCGGGGTCACGGGCGACAGCACGAGATCGAACGGCTCGGTCGCCGCGCGCGTGAGCTGCGCCATCGTGTCGGCGCAGCCGCGGTTGCGCACCGTCTGCGCCGCGCTGATGCCGGCGCCGGCGCTGCACCACTCGGCGATGAAGGGGAGCACGCAGGCGCGCTCGGCCTCGGTCAGCGCCTCGTAGTCGGCGTAGGATCGGCTGCGCCAGAAGTCGACGAGCCCGTCGAGCACCTCGGCGGGCACGAACGGATCGAGCGGCACCACGGTGGCGCCCGCGTCGGCGAAGAGCTGCGCGGCGCGCTCGACGGTGGCGCGGGTCTCGGCCTCGACCGGCAGGCCCGACCCGGCGTCGAGCTGCAGCGCGACGCGCATGCCGGCGGGCGAGAGCGGCTCGGTCGACCAGTCCATCGGCTGGTAGGGGCGCGTGAGGTAGTCGCGGGGGTCGGGCTGCGCGACGATCGACATGAGGCGGATCGCGTCGGCGGCCGTACGGGTGAGGGGCCCTGCGGCGCGGCCGGTGTAGGGCACGTCGAGGGGGATGAGGCCCTCGCTCGGCTTGAGCGCGGTGAGTCCCTGCCACGAGCCGGGCAGGCGGATCGAACCCCCGATGTCGGTGCCGACGTGCAGGGGGCCGTAGCCGGCGGCGGCCGCGGTGCCCGCGCCGGCGCTGGAGCCCCCCGCGGTGAGCGCGGGGTCGAGGCCGTTGCGGGTGATGCCGTGCAGGCTCGAGACGCCCGACGAGAGCATGCCCCAGTCGGGCATCGTGGTCGAGCCGACGATCACGGCGCCGGCCTCGAGCAGGCGGTCGGTGGTGGGGGCGTTGCGATCGGCGATCGGCGGGTTCGGGATCGCGGTGCCCGAGGGCTTCGGCTGCCCGGCCCGCGCGATGTTCTCCTTGACCGTCACCGGAACGCCGTCGAACGGGCCCCGCTGCTGCCCGGACCGCCACCGCGCCGTCGACGCCGCGGCGTCGGCGCGCACCTGCTCGGGGTCGAACAGGTAGAGGGCGCCCAGCTCGGGCTCGCGGGCCTCGACGCGGGCGATGACCGCCTCTGCGGCCTCGCCGGGTGTGAGCTCGCCGGTCTCGTAGGCCGCCGAGAGAGCGCCTGCGTCGAGGGCGATGATCTGCTGCGGGTCGGTCATGTGGATCTCCTCACTGCGGCGCGGGGCCGCGGGGCTGCGGATCGGGAGGGCTGGAGCGGTGGAGCGGCGGTCGCCTCAGCGGGCTCCGGCGAGCTCCTGCCTCAGCGTGAGCGACGAGTCGATCAGGCGCTGCGTGTACGGGTGCTCGGGTGCGTTGTAGACGGTCTCGGTGTCGCCGGCCTCGACGATCTCGCCGGACTGCATGACGACGACCGAGTCGCAGAGATGTCGCACGACGCCGAGGTCGTGCGACACGAACACGAGCGTGAGTCCGTACTCCTCGACGAGGTCGGCGAGCAGGTTGAGCACCTGCGCGCGCACCGACACGTCGAGCGCGCTGACGGGCTCGTCGGCGACCACCACCTTCGGCCGGCAGATGAGCGCGCGGGCGATCGAGATGCGCTGGCGCTGACCGCCCGAGAACTGGTGCGGATAGCGCTCGGCGGAGTCGACCGGCAGCCCCACGGCCTCGAGCATCTCGGCGACCATGCGGGAGCGCTGCGCGGCGCTCTCGTCGCGGCCGCGCACGAGCAGCGGTTCGGAGATGATCTGCTCAACGGTCATGCGCGGGTCGAGCGAGCCCATCGGGTCCTGGAACACGATCTGCAGGTTCTGGCGCAGCTCGCGCAGCTGCGACTCGCGCGCACCCGAGACCTCGTTGCCCGCGACCACGGCGCTGCCCGATGTGGGCTGGTCGAGGCCCGCGAGGATGCGCAGCAGGGTCGACTTGCCGGATCCGGACTCGCCGACGACGCCCAGCCGGCCGCCCTCGGGCACCTCGAACGAGATGCCCTTGAGCGCGTGCACGAGGGGCGCCGGCTTGAGGAGGCTGGTGCGGCCGCGGGAGTAGGTACGCACGAGGTCGGTGACGCGGATCACCGGCTCGGCGTGGGCGGCCGCCGCGGGGTCGGTGCCGGTCGTGCCGGCCCCGGCCTCCAGGGTGTCGGCCGCCTCGGCGGCGGCCTGCGCCTCGCGCTCGACCAGTGCGGCCTCGGCGGCAGCGGCCTCGGCGGCGCGCTCCTCCTCGGGCGTCGGCGGCACGTACGACGCGGCGCTCGCGACGGTGAAGAGGCGCCCGTTCGCGTCGGTCGCCTCGAGATCCGAGGCCGCCAGCAGACCCCGCGTGTAGGGGTGCCGGGGCCGGGTGAACACCTGCTCGGTCGGCCCCTCCTCGACGATCTCGCCCTGGTTCATCACGAGCACGCGCGTGCACATGTTCGCGACCACCGCGAGGTCGTGCGTGATGAAGAGCAGGCCGGTGCCGCGCTCGCGCACGAGTTCGAGGATCAGGTCGAGCACCTGGCGCTGCACCGTGACGTCGAGGGCGGTGGTGGGCTCGTCGCAGAGCAACAGGCTCGGGTCGTTGGCGAGGGCCATCGCGAGCATCACCCGCTGGCGCTGGCCGCCCGACAGCTGATGCGGGTAGGCGCGCGCGGCCTCGGCGGGGTTCGGCAGCTTCACCGCGTCGAGCATCTCGATCGCGCGGCGGCGCGCCTCGGCCTTGCCCGACACGGTGCGGTGCTGCAGCATGATCTCGGCGACCTGGTCGCCGGCGCGCATGAGCGGGTTGAGCGCGGTGAGCGGCTCCTGGAAGACCATCGCGATGTCGTTGCCGCGGATCTTCATGAGCTCGGAGTCGCGCGTCTCGAGCAGGTTGCGCGGCGAGTCGCCGAACCGCACCGATCCCGTGGCGGTGACGCCGGAGGGCAGCAGGCCGAGCAGCGCGGTGGTGGTCATCGACTTGCCCGATCCGGACTCGCCGATGAGGCCGATGCGCTCGCCGCGCTGCATGTGCAGCGAGAAGTCGTGCACGAGCGTGCGCTCGCCGGCTGCGACCCGCAGGCGGTCGACGGTGAGCAGCGGCGCGCCGGCCGCCTCGGGGGTGGCGCTCATGAGCGGCCTCCGTTCAGCTTCGGATCGAATCGGTCGCGCAGGCCGTCGCCCAGCAGGTTGAAGCCCATCACCGCGATCGCGATGGCCACGCCGGGGAAGATCGCGAGCGAGGGGTGCGTGCCGAGGAACTGCTGCGACTCCTGCAGCATGCGCCCCCAGGAGGGCGTGGGCGGCGGGGTGCCGAGGCCGAGGAAGCTCAGGGCCGCCTCCGCGAGCACGGCGAGCGCGAACGCGACCGAGCACTGCACCACGACGATGCCGATGATGTTGGGGAGCACGTGGCGCACCGCGATCCGGAACCGCGACTGGCTCGCGGCGCGCGCCGCGAGCACGTACTCGGTGCTCATCACCTGGAGGGTGCCGGATCTTGCGACGCGCGCGAAGCCCGGGATCGTCGAGATGCCGATCGCGATCATCGCCGACACCGTCGACGGGCCGAACACCGCGCCGAACATGATCGCGAGCAGCAGCGCCGGGAAGGCGAGGGCGATGTCGGAGGTGCGCATGATGACCTCTTCGATCCAGCCGCCCCGGATGCCGGCGATGATGCCGAGCGGGGTGCCGATGAGCAGCGCGATGCCGACCGAGATGAGGCCGACGAAGAGGGTGATGCGGGCGCCCACGAGCATGCCCGAGAAGAGATCGCGGCCGTACTTGTCGGTGCCGAAGAGGTGGGCGAGGCTCGGCCCCTGCAGCCGGTCGGCGGGGTTCGCCTGCACGGGATCGTAGGGCGTCCACACGAACGACAGCAGCGCGGTGATCGCCACGACGCCCACGAGCACGAGGCCAGCGATGAGCGTGGGGGAGAGGCGACGGCGGCCGATGCGGCGGCGGGGCACGCGGGGAGCGGCGATCGCGCTCGTGCGCGGGGCCTGGCTGGAAGGGACGGGGTTCTGCGTGGTGTCCATGTCAGGAGCTCTTTCGCATGCGCGGGTCGACGATGGTGTAGATCACGTCGATGAGGAGGTTCATGAGCAGGGTGATCGCGACGAGCACCATCACGAGCGACTGCACGGTGAGCAGGTCGCGGTTGCCCACGGCGTCGAGCAGCATCGAGCCGAGGCCCGGGATCACGAAGACGCGTTCGATCACGACGGCGCCGATGATGAGCGCGGCGATCTGCACGCCGGTGACCGTGATGACGGGGATCGCCGCATTGCGCATGCCGTGCTTGAGCAGCGCGCCGGTCTTGCTGAGGCCCTTCGCGCGGGCGGTGCGCAGGTAGTCCTCGCTCATGATCTCGAGCACGGCGCTGCGCACGTAGCGGGTGAGGATCGCGCCCTGCACGGATGCGAGGGCGAGCACGGGGAGGAACAGCCGGCGCAGGAACTCGCCGAAGTCCTGGTTCGGCGGCGTCCAGCCGCCGGCGGGGAACCATCCGAGCTGGAGGGAGAAGACGATGACGAGCAGGATGCCCGCGAGGAAGCCGGGGATCGCGACGCCGATCTGCGACACGGCGCCGATCGCGATGCCCGAGAAGTCGCGGTGGCGCACGGCGGCGATGGTGCCGAGCGGGATCGCGACGAAGAGGGCGACCGCCATGGCGGTGAGCACGAGGATGAGGCTCACCTGCAGCCGGTCGATGACGAGCGGGCTGATGTCCTGGCGCGTGACGTAGGAGACCCCGAAGTCGCCGCGCAGCAGGCCGCCGACCCAGTCGAAGTACTGCACGGCGAGCGGCCGGTCGGTGCCGAACTGCTCGCGCATCTGGGCGAGCAGCTCGGGGCTGGCGTTGACGCCCAGCGCGACCTGCGCGGGATCGCCGGGAATGAGCCGCATGAAGAGGAAGACGACGACGGTCGCCACGAGGAACGTCACCGCGAAGCGGGCGAGGTTCACGAGTAGTCGTATGGCCATGGGGCTCCTTGTCGCAGCCCGGGTCGGCGGGCTCGGAACGGGGGTACGGGGCGGCCCCCGGTCGCAGCGCCTCGGAGCTGCGACCGGGGACCGGGTGTCGCTACTTCCAGGAGAGCTCGGTGAGGTCGAGCGCCTCGACGATCGCGTTCTCCGGCACGCCCTCGAGGCCCGCGGCGGTGATCACGATGTTCGGGAAGAGGAACAGCACGCCGCTCGCGGCGTCGTCGACGATCTGCTGCTGCACCTGCTGCATGCCCTCGATGTAGCCGGCCTCGTCTGCGGCGTCGGCCTCGGCAGCGATGGGCGCGATCTTCGAGTTGTCGTAGCCGATGTAGTAATCGGGGTTGTTGAAGACGGTGAGCAGGTCGCGCGCCTCGACAGCGAGCACCGTGGTCATCTGGTAGTTGTGGTTCGTGAACACGTCGTCGAGCCACACGGCGGGGAACTCGGACGACTCGATCTTGGCGTTGATGCCCACCTCGGCGAGCTGCGAGACCACGATCTCGGAGACGGCCTGCGCGTAGGGGCGGGTCGGCACCTTGAAGGTGATGTCGAGGTTCTCGGCGCCGGCCTCCGCGAGCAGATCCTTGGCCTTCTCGGGGTCGTACTCGTAGGCGTCGTTGAGATCGACGTAGTAGGGCTCGAGCGGGGTCACGTAGGTCGCGGTGAGCGAGCCGTAGCCGTTCCACGCCGTGTCGATGATCGCCTGGCGGTCGATCGCGTGCAGCACCGCCTGGCGCACGCGCACGTCGTCGAAGGGCGCGATGCGGTTGTTGAGCGAGAGCGAGATCTCGCCGCTCGACGTGCCCGAGACGACCTCGAACGCGGGATCCTCCTCGAAGGTGCTCACGAGCTCGGGGGCCTGCAGGTTGACGATCGCGTCGACGTCTCCGGTGCGCAGGGCGTTGGTGGTCGCGGTCGCGTCGGCGAGGTACTTCAGGGTGACCTGCTCGACACCGGGGGCGTCGCCCCAGTAGTCGTCGCGGGTGTCGAGCACGAGGCTCTCGCCCTGGGTCCAGGAGGAGACCTCGTAGGGGCCGGTGCCGACGGGGGCGTTCGCCAGGTCGTCGACGCCGGTGGGGGTGAAGATCGCACCGATGGGGGTGGCGATGTCGAACAGCCAGGCGTTGGAGGGCTGGTTCAGGTGCACGGCAACCTCGGTGTCGGAGAGCGCCTCGACGCTCTCGACGACGTCCATCTTGCCCTTGAGAGTGGTGGTCCAGTCGGTCTTGACGCGGTCGAAGCTGAACTTCACGTCTTCGGCGGTGAAGGGCTCGCCGTTCGAGAAGGTGACGCCCTCGTGCAGCTTGAAGGTGTAGGTCTTGCGGTCGTCGCTGAGGCTCCAATCCTCGGCGAGCAGCGGGACGATCTCGCCCTCCTGGTTGATCTCGACCAGGCCCTCGTAGACGTTCGACATGAGCGCCTGCGGGATCGCCGCGCCGGCGGTGGTGGTGAAGTCGAGGTTGACGGGTGCGGCGGTGAGCGCGACGGTGGCCGAGGTGCGTTCGGCGGTGTCGCCCGCGCCGGTGCTGCCGCCGGAGCCGGCCGAGCAGCCCGCGAGCACGAGCGCCGTGGCCGTGGCGAGTGCCGCGGTGAGGATGAGTGGTGTCTTGCGTCGCATCTTTGCTTCCTGTCGCAGGGAGTGCCGACCGGGTCGGCGTATCGGGCATGTGGCGTCGGGGCGTGATACCTGCCCCAGGCCATTGTCGTCGGTGTGCGAGGAGCCATCGAACAGGGATGCCGTCGATCACGCTCTCAGCACTGAGAGACAAGCAACAGGATAGATGGTAAGGCCACTTGGTGCAACAGAGCCGGCGCATAGGCCGGGAACGGGAAACCCCGCCTGCCCGGCCCGCGCCGGGCACTAGACTGAAGGCGCCTCTGCCAGCCGACGCGCCCCAAGGAGCCTCAGCGTTGACCTCCTCGCACAGCTTCACCGCCGCCTCGCCGGTCTACACCTACCAGCGGATCGTCGAGCAGATCGAGCACGCGATCCTCTCGGGCGAGTTCCCCGTGGGATCCCAGCTGCCGAGCGAGCGCGACCTCATGGGGCAGTTCGGGGTGAGCCGCCCGACCGTGCGCGAGGCGCTGCGCGTGCTGCAGAGCATGGGCCTGCTCGAACCCCGGCCCGGCACCCGCGGCGGTCCCGTCGTGCTGGCCCCGTCGCCCGACACGCTCGGACGCTCGTTCCGCACGATGCTCGGCACCGCCTCCCTCGACCTCGCCGAGCTACTGCAGTACCGCATCATCCTCGACGGATCCGCGAGCGAGCTCGCCGCGATCCGGCACACCGACGCCGAGCTCGAGCTCATGCGAGAGGCCATCGATCGCATGCGCGACGCGGCCGACGCCGACGCCCCCGACTTCGCCGACGCCGACCTCGCGTTCCACGAGCGCGTGTGGGAGGCGAGCGGCAATCAGATCCTCGCGCTCAGCGGACACGCCGTGTGGGGCGCGCTGCGCGGCCTGCTGCAGCGCGACGCCGAGCGCAGCCCGGGCGACAACAGCGTGAAGCTCGAATCGGTGCGCATCGACTCCGGGCTCTTCGAGGCGATCGAGCGCCGCGACGCTGCGGAGGCCGGGCGGATCGCCCGCACCGCGCTCGCCGACCGCTTCAGCTCCATGCTGAGCGAAGCCGACCAGCAGTCACTCGAGCGGTTCCTCGGGCGCGCCTAGGCCGCGCTCAGCGCCGGGCGATCCGGCGCCCCGCGCGCATCGCGAGCAGCGCGCAGCCGCACGCGACGAGGATCGCGAAGCCCAGCACCGCCGGCGCGAGCCCGACGCCGCGGGCGGCGAGGCCGAGCCCCAGCACCGGCAGCGCGCTGCCGAGGTAGGTGACGGCGTAGACCAGGTTGACGGTCGACGCGTGACGCGACTGGGGCACCGCGGCGACCGCCGCGCCGAACGCCGCCTGGAACGCGATGCCCTGGCCCGCTCCGGCGAGCAGGCTGCCCGCGACGAAGAGCGCCGGCGCCGAGGCGGTCGGAGCCGAGCCCAGGGCGAGCATGCCGGCCGCGAAGAGCGAGAGCCCGAGCGGGGCGCGCCACGCACCGCGCAGGGGGAGCAGCTGCATCGTCGCCGATGCCAGCAGCACGAGCGAGGCGAGCAGGCCGAGCAGCGGCAGCGAGTCTGTCGCCAGCATCTCGGAGAGCAGCGACGGGGCGAGCGAGAGGCACAGTCCGAAGAGCGCGAAGCTCGCGAAGCCGACGACGGCAGCGAAGCGGATCGCCGAGTTCGCGTCGGTGCGGGTCTCGGCTGCGGGGTCGGGCTCCGCGGCGCGCATCTCGGCGGAGGCCGCGGCGATGCGCGCCCCCGCCTCCTGGCGGCATTCCCGGTGCGGGGCGATCAGCAGGATCGCGGGCGCCAGCACCAGCAGCAGCATCGACCAGCCGATGAACGGCGCGACGGTCTCGATCCCGAGCAGCGAGAGCAGCCCGCCCAGGATCGGCCCGGCGGCGACACCGCCCGAGGTGGCGAGCAGGGTGAGGCGCCCGCTGAGATCGGAGCGCCCCGCCAGCAGCACGCGCAGGGCGCTCGAACCCGTGCCGGTCGCCGCGGCGATCGCGAGGCCCTGCACGGCCCGCGCGGCGCAGAACCACGCGAGGGTGGGGGCGAACGCGAGAGCGAGGGTGGCCGTCGCCGTCGCCGCGAGCGCGCAGACCAGCACGGTGCGGCGGTTGAGCACGTCGCTCAGGCGGCGGAAGAGCAGCAGCCCCGCGAGCAGGCTCAGCACGTAGCTCGAGAACGCGATCGTCACGCCGAAGCTGTCGATGCCGAGCCGCCGCTCGATGAGCGGGTAGAGCGGGGTCGCCAGGTTCGCCGCGGCGAGCAGGCTGAAGAGGGTGAGGGCGGTCAGCGTCGCGCGCAGCCTCGGTCGATGGAGCGCGATGCCGGGTGGGGTCGCACCGGCGGCCTCGGTTTCCGGGGAGGTGAGGGCGGGGGTGGTGCTCACGTGCGTGTTCGCTTTCGGTTCTGCAGCGGGGGTGGTGCTGCGATTCGATCCGCGAGCGCGGGGTGCTGCGCTCGCGGTGCCGGGTCGGTGCGCTGACCGCGCCCTGCGAGCCAGTACAGCGGTATGCGACGAATCGCGCAAGCGAATCTGGTCCCATTGATCAATATGGTCAATAATGAATGGATTAGACAGGCAGAAAGTGGGCAATGTGAACGGGATCGACGCGACAGACCGACGCATCCTGACCCTGCTCGACGAAGACGGCCGCATGCCGACCGCCATGATCGCCATGCGTCTCGGCCTCGCGCGCGGCACCGTGCAGACACGACTCGAGAGGCTTCGCGAGTCGGGGGCGCTGCGGCTGCACAGCGCGCGCATCGCACCGGCCGCGCTCGGCCGCCCCGTCGGAGCGAGCGTGCAGGTCGAGCTCGACCAGCACCAGATCGGTGAGGCCGTCGAAGCGCTCGCGAACATCCCCGAGGTGCTCGAGTGCTTCGCGCCGGCCGGCAGCACCGACCTGCTGCTGCGCGTGGTGGCGAAGGACCCCGACGACCTCTACCGGGTGAGCGAGGAGATCCGCCTCTGCCCCGGCATCAACCGCACATCGACCAGCCTCTTCCTGCGCGAGGTCATCCCGTACCGGGTCACCGCGCTGCTCGCGGCGGGGGAGTGAGCGAGGGCGATCGGGGAAGCCGGATCCCGATCCCGAACAAGACCCCGGTGTGCCCCGACCCCGTCTCCGCTCTCGGCCAGCGCCCCGCGGAGGCCGCTCGATAGCATGGCCGGGTGAGTGAGAACGCGAGCACGACGAGCACGACAAGCACGATGAGCGCGACCGAGGATCGCGAGGCCCGCCACGCGCGGCTCTCCGAACGCTACCTGCCCGATGAGCTGCTGCACCGCTTCCGCGAACGCGCCGCCGTCACCGATCGGGAGAACGGCTTCTGCGACGACGATCTCGCCGAGCTGCGCGAGCGCGGCTACCTCGAGCTGTTCGTGCCCGAGGAGTACGGCGGGCCGGGCCTCACGCTGCCCGACGTGTCGCGCTTGCAGCAGCGGCTCGCCACCGCAGCCCCCGCCACCGCGCTCGCCGTCAACATGCACCTCATGTGCACGGGGGTGGTGCATGCCATGTTCGCGCGCGGCGACCGCTCGCTCGGGCGGGTCTTCGAGGAGGCGAAGGCGGGCGAGATCTTCGCGTTCGGCATCAGCGAGCCGTCGAACGACTGGGTGCTGCAGGGCTCGGCCACCCGCGCCGAACCCGACGGCGCGGGCGGCTACCGCCTGACGGGCGTCAAGATCTTCACCTCGCTCTCTCCCGTCTGGACGAGGCTCATCGTGCATGGGCTCGACGAGAGCGACCCCGAGCAGCCCACCCTCGTCTTCGGCTTCCTCGAGCGCGACGGCGGGGGCGTCACGGTCTCCGAGCGATGGGACGTGCTCGGCATGCGCGCCTCGCACAGCCGCGCGACCGCGCTCGACCGTGCGCCGATGCCCGCGGATCGCGTGGCGCGCCGCATCCCCGCCGGCGATCACCCCGACCTGCTCACCTTCGCGATCGCGAGCAACTTCCAGCTGCTCGTCGCCTCGGTCTACACGGGCCTCGCGAGGCGCGCCCTCGACGTCGCCGCCGACGGGCTGCGGCAGCGCCGATCCGCCCGCCGCGACACGAGCCTCGCCGAGGTGCCCGAGCACCGCACCCGACTCGCCGATGCGCACCTCGAGTTCCTCGCGGTGCCGGCGCAGCTCGATGCCGTGACTCGGGATCTCGACGAGCTCATCGACCACGGCGCCGGCTGGCCCCTGCACCTCGTGAGCACGCGCATCAACGCCGGCAACGCCGCCCGCCGCTGCGCCGAGACCGCGCTGATCTGCTGCGGCGGAGCCGGCTTCGACGGCGAGCACGAGGCGAGCCGCCTCTACCGCGACGCGGCGGCCGGCATCTTCCATCCGCCCGGCGTCGACGCCGCCCGACCCATGTTCGCGGCGGCCCTGCTCGACGACTGAGCCGTGCGTCGGATATCGGCGGTGCGGGCCGGCCGCGGTGCGCTCGAGGAACGGGAGTGTTACCGTTGGCTGGGATCACACAGTCCGAAGACGGGTCAGGGGATATGGCGAAGAAGAACTCGGGGGCGCTGAGGCGCGCCATCGGTGTGCTCGGCAGCTGCGTGCTCGCCGCCGGACTGCTCGTCGGAGGGCAGGCGGCGGCGGCGCCCGCTCACGCACTCGACCTCCCCACCTGGGACGACGTGCAGCGGGCGAAGCAGAACGAGGCGAGCGCGAGCAAGAAGGTCACCGAGATCGAGGGGCTCCTCGCCGCGAGCGAGCAGGAGCTCGACCGCCTGCGCAACCTCGCCTCCGTGGCCATGGCCGAGTTGAACACCGCCGAGGAGAACCTCTCGCGCGCCACCGAGAAGCTGCAGAACCTCGAGCGCCAGGCCGAGGAGAGCCGCAAGGAGGCCGAGGAGGCCGCGGATCGCGCCGGCGTGATCGTCGCGCAGATGTACCGCTCGGGCGGCGTCGACCGCAGCATGGAGCTCTTCCTCGACTCCGACGGCAGCACCACCGATGCGCTGCTCGAGCGCATGGCCTCGATGTCGAAGGCCACCGAGCGCAACACGCAGCTCTCAGAGCAGGCCGAGCAGGCCGCGAACACCGCCGACGCGCTGAGCCAGCAGGCTGAGAGCGCCCGCGCCGAGCGCGAGGTGCTGCGGCAGGAGTACGCGGCGAAGCAGCAGGCCGCCGCCGAGGCCGCCGCCTCTCAGGAGGAGCGCGTGCGCGCTCAGGAGGCCCAGCAGCGCGAGCTGCAGCTGCAGCTCGAAGCGCTGAAGGACGAGACGACCACCACGGTCACCGGGTACCGCGAGCGCCTGCGTATCGAGGAGGAGCAGCGCATCGCCGCCGAGCGGGAGCGCCAGCGGCAGGCCGCCGAAGCCGCCGAGGCGCTGCGCCGCGCCCAGGAGGCCGCCAACAGCGGCGGCGGTGGCGGCGGAGGCGGTGGAGGCGGCGGTGTGATCGCGCCCCCGCCACCCGCCACCAGCAACGGCTGGGTGCTGCCCACCTCGGGCTACTACGTCTCCGAGGGCTTCCGATCGCCGGGCCGATGGAACCACACCGGCATCGACCTCGCCACGGCCTGCTGGACCCCGATCGTGGCGGCCCAGGCCGGCACCGTCACCATGGCCTACTGGGATCCGGGCGGGGGCGGCAACATGGTCAACATCAACCACCCCAACGGCTGGCAGACCCGCTACGCCCACATGGTGCAGTGGGCGAGCGTGAGCGGCGGCCAGTGGGTCAACGCCGGCCAGACCATCGGCTTCGTCGGCACCACCGGCGCCAGCACCGGCTGCCACCTGCACTTCGAGATGCGCCCCAACCAGGACGGCGGCTGGTACGACTTCGTCAACCCGGCGTTCTACATCGCGTTCTAGCGCGCGGGCGGAACTCACACGGGGAGGGGCTCGGGATCGCAGGATCCCGGGCCCCTCTCTCGTGTCGAGACGGCGACCCGGGGCAGAGACGCCGAGGGGGCTCGGGATCCATGATCCCGAGCCCCCTCGGCCACGCGCGCGGCTCGTGCCCCGCCGCGCTCAGCCTCAGTGCTCGTTCGCGAGGCGCTGCTGCGCGCGCGGCTCGTTCCTCGCCGAGCTGAGCCTCAGTGCTCGTCTGCGAGGCGCTGCTGCGCCTCGGTGATGAGCTGTTCGGCGTCGGCGGCCGAGCCCCAGGCGTCGACCTTCACCCACTTGCCCTCTTCGAGGTCCTTGTAGCGCTCGAAGAAGTGCTGGATCTCCTTGCGGGTGTACTCGGGGATGTCGTCGACGTCCTGGATGTGCGACCAGCGCGGATCCTTGTACTGCACCGCGATGACCTTGTCGTCGCCGCCGGCCTCGTCGCTCATGTGCAGCACGCCGACCGGGCGCACCTTGATGCCCACGCCGGGGAACACGGGGTAGTCGAGCAGCACGAGCACGTCGAGCGGATCGCCGTCCTCGCCGAGCGTCTCCTCGAAGAAGCCGTAGTCGGTCGGGTAGACGAAGTTCGTGTAGAGCACGCGGTCGAGGTAGACGCGACCGGTCTCGTGATCGACCTCGTACTTGTTGCGGCTCCCCTTCGGGATCTCGATGACGGCGTCGAATGCTGCGGCCATGCGCTCCTCCGTTGCTTTCTGTCGCGTGAGGCGGGGCGTCCCGGCCTCGGTGTGTGTTGCCGGTCTCAGGGTACCCGATCGCCGAGGCTCGCCGCCGCGGTAGCGTGGGGGCATGGTGCAGCGGGCGGTTCTCGAGACCAGGGCGGCGGTGCGGCGCGCGCTCGCAGCCTGGTCGACGGCGCTCGCAACCGGAGCGACGGCGCGGTCGGAGCGCGCGGCGGCCGGCGAGGGGGCCGGATCCGCGCCGCTCGTGCTGGTCGCGCTCTCGGGCGGGGCCGACTCGTTGGCGCTCGCCGCCGCGACCGCGTACGAGGCCGAGCGCGCGGGCCTGCGAGCCGGCGCAGTGGTGGTGGATCACGCGCTGCAGCAGGGGTCGGCGCTCGTCGCGGCCCGCGCCGCAGAGCAGGCCGAGCGGCTGGGCCTCGCGCCGGTGATCGTGGATCGGGTGCGCGTCGGCGAGGGGCGGGGCGACGGGCCAGAGGCAGCGGCGCGCGCCGCCCGGTACGCAGCCTTCGCCCGGGCGGCCGAGCGCAGCGGTGCCGCCGCGATCCTCACCGCGCACACCCGCGACGACCAGTCCGAGCAGGTGCTGCTCGCGCTCGCGCGGGGGTCTGGGCTTCGCAGCCTCGCGGGCATCCCTCCCCGGCGCGAGCTCGCGTTCGACGGCCGCCCGGCTGCCGGGGGCGGTGCGCCCGGCCGCGAGGCCCGGGACGGCCGGTCCGACGGAGGCGGTCGACCCGGCGAGATTGACTCGTCCCAGGATCCCGGCGTCGCGATCCTGCGCCCGTTCCTCACCGCGCCGCCCGAGATCACGCGCGCCACGACCGAGGCCGCCTGCGCCGAGGCCGGCCTCGAGCCGTGGCGGGATCCGCACAATCGCGACGCCGCCTTCTCCCGCGTGCGCGTGCGCGAGCGGGTGCTGCCCGTGCTCGTGCGCGAGCTCGGCCCCGGCGTGCCCGCCGCGCTCGCACGCAGCGCCGACCTCGCCCGAGAGGACGCCGACGCCCTCGACGCCATCGCCGAAGGGATCGCGGCCGTGGCGCTCGCGGGGATATCAGACGAGGGGGAGGGGGCGGCCGGAACGCCCGCGGTCGCGGGTCGCGCCTCCCCGCCCCGCGCCGGGGTGGCGGTTGAAGCCCTCGCCGCGCTGCCGGCTGCGCTGCTCGGGCGGGTGATCCGCGTGATCGCGGCACGTCGCTTCGGCGCGCACCTGAGCCGCGAGCACACCTCCGCGATTGCCGCGCTCGTCACCGATTGGCGCGGGCAGGGGCCGGTCTACGTGCCCGGCGTGCGGGTCTCGCGAGCGGCCGGACGGCTCGAGTTCTCGCATCAGACGGGCTCTCCGCGGGCGCCCCGCTGATCCGCGCCCGCCCTGACCCGCCCTTCCACCCCACCCGTTCTTCGGAGCTCTCCGCTCTTTCGGACGGAAACCCCGCAGCTCCTCCGAAATGCGGCCGAAGACCGAGAGAACGGTGGGCAGGTAGGGCGCGGTACCCGTCCGACCGCGGCATGGTCCGAGCGCACGCGAGGCCGGACGAGAACGCGGGAGGTGCGCGGACCGGTCGAACGGGCGAAACGGGGCGGGGCGATCCGGCACCGGCCCGAGCAGTGGAAGAATAGTCGCATGGACGCGAAACAGCTGGGGGACGACCTCACCGTCGTACTGCACACCGAAGCCGAACTGAACACCCGCCTCGCCGAGATGGCGCGCGAGATCGAAGCCGACTACCGCGACGAGCCCCCGCTGCTGGTCGGCGTGCTCAAGGGCGCCGTCATGGTGATGGCCGACCTCGCGCGCGAGCTGCGCTTCCACGCGCAGATGGACTGGATGGCGGTCTCGTCGTACGGCGCCGGCACGAAGTCGAGCGGCGTGGTGAAGATCCTCAAGGATCTCGACAGCGACATCACCGACCGCGATGTGCTGATCGTCGAGGACATCATCGACTCGGGGCTCACCCTCTCGTGGCTCAAGGAGAACCTCGAGAGCCGCGGCGCGAAGTCGGTGCGCATCTGCACCATGCTGCGCAAGCCCGAGGCGCTCAAGATCGAGGTCGACGTGGCCTACGTGGGCTTCGACATCCCCGTCGAGTTCGTGGTGGGCTACGGCCTCGACTACGCCGAGAACTACCGCAACCTGCGCGACGTGGCCGTGCTCGCGCCGCACGTCTACAGCTGAGCGCTGCGCCCTGAGCGGACAAGCGCCCCGGCGCAGCCCGATGTCAGGGGTATTGGCTACGCTTACGCTTGCACCTGCGACCCGCAACGCCCGTCTCGAAAGGCCCTGACTTGCCAGAGAAACCGACGAAGAGCACGTCGAAGAGCCGCAAGCTCTTCCGCGGCCCGCTGCTGTACCTGATCGTCGCGCCGCTCATCGTGCTGCTCGGCTGGTCGCTGCTGTCGGGCGGCGACACCCGCGAGGTCACCACCGAGCGCGGCCTCGAGATGATCACCAAGGGGCAGGTCAAGCAGGCCGAGATCATCGACGGCGACCAGCGGGTCAACCTCTCGCTCGAGAAGGCCGACAAGAAGGCCGGCACCGACAAGGTCTTCTTCTACTACGTCTCCCAGCGCGGCGAGGCCGTGGTCGAGACCGTCAACGAGGCCGACCTCGCAGATGGCTTCACCGACAAGGTGCCGCAGCCCAATCCGCTGTGGTCGCTGCTCGGCTTCCTGCTGCCGCTGCTGCTCATCGGCCTGCTGATCTGGTGGATGCTCTCGTCCATGCAGGGCGGCGGCCGCGGGGTCATGCAGTTCGGCAAGAACAAGGCCAAACTCGTGTCGAAGGACATGCCGCAGGTCACCTTCGCCGACGTCGCGGGCGCCGACGAGGCGGTCGAAGAGCTGCACGAGATCAAAGACTTCCTGCAAGACGCGTCGCGGTTCCAGGCCGTGGGCGCCCGCATCCCCAAGGGTGTGCTGCTCTACGGCCCTCCCGGCACCGGCAAGACGCTGCTCGCGCGCGCGGTCGCCGGCGAGGCCGGCGTGCCCTTCTACTCGATCTCCGGCTCCGACTTCGTCGAGATGTTCGTGGGCGTCGGCGCGAGCCGTGTGCGCGATCTCTTCAAGGAGGCCAAGGCCAACGCTCCGGCCATCATCTTCGTCGACGAGATCGACGCGGTCGGCCAGCGCCGGGGCCAGGGCATGGGCGGCGGGCACGACGAGCGCGAGCAGACGCTCAACCAGCTGCTCGTCGAGATGGACGGCTTCGACCCCAAGACCAACGTGATCATGATCGCGGCGACCAACCGCCCCGACATGCTCGACCCGGCCCTGCTGCGCCCGGGCCGTTTCGACCGCCAGATCGGCGTCGACGCCCCCGACATGCCGGGCCGCCTCAAGATCCTGCAGGTGCACGCGAAGGGCAAGCCGCTCTCGAAGAACGTCGACCTCGAGGTCGTCGCGCGCAAGACCCCGGGCTTCTCGGGCGCCGACCTGGCGAACGTGCTCAATGAGGCCGCGCTGCTGACCGCGCGCTCGAACGCGCAGCTGATCGATAACCGGGCCCTCGACGAGGCGATCGACCGCGTGATCGCGGGCCCGCAGCGGCGCACCCGGGTGATGAAGGATCGCGAGAAGCTCATCACCGCGTACCACGAGGGCGGCCACGCGCTCGTCGCGGCCGGCCTCAACCACACCGACCCGGTCACGAAGATCACCATCCTGCCGCGCGGCCGCGCCCTCGGCTACACGATGGTGATCCCGCTCGAAGACAAGTACTCGGTGTCGCGCAACGAGCTGCAGGACCAGCTCGCCTACGCGCTCGGCGGGCGCGTGGCCGAGGAGCTCGTGTTCCACGACCCCACCACCGGCGCGGGCAACGACATCGAGAAGGCCACCGGCACCGCCCGCAAGATGGTCACCGACTACGGCATGTCGGCCTCGGTCGGCCCAGTGAAGCTGGGCCAGGCTCAGCCGGGCGCCTTCCTCGGCGAGTTCGGCCAGAGCCGCGACTACTCCGAGGGGGTCGCGGTCTCGATCGACGCCGAAGTGCGCGCGCTGCTCGAGCAAGCCCACAACGAGGCCTACGAGATCCTCGTGACCAACCGCGACACTCTCGACGCCCTCGCCCGCGAGCTGCTCGAGAAGGAGACGCTCGACCACGTGCAGATCGCCGAGATCTTCCGCGACGTGCAGAAGCTGCCCGAGCGGCCCACCTGGCTGTCGAACGATCGGCGCCCGGTCTCGGACCGCCCGCCCATCGAGGTTCCCGTCGCGGTGCGCACCGACAACCGCCACCCCGGCGACCACGGCCCCAGCGTGGAGACACCCGACGGCGCCGAGCCGACCTCTCCCGGTGCCGAGGGCGCCGATCGCGCCGACGCCGCACCGAGCTCGTCGGCAGCGGATGCCTCGGGCTCCGACCGGCCTTCCGACGCCGGCCCGGCTTCCGACCACCGCGCCGACGAGACGGCGAGCTCGGCCGTTCCCGGCGACCCGCAGACGCAGCCCGGCGGCGAGCCGCTCGCACCCGGCGAGACGAGCCGTCCGCCCCGCAACCTCGGCGTGCGAGGCCCGTCAGACGACGACCGCGACGACACCCGGTAGCGCATGGCTGAGTCGGTCGACCGTGAACGCATCGCCGCGGCGGTGCGCGAGCTGCTGAGCGCGATCGGATCCGATCCCGACAGCGTCGAGCTCGCGAGCACTCCGTCGCGGGTCGCCGACGCCTACGCGGAGTTCTTCGCGGGCGTAGGCCAGGATCCGGTGCAGCACCTCGCCGATGCCGTGCCGGTGGGCGAGCGCACCGGAGAACTCGTGATGCTGCGCGACATCGAGCTGCGCTCCGTGTGCGAGCACCACCTGCTGCCCTTCCGCGGGCGCGCCCACATCGCCTACCGCCCCGGCAGCCGCATCGTCGGGCTCAGCGCGCTTCCCAAAGTGGTCGACACGCTCGCCGCCCGACCCCAGGTGCAGGAGCGCCTGGGCCAGCAGATCGTCGACGCACTCGAGGCCGGGCTCGCCCCCGAGGGAGTGCTCGTGGTGCTCGAGGCGAGCCACGGCTGCGTTGCCGACCGGGGCGTGCGCCAGACCGAGGCCGTGACGGTGACCGTCGCCTCGAGCGGCGTGCTCGCCGCACCCGAGGCGCGCAGCGAGGCGATGGCCCTGATCGGAGGGGCGGGCGCACGGCACGGCGAGGGAGGGCGGCGATGAGCGCCCCCACCCTCGTGATGGGCGTGCTCAACGTCACCCCCGACTCCTTCAGCGACGGCGGCCGCTTCGCCGCCGCCGAGACCGCCATCGCGCGCGGCCGCGAACTCTTCTCCCAGGGGGCGGTCATCGTCGACATCGGCGGCGAATCGACCAGGCCCGGCGCGACCCCCGTGCCGGTCGACGAGGAGCAGCGGCGCGTGCTGCCGGTCATCCGCGCCCTTGCAACCGCGGGCCTCGAGACCTCGATCGACACGATCCACGCCGCGACGGCCCGGGCGGCCGTGGCCGCCGGAGCCAGCAGCATCAACGACGTCTCCGGCGGCGCCCACGACCCCGCCATGCTCGACGCCGCCGCGCTCGCCTCGGCCGAGCACGGTGCACGGTTCATCATCGGACACTGGCGCGGCATCCCCGATCCCGCGCACCAGCGCTCCGACTACGCCGACGTGGTCGCCGAGGTGCGCGACGCGCTCGCCGTCCGAGCCGAAGCCGCGATCGCGGCGGGCGTCGACCGCGGGCGCATCGTGCTCGATCCCGGCCTCGGCTTCGACAAGACGGGCGAGCAGTGCTGGCGCCTGCTCGCGAACCTTGACCAGCTGACCGCGCTCGGCCACCCGGTGCTGATCGGCGCCTCGCGCAAGCGGATGATCGCCGAGGCGCTCGCCCGATCCGGTGTCGAAGCCGACCCGGCCGCCCGCGACCTCGCGACCTCGGTCGTGACGGCCCTCGCCGCACGCTCGGGCGCGTGGGGAGTGCGCGTGCACGACGTGGCAGGCAGTGTCCAGGCACTTGCAGTGGCCGGGGCCTGGGAGGCCGCTCGGCCTGGCTCTCGACCCAGCTTTCGATCCAGCTTTCGACCTGGATTCGAAACGTCGCCTGCCGTCGATATGGGATCTGCCCAAGATATGGCGGATCCGCGGGAGAACGGCATATCGACGGCAGATCCCATATCGACGGCAGGCCACATACCGGCGGGTGCGTCGGGTCCGACGGGTGGATCGGGCGACCGCATCGTGCTCACCGGGCTCGAGGTCTATGCGCACCACGGAGTCTTCGACTTCGAGCGGCGGCGGGGCCAGCGCTTCGTCATCGACGCCGAGGTCGAGGTCGATCTGCGGGACGCGGCGGCCGGCGACGCCCTCGACCGCACCGTGCACTACGGCGAACTCGCAGAGGCGATCGCGGCGGCGGTCGAGCGCGATCCCGTCGACCTCATCGAGACCGTCGCCGAACGAGTTGCCGCCGTCGCCCTCGGATTCGAGGGAGTGCGCAGCGCGACCGTGACCGTGCACAAGCCCGACGCCCCGATCGCGGCGACCTTCGCCGACGTCTCGGTGACGGTGGTGCGCCCGTGATCGCGCAGATCGTGCCCGTGCTCTTCGCCTTCGGCGCCAATCTGGGCGACCGCGGCGAGACGATCCGGGCCGCGCAGCGCGAACTCGCCGAGACCGAGGGCATTCGCGATCTGCGGGCCTCTCCGCTGCGCGACACGATCGCCCTCACCACGCGCGGCCCAGATCCCGACGCCCCCCGCTATCTCAACGGCGTCGCGATCGCCGAAACCGCACTGCCGCCGCACGCCCTGCTCGACATCGTGCAGCGCATCGAGGCGCAGCACGGCCGCGTGCGCGACGAGCGCTGGGGCGACCGCACCCTCGACATCGACCTGATCCTCTACGGCGGACGCGTGATCTCGGACGAGCGGCTCACGGTGCCCCACCCGCGAGCCCACGAGCGCGACTTCGTGCTCGCCCCCTGGCTCGACCTCGACCCCGGCGCGGTGCTGATGGGGCACGGCCGCGTCGCCGACCTGTTGGCACGTATCGGCGACACCACGAGGCCCCTCGTCGAACCGGATCCCGAAACGGATCTCGAAACGGGTTCCGCCGACCGCCCGCGAGCCGGAGGCGCCCATGCCGAGGGGTGAGCGCAGCAACCCGGCGGTGCTGGCCGCCGCCGCCGCGATGGGCGCGGCGGCGGGGCTGCTCGTGCAGTTCGTGCTGTCGAACCGTGGCCACGCGCCTCTGGTGCCGCCGCTCTCGCTGCCGCTGACCCTCGTGCTCGTCGCCGCGGTGCTGCTCGTGTTCGCGCTCCGGCTGCGGCGCGCGCTCAAGCGTGGGCCCGGCGCCGTCAACCCCTTCCAGGCGGTGCGCCTGCTGGTCGCCTCGCGGGCCGCGCAGCTCGTCGGCGGGATGCTCGGCGGCTTCGGGGGAGGCCTCGCGCTCTCGCTGCTCGGGCGCAGCGTGCCCGCGCCGACCGCCACGTGGCTGCCGATGCTGCTGACGCTCGCCGCGGGCGCGGTCCTCACCGGCTGCGCGCTCTTCGCCGAGCACTGCTGCCGCGTGCCGCCCGGAGACGACGATGCCGATCCCGACACCGCCGATCCCGCGCCGGGTCGCGGCCCCGCCGACCAGACGGCGTTCCGCGGCTGAGGCCGTGGCGCCGAGGCCGCGGCGTTGAAGCCGCAGCCCTGGGGCCGCGGAGCAGAGACCGCAATGCCGAGGCGAGGGTACCGCCGCCGCGGGCGACGCCCGCGCGACCCCCCCCGTCCCTTCGCGACCGCGGGGCGCCCCTATCGATGTCGGAGGCGACCTCTACACTTGAGGGCGTGAACGACGAACAGCGAATCAGCAGCGAACCGCAGTGGCCGAACGGCGACGTCGAGTGGCAGCGGGTCTCGCCCTCCTACGCCTGGGCCGACCTCGCGCTCAACATGCTGTGGGTGCTCGCCGCGGTCGCGGTGTTCGTCGTGCTGCTCGTGCTGCCGGGCGAGAACGCGCCCCTGCCGGTGCTCATCATCCTGCCGATCGTGATCGTGCTGCTGCTCGTCACCGCGCTGCTGGCCTTCCGCCGAGTGCGCGCGATCGGCTACATCCTGCGAGAAGACGATCTGCTGTTCCGCAGGGGCATCATGTTCGAGCGGGTGATCGCGGTGCCGTACGGGCGCCTGCAGATGGTCGACGTCACGCGCGGGCCACTGCTGCGCGCGCTCGGCCTGGCCACCCTCAAGTTCGTCACGGCGTCGGCCGCGACCGGCGTCAACCTGCCCGGCCTGCGCTTCGAAGACGCCGAGGCGCTGCGCGATCGTCTGGTCGAGCTCGCCGAGACCCGGAGGTCGGGGCTGTGACCGACCGGCACGACGCCGAGGGCACGCCCCCTCCCGTGACGGTGCCGGGGGATGCCGTGCTGCCAGGCACCGCCGACGCCGAGGGGTGGCGCCGCCTGCACCCCTTCTCCCCGCTGCTGCGGGGCGGGCTGGTGCTGATCGTGATCGCGGGCATCGTGCTCGCCAACTTCCGAGACCGCTTCGTCGAGCTGTTCTTCGCCGACCAGGTCTGGAGGGGCCGCGACGGCGTCGAGATCGACGTCTCCTCCGAGGGTGACGTAGTCGCCCTCTACGAGTACCTGGCAGAGGAGGGGCTGCTGCTGCTCGTGCTGGGCGGCATCCTCGGCGTCATCCTGCTGATCGTGCTGTTCTCGTGGATCGCCTGGCGGTTCCACACGTACCGCATCGGCGCCGAGGCGGTGGAGGAGCAGAGCGGCGTGCTCTTCCGCAAGCACCGGCGCGCGCCGCTCGACCGCATCCAGAGCGTCAACCTGCAGCGTCCGCTGCTCGCCCGCGCCCTCGGCCTCACCAAGATCGAGGTGCTCACCGGCGGCCAGGGCGGCAAGGTCGAGCTGGCCTACCTGAGCCACCGCGACGCGAAGACGGTGCGCGAGCAGATCCTGCGCCTCGCCGCGGCGAAGCGCGGCGGAGCCGCCGTGCGCCTGCCGGGCGAGGGCCACTCCGACCCGCACGCCATCGTCGGCCCCGCTCCGGTCGGCCCCGACGGCTACGTCTACGACGCTCCGAGCAGCGGCCTCACCGCCCGGGCCCAAGACTTCGTCGACGTCGACGTCGACCCCGAGGCGCTCGCGGCGCAGACCCTGGTCAAGGTGCCCGTCGGCAGGCTCGTTGGCAGCATCGCGCTGAGCTGGGAGGCGGTGATCACGCTCATCATCATCGTCGGGGTGGTGGTGGGCGGGGCCGTGCTCGAGCCGGCGCTGATCCTCGGTGTCATCCCCCTGCTCATCGTGATGGCGAGCATCATGTTCGGGCAGTTCAACAAGGGCTTCAACTTCACCCTCTCGCGCTCGGCCGACGCGGCGCGCACGGGTGCGGGCCTCACGTCGACCGTCACCGAGACGATCCCCTTCGGGCGCATTCACGCCATCGAGGCCAGGCAGCCGCTGCTGTGGCGGCCGTTCGGCTGGTGGAAGGTGCGCATCACCACCGCGGGGCACTCGCTCTCGCAGGGCGGCCAGAACGCGATGCAGAACGTGGTGCTGCCCGTCGGCCGGGAGCCCGACGTGCTGCGCGTCATCGAGACGCTGCTGCCCGGGGTGGGCGACGAGCAGCACGAGATCGCCGAACTGCGCAACGGGCTGTCGGGCGCCGCCGACGGCTACCTGGGGGCGGGGCCGCGCGGAGCCGCGGTGCTGCTGTGGGGCCGTTCGCGCGCGGGCGTGCGGATCGCGGATGCCGAGCATGCCGAGGCCACGCTGCGCATCCGACGCGGCGCGCTCACCCGCTCCTTCGCCGTGATGCCGGTGCTGCGAGCGCAGTCGGTGCAGTTGCGCAGGCCGCTGCTGCATCGCTTCCTGGGGCTCGCCTCGCTGCAGGCGCACACCGTGCTCGGCCCGGTGCGCGTCGAGCTGCGCGGCCTCGAGCTCGGCGTGGCGCGGCGCACCTTCGACGAGCTCGCCGCGACCGTGCTGCGGGTGCAGAGCGCCGAGGCCGAGCAGCGCGCCCGGGGCCGTGCGGCGCCCGGGGTCGAGTGCGCGGCCGAGACGGTGCCCGACACGCAGCATGCCACCCGGGCTGAGGGTGAGCGGGCCGGGGCCCTCGAGACGGACCCCGGCGCGCACGCCGATCGCACCGCACCGGCCGCGATCCCCGAGCAGGTCGACGGTGCCGCCGAGGGCCCCGCCGCCGCACCCGATGAGCAGAACGGGGAGCACCGGGCGTGAGCGCGGGACAGCAGGCCTCGCGGCTCGGCGTCGGGGTGGTCGGCGCGGGGCGGGTAGGTCCCGTGCTGGCTCGCGCCCTCGCCGGCGCCGGTCACGCGATCACCGGCATCTCGGCGATCAGCGAGCAGAGCCGCGAGCGCGCCGAGACCATGCTGCCGGGGGTGCCGGTGCTCGAGGTGGCCGAGGTCGTGCGCCGATCCGAGCTCGTGCTGTTCGCGATCCCGGGATCCGAGCTGCCCGACCTCGTGAGCGGCCTCGCCGCCACCGGGGCCTGGCAGCCCGGCCAACTCGTGGTCCACACGGCGCCCGAGCACGGCTACGGGGTGTTCGCGCCGGCGCTCGCCGCCGGGGCGATCCCGCTCGCCCTGCACCCCGCGGTCGTCTTCACTGGCACGAGCCTCGACCTCACGCGGCTCGCGGGCGCGACCGTGGCGGTGACGGCGCCCGCCCCGGTGCTGCCGATCGGGCAGGCGCTCGCGGTCGAGATGGGGGCCGAGCCCGTGATCGTCAGCGAGCAGGATCGGCCCGCGTACGCCGAGGCTCTCGACGCGGCCGCCGAGTTCTCGCGCGCGGTCGTGCGCCAGGCGACCGACGCGCTGCGCGCCATCGGCGTCGAAGAGCCCGACCGCACGGTGGGCGGGGTGGTGCGCGCCGCGATCGAGGAGGAGCTGCGGGTCTCAGCCGGCGAGCCGGGGCCGGATCTCGCCCCCTGACGCGCCGTCGCGCAGGCCTCCCCGCGCTCTCCGCGGTTCTGCTCGTCCCTCCGCATCCCTCCTCCGCTGCCCGGCCCGCCCTCGAAAGGCGGATTCTGCGGCCTCTACGCCCGCGCGACATGCGAAACTCGCCTTTCGGCGCACGCGCGGCGAGCAGTTCGAATATGCGAACCCGCTCGTCTCACGGCCCCCGCGCGTGCGGGGCTGGCGGGTAGGATGGATCGGTGCGCCGGGAACAGCCGTGTTCGGCGCGCTTCGAGCCGACACCACGGAGGATCCGCCCCAATGAGCGACCAGCCCGCAGCCAATGCGCCCGCAGAGACCGAAGAGGATCTCTTCGAACAGAAGCGCGTGCGCCTGGAGAAGCGGGACAGGCTGAACGAGGGCGCCGACCTCGGCGGGGGCGCGTACCCCGTCGAACTGCCGGTCACGGCGACCATCCCCGAGGTGCGCGCGAAGTGGGGCCGCCTCGAGCAGACCCCCGACAGCGCCTCGGGCGAGACGGTCGGCGTCGCGGGCCGCGTGGTCTTCCAGCGCAACACGGGCAAGCTCTGCTTCGCGTCGCTGCAGGCGGGCGACGGCACCCGCATCCAGGCGATGGTGAGTCTCGCCGAGGTGGGCGAGGAGTCGCTCGCGGCCTACAAGGAACTCGTCGACCTGGGCGATCACCTCTTCGTGAGCGGCGAGGTCGTCTCGAGCCGCCGCGGCGAGCTCTCGATCATGGTGCGCGAGTGGCGCCTCGCGGCGAAGGCGCTCGCACCCCTGCCCAACATGTACGCCGAGCTCAACGAGGAGTCGCGGGTGCGTCAGCGCTACCTCGACCTGATCCAGCGCGAGCAGGCCCGCATCAACGTCGTCACCCGGGCCCGTACGATGGCGAGCCTGCGCCGCACCTTCGCCGAGCGCGGGTTCATCGAGGTCGAGACCCCCATGCTGCAGACCATGCACGGCGGCGCCTCCGCGCGGCCGTTCGTCACGCACTCGAACGCCTTCGACACCGAGCTCTTCCTGCGTATCGCCCCCGAGCTCTACCTGAAGCGGGCCGTGGTCGGCGGGCTCGAGCGGGTCTTCGAGATCAACCGCAACTTCCGCAACGAGGGCGCCGACTCGACGCACAGCCCCGAGTTCGCGATGCTCGAGTCGTACCAGGCCTACACCGACTACAACGGCATCGCCGACCTGACGCAGCAGCTCATCCAGAACGCCGCGCTCGCGGTGAACGAGGGCACCGAGCGCGAGGGCACCCACGTGGTGCGCTGGGCCGACGGCACACTCTTCGATCTCGGCGGCGACTGGGATCGCATCTCGATGTACGGCACCCTCTCGCAGGCCGCGGGCCGCGAGATCACGCCCGAGACGCCGGTTTCGGAGCTGCAGGCCATCGCCGACGCCGAGGGCGTCGAGGTGCGGCTGCCGAACCACGGCAAGCTCGTCGAGGAACTGTGGGAGCACTTCGTGAAGGACGGGCTCGCCCGCCCCACCTTCGTGATGGATTTCCCGGTCGAGACGAGCCCGCTCACGCGCCACCACCGCTCCATTCCGGGTGTGGTCGAGAAGTGGGATCTCTACGTGCGGGGATTCGAGCTGGCCACCGGCTACTCCGAGCTCGTCGACCCGGTCGTGCAGCGCGAGCGCTTCGTGCAGCAGGCGGCCGAGGCGGCGCGCGGCGACGATGAGGCCATGAGCGTCGACGAGGAGTTCTTGCGCGCGCTCGAGCACGGCATGCCGCCGTCGGGGGGGATGGGCATGGGCATGGACCGTCTGCTGATGGCGCTGACGGGGCTCGGGATCCGCGAGACGATCCTCTTCCCGCTCGTCAAGTAGCGGCGGTTCGCCTCGTTCGCACCGCAGTGGCGGATGCTTCGGCGGAGCTCTCCGCCGGCTGCTTCGTCGCAGACGAATCGGTCGGGCGTGACTCCCGTTCTCGCGCACAGCGGTCCCAGGAAGAGCCGGGGGAGGACCGGTACCCTGGTGGGCATGGACAACTGGTGGATGAACGCGATCTGGTCGCTGATCCCGACCGTGCTCATCGGGGCATTCTTCTGGCTCGTGATGCGTCTGATCCTGCGCGCCGACCGCACCGAGCGCCGCGTCTACCAGCAGATCGAGAACGAGGAGCGCACCAAGGCGGGTCTGCCGCTGCGCGACGATTCGTAGCCCGGCCCCGCCGCCTCGCGGCCGCCTTCCATCGATAGAGTGGTCACGGGCGTGAGACGCGCTCGGCGAAGCGCAGGGGAGGCAGGCGGGCATGGATCTGAGCTGGTCCGGGTTCAATTGGCTCTACCTGTGGACCCTGACGGCGCTGATCGTCGACATCGTCATCAGGATCGTCGCTCTGTTCGTGGTGCCGCGCAACCGCCGCCCGACGGCGGGCATGGCGTGGCTGCTCGCCATCTTCCTGCTGCCGGTGCCCGGCCTGCTGCTCTTCCTCATCATCGGCAGCAAGCGGCTGCCGAAGAAGCGCGAGCGCAAGCAGGAGGCCGTCAACGAGTTCGTGGCCGAGATCTCGAGTCGCGAGGACAACGGCCTCGTCACCCCTGAGCGGGAGCTGCCGCCCGGCGTCGACAACGCCGTCAAGCTCGGCCGATCCCTCGGCGCGCAGCCGATGCTGCTCGGCAACACCGCTTCGATCTGCATCGACTACGAGGAGTCGCTCGCGCGTATGGCCGCGGCGATCCGCGAGGCGCGCGAGTACGTGCACGTGGAGTTCTACATCCTCGTGCACGACAGCACGACGGACGACGTCTTCGCGGCGCTGCGCGAGGCGATCGCGCGGGGTGTGAAGGTGCGCGTGCTGCTCGACCACATCTCGGCGGTGCGGAACCCCGGCGCGAAGCGCACGCGGCAGAGCCTCACCGACATGGGTGCGGAGTGGGTGTACATGCTGCCGGTGCGCCCCTGGCGGGGCGAGTACCAGCGGCCGGATCTGCGCAACCACCGCAAGCTGCTGGTGGTGGACGGCCGGGTCGGGTTCATGGGGTCGCAGAACCTCGTCGACTCCAGCTACAACAAGCCGGCGAACCGGCGCCGGGGTCTGCACTGGAAGGACCTGATGGTGCGCGTCGAGGGCCCGATCGTGCTCGGGCTCGAGGCCGTGTTCCAGGGCGACTGGTACCTCGAGACCGGCGAGTACCTCACGAACATCGCGGAGGGTCCGCTCTCGGTCGAGCGGCCAGGGGATCTGGACTGCCAGATCGTGCCGAGCGGCCCGGGGTACGGCGCCGAGAACAACCTGCAGGTGTTCGTCTCGCTGCTCTACGCCGCGCACCGCCGCATCAGCATCACGAGCCCGTACTTCGTGCCGGACGGCTCGATCATGAACGCGCTGCGCGCCGCCACGGCGCGGGGCGTCGAGGTGGAGCTGTTCGTCTCCGAGATCGGCGATCAGGCCGTGGTATACCACGCGCAGCGCTCCTACTACGAGGAGTTGCTGCGCGCCGGGGTGCGCATCTGGATGTTCAGGCCACCCTACATCCTCCACTCGAAGCACTTCACCATCGACGGCGATGTGGCGGTCGTGGGTTCCTCGAACATGGATCAGCGGTCGTTCGGGCTCAACATGGAGATCTCGATGGTGGTGCACGGCGCGGCCTTCGTTCGGGATCTCGACGGCGTGAACGACTACTACCGCGAGAACGCTCGCGAGCTCACCCTCGAGGAGTGGCAGCAGCAGTCGCTGCCGTCGCAGCTGCTCGACGGTCTCGCCCGCCTCACGTCCGCGCTGCAGTAGCGCCTGGGCTCGTCGGCGGGGCCGGCGCGCGCGGTTCCCGCTTCGCGCTTTCGTCGAGGCGCGCGCGGGCATCGCGCGAGAGCGCCGCGGCGACGTCGCCGACCCCCGTTTTGGAATTCCGCCGCGCATGTGCAAACATGCCACTACCGTATTCGACGGAAGGAAACGCAATGGCGCGTCAGACTGCTTCCCCCCTACCCGAAAACACCCCCGTGGCGAGCGCTGCAGGCGCCGAAGGCGCGGGCGAGGCGGCCGTCGCCGCCGTGAAGAAACCGAGGGCCGCGAAGCCGCGGACCGCGAAGGCGGCCGCGAAGACTGCCACGGCCCGGCCCGCTGCGAAGGCGGCGGCGAAGGCCTCCGCCGCGAAGGTGAAGGCCGCCGTCAAGCCGGCCGCGAAGTCGCGCACCGTCGAGAAGGCGGCCGCCTCGAGCCTGCCCGCGGCCGAGCCCGCGGCCGCCGTCAAGAAGCCTGTCGCCCTGCGCAAGCGTCCCCGCAAGGCGCCGGTGACGGGCCCGGTCACGATCGGTCGCAGCGGCTTCACGAAGCTCAAGAACATCTCCGAGATTCGCCACTACCTGCGCACGAGCGACACGCCGGTGTTCTTCGTGGGGGCGACGGCCTTCAACCTGCTCGGGCTCGACCGCTGGGTGCGGGGCTTCTCGTTCATCACCTACTACGACAGCTGGGACGGCAACCACCCGCGGGTCTTCACCCCGAGCGAGAAGCCGTACGTCGAGTTCGAGAGCGGCGAGGAGATCAACAACTGGCTGCTGAGCAACCACGAGGTGCGCGCCCACATCGAGCGCCGCACGCCCCCCGGGCGTGCGCCCGCAGGTCGTCATGGTGTTCTTCGATGAGGAGACCGAGCGCATCTGCGAGGAGCTCGATTACGAGCTGATCCTGCCGAGCCACGAGCTGCGCGAGCGGCTCGACTCGAAGATCGTGACCACGCAGATCGCCGACTCGGTCGGCGTTCCGAGCGTGCCGAACGTGCTCACCACGGTGCAGGGCTGGGACGAGCTGGTCGAGGTCTCGGAGCGGGCGGGGCTGGGTCAGGATCTGGTGATCCAGACCGCCTACGGCGACTCGGGCAAGACCACGTACTTCGTGACGAGCGAGGCCGAGTTCGCCGCCGTGGCCGACGAGGTGACCGACGTCGAGATCAAGGTGATGAAGCGGATCAACAACCGCCCGATCGCGATCGAGGCCGTGCTGACCCGCCAGGGCACGGTGGTGGGGCCGTGCATGACCGAGATCACGGGTCACGCCGACCTCACGCCGTACCGCGGAGGCTGGGCCGGCAACGAGATGTTCCCCACCGTGCTCGACGACACGAGCCGTCACGCCGCCATCGAGCTCGTGCGCAAGCTCGGCGACCGGCTCGGCAAAGAGGGGTACCGCGGCTTCTTCGAGGTCGACGTGCTGCTCGACACCGACACCGGCGACGTCTACCTCGGTGAGCTCAACCCCCGCATCAGCGGGGCCTCGGCGATCACGAACGTGACGGCCGGAGCGTACGCCGACGTGCCGCTGTTCGCCTTCCACCTGCTCGAGTACTCGGGGATCGACTTCGAGATCGACGTCGAGGAGATCAACCTGCGCTGGGAGGAGCTCGCCTCGGAGGACGAGTGGAGCCACATGGTGATCAAGCACACGAGCAGCACGGTGGAGCGCATCGACGCGGCGCCCCGCACCGGCCGCTACTCGCTCGACCACTACGGCAACCTCGTCTACACGCACCACGACTACGACTGGCACCTGCTGGGCAACGAGTCCGACGCGTTCTACCTGCGCATCTATCAGGAGGGCGACTACCGATGGAAGGGCGCCGACCTGGGCATCCTCGTCACGAAGGCGCATCTCGAGGCCAGTCACGGCGGTCTCACACTGCACGCCAAGTATCTAATCGATGCGATCCGCGGCATGTACCGCACGACCGTGATCGACGGCGACGAGCCCGCGCCGAAGTCGGCTCCCGCCAAGGGCAAGTGAGCCGCGTGGGATACTGAAGGGATGAATGCTGAGACCGGATACGGTGTGAACGGACCGACGACGGGGTTCATCGAGGTCGTTCCGCCGCTCGACCAGTGGCAGTTCGCTCCGTACCTGCAGTGGTCGATGCAGAACATCCAGTCGTTCCTGCCCGTGCATCCGATCAGCCGGGGGGCGCGAGCCACCGAGTTCGCGCTCCGCCCGGCAGATCTGGGCGCCCTCGCGGTGCCGCACCCGTGGGAGGACCGCAGCGCCACCTTCACGGAGGTGATGGGCACCACCCACACCGACGGCTGGATGGTCACCCACCGCGGCGCGATCGTGGGCGAGCAGTACCTCGGCAACCTCGCGCCGGCGGGCATGCACCTGCTGATGTCGGTCTCGAAGTCGCTCACCGCGACCACCGCGGGGCTGCTCGCGGCGAGCGGCGAGCTGAACCTCGACGCCCCGGTCACCGACTACGTGCCGCAGCTCATGGGATCCGGCTACGAGGGCGCCCTCGTGCGGCACCTCGTCGACATGCGCACGGGGGTGCGGTTCTCGGAGGAGTACCTCAACGAGGACGCCGAGGTGCGCCTGCTCGAGGAGGCCATCGGCTGGGCGCCGAAGAAGCACCCCGAGGTGCCGGACTCGCTGCTCGGCTTCCTGTCCACGCTGGGGCAGGAGGGACCGCACGGCGGCGTGTTCGACTACAAGTCGTGCGAGACCGACGCCCTCGGCTTCGTGATCCAGGGGGCGGCCGCCCGCCACGCGGGCGACGTGATGTCGGAGCGGCTGTGGCAGCCGATGGGGGCCGAGTTCGACGCGCACGTCGGCATCGACAGCGTCGGCGGCGGCATGTTCGACGGCGGCGTCTCGGCGGCGATGCGGGATCTCGCTCGCTTCGGCAACCTCTACGTCAACAAGGGCTACGCGCTCGACGGCGCGGCGGTGCTGCCCGAGTGGTGGGTCGAGGACACCTTCGCGGGCGGCCCCGACTCGAGGGAGGCGTTCGCGAGCTCCGAGGACGCCACCTACATGCGCGGCGGCATGTACCGCAACGGCTTCTGGTTCCCCGGCGAGAGCGGCGACGTGATGCTGGCGCTCGGCATCCACGGTCAGATGATCTACATGAACCGGGTGACGGGCGTGGTCGGAGTGAAGGTGTCGAGCTGGCCCACGCCGCAGGATGCCGAGAAGCTGTTCTGGACGGTGCGCGCCTTCGAGGTCGCCTCGTGGGCGCTCAACCGCGGAGAAGCGTAGCCGCAGCAGTCTCCGGCGCCCGCGCCACACTCAGCGCTGCCGAGCCGGCCCCGTCTCGCACGCCGGTCCCGAGGTCGTCGCCCGCCGCGTCTCCGATGGGATCCCGGCTGAGCAGCCAGATCTCGCCGTTCAGGATGCGGGGCACCGCGGCGCCGCTGAGCTGCGCGAGCCCAGCGCGCAGCAGCGCGCCGTGCGCGACCACGATGGTGCCGGGGGCGCGGTCGAGGATGCCGAGCATGGCTCCGGCGGAGCGCTCGGCGAGCTGCTCGAGCGGCTCGGCGCCGGGGATCTCGAGCCCGGGCCAGCGTTCGTGGGCGTCGCTCACGAGCAGGCCCTCGGCGGGGCCGAAGTCGCGTTCCCAGAGCGCCTCCTCGATGCGCGCCGAGTCGAGCCCGAGCGTCGTCGCGAGGATCTCGGCGGTCTCGAGGGCCCGGCCGAGCGGCGAGCTGAGCATGCCGCGCCACGGCCCATCCGCCGCGAGCTCGGCGAGGCGTGCGGCCGTCGCCGCGGCCTGAGCGCGCCCCGTGGTGTTGAGCGGCACCTCGGTGCGGCCCTGGATGCGGCGCTCGAGATTCCAGTCGGTCTCGCCGTGGCGCACCAGCGCGATCGTGTTCGCGGTCGAGAAGATCATGCACTCACCATAGGCGGTGCCGGCTGAGCCTCTGCTGCCTCCGACCCCCGTCGAGCCCCCGAGGACTGCGGCGATGCGGCCGCGACGGGCTCGTGCGCATCCGGTTCTTCCGCTCCCGCCGCCCGCCGACCGGTCGACGCCGCGGGGTAGGCGATCGCGCGCTCGATTTCGACCCGCACCCGCGTGCCCGCCGCGCAGCGGATCCCGCGTCCTCGGCTGCGCAGGCGCAGTCCGTTCCAGTCGACGACGAGGTCGTCGCCGTCCCTGCCGAACAGCGAGGAGGCCACTGCGGCGGGCCCCTCGGGATCGGGCACGACGCGCACGTGCTCGGGGAGCACCGCCAGCTCGACGGGGGAGCCGGGAGCGGGCGAGGCCCAGTCGGGCGAAGCGGCGCCCGCCGCGGCGCCAGACGCCGCACCAGTTCCGGGACCTCGCTCGATGCGATCCGCGGCCACGCGGAGCGCCGGCCGATGGGCCCGGAACCCGCTCGAGTCGAGGGCTCCCTCGATCACGGTCGCGTCGGCGATGAAGCCCGCCACGAAGGCCGATGCGGGGCGCCGCAGAAGCTCGGCGGGGGCGCCCTGCTGCTGCACCCGCCCGCCGTCGAGCACCACGACGCGATCGGCGAGCGCCAACGCCTCGCTGCGGTCGTGCGTCACGTGCAGCACGGTGAGGCCCAGCTCCCGCGTCAGCAGTCGCAGCTCGAGCCGCAGCCGATCGCGCAGCGGCTCGTCGAGCGCTGAGAGGGCCTCGTCGAGCAGCAGCACCCGCGGCCGAGCGACGATGGCGCGGGCGATCGCCACCCGCTGCCGCTGGCCGCCCGAGAGCGTCGCCGGGTTGCGGCGCTCGGTGCCCGCGAGTCCGACGAGTTCGAGCGCTTCCGAGACGCGTCGCGATCGCTCGGCGCGCGCGACGCCTGACCGCCTGAGCGGGTACTCGATGTTGCGGCCCACACTCCAGTGGGGCCACACCGCGTGCTGCTGGAACACCATGCCGAGACCGCGGCGCTCGGGTTCCACGCAGCGATCCGCGTCGGCGACGACCGCGTCGCCGATCCTCACCGAGCCGGCGGTGGGCCGCACGAAGCCCGCGACGGTGCGCAGCAGCGTCGTCTTGCCCGATCCCGAGGGGCCGATCAGCGCGACGAACTCGCCGTCGCCGACCCGCAGGTCGACGTCGGCGAGGCCGAGGTGGCCGCCCGGGTAGGCGAGGCTGACCGAGGTGAGGGAGACCGAGGACATGGGGATTCCTAACGTGAGCTGCGCGCCGTGAGGCCGAGGCCGGCGAGGCCGACGAGCGCGACGATGAGCGAGAGGGCGGACGAGGCGTTGTAGGCGCCGGCCTGCTGCAGGTTGAAGATGACCACGCCGAGGGTCTGCGAGCCGGGTGAGAGCAGCAGCACCGAGAGGGTGAGTTCGCGCACCGCGGTGAGCGCGACGAGCACCGCCCCCGACAGTGCGGCGGGTACCGCCATGCGGCACGAGATGTCCCACAGCGCCCGCAGCCGCGAGGCGCCGGCGACCCGCGCGGCCTCCTCGGCGGTGCCGGGCGTCGCGGCGAGCGGGGCGCTCACCGACTGCACTACCAGCGCGAGGAACGAGGTGAGGTAGGCGCAGAGGATGATCCACGGCGTGTTGTAGAGCCCGATGCTCGGGGCGATCACCAGCCAGGCGACCGCGATGACGAGGCCGGGGATCGCCTGCGGCAGCAGCGCGAGCCCCAGCAGTCCGGCGTTGTCGCGGGCCCGCGTGCGGGTGACGAGCGTGCCGATCGCGAGCCCGAGCAGCCCGCAGACGACCGCCGCCGAGATGGCGAGCATCACGGAGTTGCCGATGCCCGTGAGGGTGCCCGACGCCGTCAGGGCGCGTTCGAAGCTCGCGAGGGTGATGTTCTCGGGCGTGAACGGCACACCGGGAGCGGGCAGCAGGGACTGGGCGGTCAGGGTGACGAGGGGCAGCACGGTGATCGCGAGCACGAGCGCTGAGGCGGCGATCCCCACCGGGATGCGCGCCCGCCCGAGCGGCAGCCGATGCGGCGCCGCGGCCTGACCGTCGAGCTCGACGCGCGTGCGCGAGCGGAGCAGGTCGACCACCACGCCGAGCAGTGCGATCACCAGCAGCACGAAGCCGATCGCGGCGACCACCGCGAGCGGGTCGTCGACCGTGCCCGACTGGAGGTAGCGGTAGACGAGGGTCGACAGGGTGACGTAGCGCTCGGGCAGGCCGATGATCGAGGGGATGCCGAAGTCGGCGAGGTTCGAGACGGCGATGAGCGTGAACGACGACAGCATGGCGGGGCGCAGCAGCGGCAGCGTGATCGCCGTCATCGCGCGCCCGGCGGAGGAGCCCGCGATCCGCGCCGCCTGCTCGAGGTCGGCCGGCACGCGCCGCAGCGCCGCGGTGACGATCATCATGGCGACGGGGTAGCCGTGCACCGCGAGCAGGAAGACGACGCCGTCGCCGCCGTAGAGGTTCCAGAGCGGGGCGCCGAAGCGGGCCGACCACCACGCGTTGACCGGCGAACTCGGTCCGAGCAGGCTCAGCCACGCGATCGCGCCGACGAACGGCGGCATGAGCAGCGGGCTCAGGGCGAGCAGGCGCAGCGCCCGGCGACCCGGCAGGTCGGTGCGCTCGAGCAGCAGGGCGAGGGCGGTGCCCACGACCACGGCGAGCGCCCCGGACAGGGCTGCCGAGACGAGCGAGTTCACCGCCGCGTCGAGCACGGCGGGGTCGGCGAGCTGGGCCCAGCCGCCGCCCGTCGCGGCGAGCGCCACGATCGCCGCGATCGGCAGCAGCACGAGGGCGCCGACCGCGATCCACAGTGCGCCGCGAACGGCGCCGAGGCCGTCGAGGCGCGCGGTGCCCCCGCGGGGCCGACCGGCGACGGCCGGTCCCGCGGGGGCGAGCAGGCTACTGGAAGAGGCCATTGAAGGTCTCGACCGCGGCGGCCTGGGTGGCGCGGATCTTCTCGAGCTCGGGGTTCAGCAGCACGATGTCCGAGATCTCGGGCGCGCCCTCGGGGCTCTGCACGTCGTCGCGGATCGGCAGGTAGGACTGGGTGACGGCGATCTCCTGGCCCTGCTTGCTGATCAGGAAGTCGACGAGCAGCTTCGCGGCCTCGGGCTGCTCGGTGTCGGCGAAGATCCCGACGGGCTGCGAGACGAATGGCACGCCTTCCTCGGGGTAGACGGCCTCGATCGGCGAACCCGCGGCGGCGAGGTCGCGCACGAGCGAGTCGACCACGATGCCCACGGGGCTGCTGCCCTCGGCGACCGCCTGCGACACGGGGCCGTTGCTCTCGGCGATCAGGGGGCGGTTCGCGGCGAGGCCTTCGAGCCAGCTCAGGCCGAGCTTCGGCTCGTCGAGCCAGACGGCCGCGTTGTAGGCCGCCGCGCCCGAGACGTCGGGGTTGGGCATGGCGATCTTGCCGGCGTAGGCCGGGTCGGTGAGATCGTTCCACGAGGTCGGCGCGTCGGCGATCGTGTTCGTGTTGATCGCGATGACGGTCGGCAGCAGGCGCGTGCCCACGTAGAAGTGCTCGGGATCGATGAGATCCTGCTGGATGCTCGCGGCCTCGGGCGACTCGTACTCGAGCAGCAGGTCGCTCTCGGCGTAGTCCTCGAAGGTGGGGGCGTCGGCGGCGAGCAGCAGGTCGGCGCCGATGTCGCCGGCCTTCTCCTCCGCGGCGATGCGGGCCGTGAGGTCGCCGGTGCCGGCGCGGAACACCTCGACGTCGATCTCGGGGTGCTGCTCGGTGAAGGCGGCGATGAGCTCGTCGATCTTCTCCTGGGGTTCGGAGGTGTAGAGGGTGAGGCTCGCGGCCTCCGTCTCGGCGGCGTCGGGGGAGGCGTCGGCGGCCGGCGTCGAGCATGCGGTGAGCGCGAGTGCCGAGAGGGAGAGCGCCGCGACGGCGCCGAGGGAACGGTTACGAGACATGATCTGCTTTCTCTGGGGGTGCTGAGCGGTGGGTGAGTGGTCGGGAGAAGATGGGTTGCGGCGACTGGAGGCCGATCGCCGCGGCGCTCACGCCGTGGGCTGTGAACTGCACGAGCGAGAACATGGGGGCGTCGTGGCCCGCGACGGTGTCCGGCCCGGCGTCCATCACCTGGTGGTAGGCGAGCGAGGGGCCGACGAACACGGGGATGCCGCCGAGCGAGGCGGCGAGCGAGTGGTGGAAGTGGCCGGCGAGGATCGCGCGGGTGTCGGATCCCTCGAGCACGCTCAGCAGCTCGGGCGCGTCTGCGAGGCCCTGCTTGCTGAGCGAGGGGAGCGGCGACTCGACGGGAGCGTGGTGCAGCGCGATGATGCTTCCGGCTTCGTGCGGCTCGCACAGGGCGTCGGCGAGCCAGGCCAGCTGTGCCGGGCCGAGCGAGCCCGTGCTCGAGTCGAGGCGCACGATGCGGTAGCCCTCGACGTGCTCGACGCCGTAGTGGCGTTCGCCGTGACCGGGGAGCACGGCGGCGGCGACCGGGTCGTCGTGGTTGCCGAGCACGGTGAAGATGGGGGCGCCCACGATCTCGGCCAGTCGGGCGCAGGCCCGGGACACCGACCCGTACGCGCCGGGGTGGCCGCGCTGCACGAGATCGCCGGTGACGACGACGGCTTCGGGCGTCATGCCCACCGAGCGCGCGTACTCGCCCACGCGCTCGAGCCGGCCGACGCCGTCGACGGTGCCGTAGAGCAGCCCCTCCTCGGTGGCGTGCACGTCGCTGACGTGCAGCACGGTGAAGCGCCCGGTCGCCGAGCTCATCGCGCGGGCTCCGGATCGGTCGCGAACCGCGCCGGGAGCGCCGAGGCGGTGGGGAGCGCCGAGGCGGTGGGGATGGCCCTGGCCGCCGCTGCCTCCGACGCCCGACGCCCCAGCGCGGTGAGGTGCTCGAAGCGGGCGCCGTGGCGCACCAGGTAGGCGCTCGCGCCGCCCTGCCGTTCGACGACGTCGAGGGCGGCCGCGAGGGCTTCGGCGGGGCTGTCGAGGTGCAGCCGCTCGGCGTCGGCGCGGGCTCCGGCCGCGAGACCGAGCGCGTCGAGCTGTTCGGCGACGAGCGCCCGGCGGGCGGGGCGCACCGAGATCCCGGATCGGCTGTAGTCGTCGATCACGTCGTCGCGCGGTTCGCCGGCCGCGAGCCTGGCGAGTGCGACGACGAGGCCGGTGCGATCCTTGCCCGCAGTGCAGTGCACGATCGCGGTGCCGGGGTGCTCGGCGATCGCGATCACCGCGGCGGTGAGCTGCGGCGCGCGGTCGCGGATCAGGCCTCGGTAGATCGTTTCGAGGGTGCCGCTCGCCGGGGGGCGCTCGCCGTAGAGGGGGAGCGAGCGCACGGCGAGGGAGTGTCGGCGGGTGCGATGCTCCGAGGCCTCGCGCAGATCGATCACGAGGTCGACGCCCCGCTCGCGCAGCGCGCGTTCGCCTTCGGTCGAGAGCTCGTCGAGAGCGGCGGATCGCACGAGCCAGGGGGCGGCCTCGTCGCCGATGCCGCGAGCGTTATAGCTGCCGTCGAGCGGGAATTCGAACACGGGGCTCCTCGGGTGATGCGGCGGGTGTTCCGCCTCGTTCCAGAATCTCTGGAACGCGTTACATCACCACTATCGAGGCGTCGGGTGGCCGGAGGATGAACGGCGGGGGAACCCCGCGCGAAGAGTCGGCGAAGCGGGTGAGCGGCGGCGGGGCGGGCCCGGCGGCTACTCGCCCGCGTCGGCGAGGGCGCGGGCGACGACCGAACGCATCGCCTGCGAGTCGGTGGCCGCCGCGCCGTCGAGGCGGTCGGCGACCGCCGTGAGCAGCGCGTGCAGCAGTACGGAGTGGTTGAGGCGCACGAAGAAGGGGTCGACGGAGTGCTGGGGCCCCACCGCTCCCGTCGAGACCACCGCGTCGGCGAGCTCGGGGATCGGGGCGCGGGTGTAGCTGCACAGCGCGATCACGGTCGCGCCGCGCTGCTTCGCCGCTCGGCAGGTCGCGAGCGTGTGGGCGTTCGCACCGGAGTGACTGAGCGCCAGGCAGACGTCGCCCGGGCCCAGGGTGTGCGCCGCGAACTGCTGGGCGAGGATGTCGATCGGCGCCTCGACCGCTCGGCCGATGGTCGCGAAGCGCATGGCCGCGTCCTGCAGCGGCGGCGCCGAGAAGCCGTTGGCGGTGAAGAACACGCGCCCCGCTGCGGCGACGAGGGCCGCGGCCGCGGCGAGCGCCCCCCGGTCGACCGCGTCCCGGCCGAGCAGCAGGGCCTCGCGGGCGCTCTCGAACACGCGGCTCACGCCGTCGCCCGCGGCCGCGTCGGCGGGGGCGCCCTCGCGCGCCAACTCGAGCCGCAGATGCTGGAACCCCGTGAACCCGAGCCGCTGGCAGGCGCGGATCACGGTCGCCGCCGACGTGCCGGAGGCCGCCGCGAGCTGCTGCGTCGACCACTGCGGCACCTCGGACGCGCGGTCGAGCACGGCCCTCGCGACCGCTCCCTCGCTCGGCCCGAGCGAGGGGGCGTAGGCCCTGATGCGCGCGAGCGTCGAGCTCGCGCCGATCTCGACGGCGGGCGGTCCGGGGTGCGACGACATGCGCACAGGGTAGTGCACCCAGGTGTCGGCCGGGTGAAGCGCGGCCGGCCGGGATCCCGCCCCGCCCGCGGGCCGGACGGGGCGGGGCTCAGGCCCGTGCGGTTCCGCCGATCACGAGCAGCTCGCCGACCTCGCAGTCGAGCGCGCGGCAGATGGCGGTGAGGGTCGAGAAGCGGATCGCGCGAGCCCGATCGTTCTTGAGCACCGAGAGGTTGACGAGGCTGACCCCCACCCGCTCGCTGAGCTCGGTGAGGGTCATGCCCCGCGCGGCCAGGAGTTCGTCGAGCCGGCAGTGGATCGCGTGCGTCTCGCCGGCTTCGGCGGGGCTCATACGAGCCCCTCGGTCTCGCGCTGCAGACGCTCGCCCACCACGAAGACCGTGCTCACGAGCGCGATCACGAACGCTGCCAGAATGTAGGGGGCCGGAGCGACGCCGAACACGATGTTGTCGACCTGCCGGTCGGTGGCCCAGGCCAGGGCGCCGTTCGCGAGCATCGTGCGGCAGAGCTCGGAGGCCGCGTAGCCGACCAGGCCGACGATCCCGGCGACGCTGACGAGTCTCGTGTTGCGCCTGCTGAAGATGGTGCCGCGCAGCACCGAGATCGCCAGCGCGATCAGGCAGGCGGAGACGGCGGCCGTGACGAGCGCGGTGATGACCGGCGCGGCGACGCCTGCCGCGAGCGACGCGACGGGCATGTCGGTGACGCGGATCGTGGCCGCCTCGAGCTCGGCGGGAAGCGCGCCGGAACCGGCCGGCACCTCGATCGGCAGACCCGCGAAGCGCACCTCGACCGGGGCGGGATCCGGGCCCAGCAGCTCGACGATCCGCATGATGGCGAACACCGCGGTGGCGACGGTGATCGCGGCGCCGGCGCCGACGAAGGCCCAGAGGCCTGCGCGGTCGCCGCGGGATGGGCCGGGGGCGGGTGCGGGGGCGGACATGATCTCTCCTTTATCGATAGTCGATATTATCGCTTGTCGATAAGTTTGCGCGGTGGCGCTCGATCTGTCAAGCCGATGCGCCCCTGGGCGGGACCCGGCCGCGGCCTATTACGCCCAGATCGAACAGGGCACCGCAGACCCTCATCACCGCGTAGCCTGGATGCATCGGCCGGGAGCGCACCGACGACGCGACCCCGAGCCCAGGAGGTTATTGATGTTCGAGAGATTCACCGATCGCGCCCGCCGGGTGGTTGTGCTCGCCCAGGAAGAGGCGAAGATGCTCAACCACAACTACATCGGCACGGAGCACATCCTGCTCGGTCTCATCCACGAGGGCGAGGGTGTCGCAGCCAAAGCGCTCGAGCAGCTCGAGATCTCGCTCGACGCCGTGCGCGCGCAGGTGACCGACATCATCGGCACCGGCCAGCAGCCGCCGCAGGGGCACATCCCCTTCACGCCGCGGGCCAAGAAGGTGCTCGAGCTGAGCCTGCGCGAGGCGCTGCAGCTCGGCCACAACTACATCGGCACGGAGCACATCCTGCTCGGCCTCATCCGCGAGGGCGAGGGCGTCGCCGCCCAGGTGCTCGTGAAGCTCGGCGCCGATCTCAACCGCGTGCGCCAGACCGTGATCCAGCTGCTCTCCGGCTACCAGGCCGGCAAGGAGAGCGCGACCGTGGGCGCACCCGAGCAGCAGAGCGACGCCAAGGGTTCGCAGGTGCTCGACCAGTTCGGCCGCAACCTCACCCAGGCCGCCCGCGAGGGCAAGCTCGATCCGGTGATCGGCCGCGAGAAGGAGGTCGAGCGGGTCATGCAGATCCTCTCGCGCCGCTCGAAGAACAACCCCGTGCTGATCGGCGAGCCCGGCGTCGGCAAGACCGCCGTCGTCGAGGGCCTCGCGCAGGCGATCGTCAAGGGCGAGGTGCCCGAGACGCTGAAGGACAAGCAGGTCTACATGCTCGACCTGGGGTCGATGATCGCGGGCAGCCGGTACCGCGGCGACTTCGAGGAGCGCCTGAAGAAGGTCACCAAGGAGATCCGCAACCGCGGCGACATCATCATCTTCATCGACGAGATCCACACCCTCGTGGGCGCCGGCGCCGCCGAAGGCGCGATCGACGCGGCCAACATCCTCAAGCCGATGCTGGCCCGCGGCGAGCTGCAGACGGTCGGCGCGACCACGCTCGACGAGTTCCGCAAGCACTTCGAGAAGGACGCGGCGCTCGAGCGCCGCTTCCAGTCGATCATGGTGAACGAGCCCTCGCTGCCGCACTCGATCAACATCCTGAAGGGCCTGCGCGACCGCTACGAGGCGCACCACAAGGTGTCGATCACCGACGGCGCGATCGTCGCCGCGGTGAACCTCGCCGACCGCTACGTGCAAAATCGCGCCGAAAAGNTGGGGCGGCGCGAAAAGTCGTTCGAAAACTGCGCCTCTCGATCCTGTCGAGCCCGCCGGAGCTGCGCGAGTTCGACGAGAAGATCGCGGTCGTGCGCGCCGACAAGGAGCAGGCGATCGAGGCCCAGGACTTCGAGGCCGCCGCGAACAAGCGCGACGAGGAGAAGAAGCTCATCGCCGAGCGGCTGCGGCTCGAGAAGCAGTGGCGCTCGGGTGACGTGGCCACCCAGGCCGAGGTCGACGAGGGCCTGATCGCCGAGGTGCTCGCGCAGGCCACCGGCATCCCCGTGTTCAAGCTCACCGAGGAGGAGACCTCCCGGCTGCGCTTCATGGAGGAAGCCCTGCACCAGCGCGTCATCGGTCAGAACGAGGCCATATCGGCGCTCGCGAAGACGATCCGCCGCCAGCGCGCGGGTCTCAAGGATCCGAAGCGCCCCTCGGGCTCGTTCATCTTCGCCGGCCCCACCGGCGTCGGCAAGACCGAGCTCGCCAAGGCGCTCGCCGAGTTCCTGTTCGACGACGAGGACGCGCTGATCTCGCTCGACATGTCGGAGTACGGAGAGAAGCACACGGTGTCGCGCCTGTTCGGCGCTCCTCCCGGCTTCGTCGGCTTCGAGGAGGGCGGCCAGCTCACCGAGAAGGTGCGCCGCCGGCCGTTCTCGGTCGTGCTCTTCGACGAGATCGAGAAGGCCCACCCCGACATCTTCAACTCGCTGCTGCAGATCCTCGAGGAGGGTCGCCTCACCGACGGCCAGGGCCGCGTCATCGACTTCAAGAACACGGTCATCATCATGACGACCAACCTGGGGTCGAGCGCGATCGCGGGCGGCCCGGTCGGCTTCCAGATCGAGGGCGACACGTCGGTCGGCTACGACATGATGAAGGGCAAGGTCAACGAGGAGCTGAAGAAGCACTTCAAGCCCGAGTTCCTGAACCGCGTCGACGACACGATCGTGTTCCCGCAGCTCACCAAGGCCGAGCTGCTGCAGATCGTCGACCTCTTCGTGAAGCAGCTGAAGGATCGCCTGCTCGACCGCGACATGCACATCGAGGTCGCCCCGGCGGCCCGCGAGCGCCTCGCCGAGATCGGCTACGACCCGACACTCGGCGCGCGGCCGCTGCGCCGCGCGATGCAGCGAGAGATCGAGGATCGCCTCTCCGAGCGCATCCTCGGCGCGGAGCTGCTGGCCGGCGACCTCGTGAAGGTCGGCTTCGAAGACGGCGAGTTCACGTTCGAGACCGACCGCAACTCGGAGAAGGCCCACGGAGACGCCTCGGCGTCGTCGGCCGCGGCGGTGGCCTCGACAGCCGCGACGCCCGGCACCGCCGAGTAGGCCTCTCGTCGCACCCGTGAAGGGCCCGCTGCCTCTGCAGCGGGCCCTTCACGCGTTCCGGGGCGGGGCGTCGCGGCGTTCGCACCGTGAGGTGTGCCGTCGCGAGGGGGTGCTCCCTCTAAGCTGGTGGGATGACCGAGCCCGCAGAGATCCGCATCCGCAGCGCGCGCACCGATGACGTGCCGCGCATCGTCGCGCTGATGGAGCCGCTCGTGGTGCGACGAATCCTGCTGGGCAAGGACCTGGTCGACCTGTACGCCGCCGTGCCCGAGTTCCTGGTGGCCACTGATGACGCGGACCGGGTCATCGGCTACGGCGCGGTGCACGTGATGTGGGAGCGGCTCGGCGAGGTGCGCACGCTCGGGGTGTCGGAAGACTGGCTCGGGCGCGGCGTCGGCCACCGGCTGCTCGAGGCGCTCGAACTGCGCGCCCGCGAACTCGGCCTCGCCCAGCTGTTCTGCCTGACGTTCGAGACCGCCTTCTTCGGGCGGCACGGCTTCGAAGAGGTGAGCGAGAACGCCGAGCTGGTCGCGGCCGACGTCTACGCCGAGCTGCTGCGCTCGAGCGACGAGGGCGTGGCCGAGTTCCTCGACCTCGCGCGCGTGAAACCCAACACACTGGGCAACACGCGCATGCTGAAGCGGCTCTGACGCCGTTTCGCGGTTACGCTGACGCTATGTCGACGCTGCGCAACCCGGTGGGTCCGAAGGACCGGAAGGTCTACATCCGGCGCCGCATCCTCGTGCTCGCGGGTCTGCTGGCCGTCATCGCCGTCGTGGTGCTCGTGTTCGTGAAGCCGGGCTCGAGCGGCAGCGCGCAGGACGCCCGAGAGGTCGAGGTTCCGAGCGACCTGGCGGCAGCCGAGGCCGACGACGCCGACGATGACGTGCCGGCGTGCAATCCCGCGCAGCTGCAGGTCGCACCGATCACCGACAAGACCGACTACGCCGAGGGCGAGCTGCCGCAGTTCGCGCTGACGGTCGAGAACACCGGCCAGGAGGCCTGCTCCGCCGACCTCGGCACGGCGGGCATGGAGTTCGCCGTGACGAGCGGCGACGACCAGGTGTGGCGCTCGATCGACTGCCAGCAGAACCCCGAGCACCTCGCGGTGATCCTCGACCCCGGCGCCCCGCTCGAGACCGAGCCCGTGGTGTGGGACCGCACGCGGTCCAGCCCCGAGACCTGCGAGATCACACGGGACCCCGTCGCGGCCGGAGGCGCCTCGTACCACCTGAGCGTCGCCGCGGCGGGCGCGCAGGGGGCGGGCACGGCGCAGTTCCTGCTTTACTAGGGACGGCCGCTTCGGCGCGAGCGGCTCTATCCGCTCAAGCGGGGAGGACCACGACGCCCCGGTACGCGGGAGCACCCCAGCGGGTCACCCGGTCCACGGAGGGCAGCGGCAGCGGCAGCGCGTAGGTGTCGACCCAGGTCTCTCCGTTCGGATAGTGGATCCAGGGATCCGAGAGGATGATCACGTCGTTGTCGTCGCTGTCGTGGACGACGTCGGCGGCCAGCACCCAGTGGGGTGTGGGGTCGGCGATGAGCTCGGTGAGATCGATGAGCAGGAGCACCTGCGCGCCGTCCTGCACGAGCCGGGCGATCTCCTCGACCTCGATCCAGCGGCGCTCGATCGGCAGCCCCAGCTCCTCGGCTCGACGCAGCGCCTGGTGCTGCAGGTCGATGCGCAGCGCTCGATCGGCGTCGTTCTCGAATTCTTCGAGCAGCACCGGTTCCGTCGTGCTGAGCACGACTCGTGGCAGCTCGGGGAGCACCCCGGTCTCGGCCGTCTCAACGGCCAGACCGACCGGCTCGCAGGCCGGGAGATTCGTGATGCGGCGCCAGAAGGAGATCTCCGCGGTGCGGTTCGCCGCGAGATCGCTCGGGCTGAAACCGTCGCGTCCGCGCGATTCGAGCGCCATGAGCGACGAGACCGCTCCGCACGTGACCTCCGTGGTCTGCCCGTAGTAGGGGGCGAGGCGCGTAGGGCGCTCGCCGAGCCAGTGCGACCAGGCGGCCACCTCCGCGGGGTCTCCCGCGCGCGTGCTGGGCACCGACGGAACGGGCTTCGGCGCCGAGGTGAATCCCAGCGCGGAGAGCGCCTCGCGCTGCCCGCCCGTGAGCGGCGCGAGCGCGCGCTGCTCCTCGAAGTGCACGACAACCGGTTGCGGTCGCGTCTCGCCGACGGGCGGTGCATCGAAGCGCGCGGCGCCCACGAGCTCGCGCCACACGCGCTCCGAGGGGGCCACGACATCGACGATCTTGCGGTAGGCGGTGAACGGGCGCCCGGCGGTGAGCGCGGCGCCGAGCACGCTGCCGTCGGCATCCGTCCAGAGGAGTGTGCGGGGCGCCCAGAGTTCGCGCTCGACCTCCCACAGAGCGAGCCTGGCCTGAGGGAGCCCCGCGCGCAGCGACGAGGGGAGCTCGGCGCCGCTGCGCGCCTCGATCGAGTGGCTGGTGCGGTCGTCGGCGTTCATCGCAGTCCTTCCGGGTGTCGGGGATCGTCGGGTGCACGCATGCTGTCGTGACGGGCCGCCGCCACGAGCATGCGGGTGTAGTCGTGCTGCGGATCCCGCAGCACCCGCTCGGTGGCGCCGCGCTCGACGATCTCACCGCCGCGCATCACGACGACGCGGTCGGCGATGCGCCCCACCACGCCGAGATCGTGAGTGATGAAGAGGATCGCGAGCTCGAGTTCGTCGCGCAGCCGGGTGAGGAGGGCGAGGATCTGGGCCTGCACCGAGACGTCGAGGGCGGACACGCTCTCGTCGCAGATCAGCACCTCGGGGTTCGGGGCGAGGGCCCGCGCGATGGCGACGCGCTGCCGCTGGCCGCCCGACAACTGCGAGGGGCGCCGGGCCGCGAAGCCGGGATCGAGCTCGACGAGCTCGAGCAGCTCGGCCGCGGTGCGGTCGCGCCTGGATCCAGCGCGGACGGCCTCCTCGAGCGTCTGCCCGATCGTGAACGAGGGATTGAGCGTGGAGTACGGATCCTGGAAAACGATCTGGATCTCGTCGGGGCGCCGGCCTCGGCGCCCCGGAGGAAGCGGCCTGCCGCGCAGCGTGACCTCGCCGCTGTCGGGGATCTCGAGGCCCGCGATGGAGCGCGCGAGCGTCGACTTGCCCGAACCCGATTCGCCCACGATCGCGAGGACCTCGCCGGGCGCGACATCGATGTCGGCGTTCGTCAGCGCCGATGTCGCGCCGAAGGACTTCGAGATGCCGGTCGCGGTGAGCGCCGGCGCCGCGGAGAGCGATCGGGGCGGGGTCGCATCGCCGAGGGAAGGGTTGGCAGCGATCAGGGCGCGCGTGTACTCGTGCTGCGGATCGCGGATCACCCGCTCGATCTCGCCGCGCTCGACGACCTCGCCGTCGCGCATGACCAGAATGCTGTCGGCGCGACCCTCGACCACCCCGAGGTCGTGGCTGATGAGGATCAGGCTCATGCTGCGGGTCTCCTGCAGAGAGCGCAGCAGATCGAGGACCTCCCCCTGCGTGCTCGCGTCGAGCGCCGTGGTCGGTTCGTCGGCGATGAGCAGCTCGGGTTCGGCCGCGAGCGCTGCCGCTACGGCGACGCGCTGCCGCATCCCGCCGGAGAGCTCCGAGGGGTACTGTCGGGCGACGCGCGGCGGCAGCTGCACCTCGGCGAGCCGCCGCTCGACCTCCGCGCGCAGACGCTCGCGATCGGGGGCGACTCTCTCCGCCCGCAGTCGAGCTTCGACGGTCAGGGCGATCTGCCGTCCGCACCGCATCACCGGGCTGAGGCTCGTGAAGGGATCCTGCAGCAGCAGGACCGCTCGACGCCCGCGCACCTGCCGCCAGGTGTCGGCGGACGCCGCGGCGACGTCGTAGTCGAAACCGTCCATGGCGACCCGCCCCGTCGCCCTGATCCCGCGCGGCAGCAGGCCCGTGATGGCGCGCGCCGTCAGCGACTTGCCCGATCCCGATTCGCCGATGATGGCGAGCGTCTCGCCCGGCGCGACCTGCAGATCGAGCGGCGCGACGATTCGCCGGGTGGAGCTCGCCACCTCCAGCTCTGAGACGCGCACGCCCGAGCCCGCAGCCCCGTTCACTGGATCCCCCGTTCGCGCAGGCGGTCCCCGAGGTGGTCCCCGAGCACGTTGATCGCCATCGCGACCGCCACGATGAGGATCGCGGGGGCGACCATCATCGCGGGATTGTCGCCGACGATCCCGCGCCCGTCGGTGATCTGCCTGCCCCAGTCCGCGGTGCCTGGCGCGACCCCGATGCCCAGGAACGACAGGGACGAGAGCGTCACGAGCGCGATGGCGAGGTTGAGCATGAAATTGGTCATGATGAGAGGCCAGATGTTCGGCACGATGTGGCGGTACATGATGCGCGCCGGCGAGAGCGACAGCATCTGGGCCGCCTCGACATAGGGGCGCGGCGCCTGCTCGATCACACCGGCGCGGATGATGCGGATATCGGAGGGTGCGAAGAGCGCGATGAGCATCGCGACGGTCACCCAGTAGCCGGCGCCGAAGATTCCCGCGACCACGAGGGCGACCAGCATGACCGGCAGCGAGAGCAGGATGTCGACGAGGCGCCCCGTCGTCCAGTCGATCGGGCCGCGGAGGTACCCGGCGAGCGTGCCGATGAGGATCGCCGCGACCATCGATCCCGTCGCGATGACGAGCGGGCCGGCCAGCGCCGAGCCCGTACCTGCGAGCGTGAGGAGCAGCACGTCGCGGCCGAGCTCGTCGGTGCCGAGGAAGTGCCCGGGGGAGCCGGGCGGGAGCAGTGCGTCGAGGATGCTCTGCTTCGAGGCGGGTCCGGTCAGTAGCGGAGAGATCGCGGCCGTGGCGGCGGCGAGCGCCAGCAGGACGGCGGAGAGGGTCGTGCTCCAGCTACGGGGGCGTCGGGGCGTCGAGCGCACGCTGTCGGTGAGGGAGATCTGGGGGGTGCGCATGCTCATGATGTCAGCTCCCGAGTGCGAACGCGCGGATCGAGCAGCAGGTAGCTCAGGTCGACGAGGATCGTGATCACCGCGATCGCGGCTGCGACGAGCAGGGTGATGGCCTGCACCACGGGGAAGTCCTTGAACAGCACGGCCTGCTGGAGCAGTTGCCCGATGCCCGGGAGCGCGAACACCGTCTCCACGATGATGGTGCCGCCGATGATGAACGTCAGGATGAGGCCCGCGCTCGTCACGATCGGGATGAGGGCGCTGCGGAGGGCGATTCGGCGGATCCGGTTCTCGGAGATGCCGCGAGACCTCGCGAAGACCACGGCGTCGCTCTCGAGTTCGCGCAGCACGGCTGCGCGGGTCATCCGCATGAGGATCGCGCCGATCCCCATCGCCAGCACCGCGGAGGGCAGGATGAGGTGCCAGAGCCGATCGAGACCGCCGGTGCCGGGGCCGTATGCGGGGAAGACGGGCACGAGGATCGCGAACAGCGTGATCGCGAGGATCGCCAGTGCGAAGCTGGGCGCCGAGAGGCCGAGCAAGGAGGCCGCGCTCGCCGCACGGTCGAGAGCGGTACCGCTGCGGGCCGCGCTGAGGATGCCGAGGGGGATCGCGGTGACGAGGGCGAACAGGAACGAGAGACCGATGAGGAGGCCCGTCACCTCGATGCGGCTCGCGATGACCTCGAGGACCGGCTGCTGCAGGCGTATCGACGTGCCGAAGTCGCCGCGCACGGCCGAGAGCAGCCAGTCGAGGTAGCGGGTGATGAACGGATCGTCGAGCCGGTACTGAGCGCTGATCGTCGCCACCGTCTCCGGGGAGACCGGGCGGTTGCCGAGCAGATTCTTCACGATGTCGCCAGGCGCGAGATAGAGCAGCGCGAAGGTCAGGAACGAGATCACGAGGAGGATGACGAGCACGCTCGCGATCCTGAGTGCCAGCATGCCGGCGAGGCGCTCGCCCAGCGCGCGCCGCCGTCTGAACCGATCGGTCACGACACCACCTTTCCGACTCCGGGGCGGCGAGGCGCCCCCGAACCCCTCTGTCCTCGTCTACTCGGCTTCGGCCGCGAAGAGCTGCGCGCCCCAGACACCGGTGAAGGTGAAGGGGCTGTAGTCGCGCACGCCGATCTCATTGGAGAAGGCCGTCACCGACTTGCCCCACCAGATCGGGGCGTTCACGACCTCCTCCGCGTTCAGCGTTTCGAGTTCGAGCAGCTTCTCGGCACGTTCGACGGGGTCGGTGAGGGCGTTGGCCTCTGAGATGAGAGTCGCGGCCTCATCGCTCTCGAAACCGTTCGGGTTGGCGGGGCCGACGAGATAGCTGTTCACCTCGGCCGGGTCGCCGGTGGTCGAGAAGTACCACATGAATCCGAGGCCGTGCTCCCCGTCACCGATCGTCGCGAGCCACTCCTCGATCGGTACTTCTCGCACCGAGACGTCGATCCCGATCTCCCCGAGGTTCTCGGCGATCGCCTGTGCGGCGATGCCGATCTGGGGGCCGGTGTTCGGGTAGGTGAGCTCGGTCTCGAGGCCCTCGGCCTCGGTTCCCGAGATGAGCTTCTTCGCGGCTTCGAGGTCGAACTCGTGCTGGGGAATGCTCGCGAGGGCCTCCCGCGCCGCGTCGCCGTCGTAGGCCGCGACGAGCGACTCGGGGGTCATGATCGCGGAGGCCGGCTCGCCGTAGCCGCGCAGCAGCTTCTCGGCGATGACGTCCCGGTCGATGCTCTGCGCGATCGCGGTGCGCACGTCGATGTCGTCGAAGGGCTCCACGTTCTGGTCGAACAGCAGACCGAGGTAGGAGAGGTCGTTCATCGACTCGACGCGCATGTCGTCGAGCTTGAGCCACTCGTCGGCCTGGTTGATCGGCACGTTGAACGCGATGTCGATGTCGCCCCCCTGCGCCGCCGCCAGGCGGGTGCTGGCGTCCGGGATGAAGTTGACACGGATCGACTTCGCCTTGGGAATGCCGCCCCACCACGTGTCCACGCGCTCGAGCAGCACGTGGGAGTCGGGCTGGAACTCGGTCACCCGGTAGGGGCCGGTGCCCATGAGCAGGGAACTGCTCGTGCCGATGCTGCCCTCGTGCTGCTCCCAGAAGGCCTGCTGCGTGACGACCAGGGCCCCCGCGTTCGACAGGTTCACCAGGAAGGTCGCGTCCGGCGTCTGCGTGCTGATCGTGATCTCGTCGTCGCCGGTCTGCTGGACGGAGTCGATGTTCGCGAGGTAGAACGAGATGCCGGGTGAGGCCTCCGCGTCCTGGGCGCGCTCGATGCTGAAGATGACGTCCGCCGGGGTGACGGGGTCGCCGTTCTGGAACTTGGCGTCCTCGCGGAGGGTGAAGACGTAGGTGAGCTCGTCGGGGGTCTCCCAGGTCTCGGCGAGCGCAGGCACGATCTGACCGTCGGCGTCCTGGCCGACGAGGCCCTCCTGAACCGTCGCGGCGAGGTTGTAGTTGAGGATGCCGCTCTCCTGGCCGATGTAGAGATTCGCGAGCGAGCCGGGGAAGGCGACGGTGACCTGGTCGATCTCCTCGCCGGTATCGACGAGCGTGACATCGGGGGACTCCGAGGGCTGTGCGTCGCCGCCGGCGCAGCCGACGAGCGCGAGCGAGGCGACGAGTGCGGCCGCGGCACCCAGCAGGAGCTTCTTCCGGAACCGGGGAGTGGTGATCTGCATGGGTCGCTCCTTCGCGTATTCTGCGGTGACGGCCTGCAGCTCGGCGCGCGGCGGAGCGGGCGTCGCAGAGAGCCGTCTCGAGACCGCTGCTCGAGCCGCGGCCGTTGCCGCAAGCGTAGTACAGCCGGGGCGGGCGAGAACGGCTCTGTTACAGAGTGCTGCAGCGGCGAGCGCGATGATCGGCGCCGGGCATCCCGGCCGGAGCCCGGAGGCCTCGCGCGAGGGAAGGGATCCCGGCGCGGCGCCGGCTCGGAGACCGTGCAGGACGGGGGCTCTCCCGCTCTCGTCGCCCCCCAATGAAAACGCAGAGCACCCCAGCCGAATCGAACAGCTGCGACGTTCTCGCGCCGCATACGATGAGCTGGACACGGCGGCTGAGCGCCGCGCGGTGCACACTCGGAAGGGAGCGGAGAGCGCATGCCGTTCACAGCGGACCAGCATGAGGAGACGATCCTCGGGGATATCGGCCGCTCGCTCGCTGAGATGGAGTTCGAGCATCCTCCGGCCGTCACGGCTGCGCTCCGAACCGCACTCGAATCGGGCCCCGTGGGGTACCTGGACGACGAGGAGATCCTGCGGATGCAGAGCGCGGTGGGAGACTGGCTCGCCGCCTCGTACGGGTGGCGCCCGGCGGCCGAGACGATCCGCCCCGTTCCGGACCTGGTCACCGGGTTCCGCGCGATCCTCACCCACTTCGTTCCCGAGGGCGTGCCCGTCATCGTGCCCACGCCGGGATACATGCCGTTCCTCTCGGTGCCGCCGAGCATCAACCGCCCCGCGATCGAAGTGCCGATGATCGAGGACGGCGCGCACTGGCGATACGACTTCGCCGGGATCCGTGCGGCGTTCGCCGGCGGAGCCCGACTTCTCGTGCTCTGCAATCCTCACAATCCGATCGGCAAAGTCGCTGCCGATGAGGAGCTGCGCGAGATCGAGCGCATCGTCGCCGAGTTCGACGGGCTCGTGTTCGCCGACGAGATACACGCCCCGCTCGTGCTCGGCGAGCGGCCCCACGTCGTCTACGCGGCTCGCTCGGAACGCGCCGCCGCGCACACGATCACGGCGACCTCGGCGTCGAAGGCGTTCAACATCCCGGGCACCAAGTGCGGCCAGCTCGTGTTCACGAATCCCGATCATCTGCGGCACTGGCGGCGCGTGGCGCACTGGCACGAGCACGCCACCTCGGTGCTCGGCGTGATCGCCACCGAGGCCGCCTATGCCCGGGGCCGCGCGTGGCTCGACGAGATCGTCGAGGATCTGCGCGAGACGCTGCGGGAGGCGGTGGCCGCGCTGCACGCGTCCGCCGGACGGACCGGCATCGGGGTGATCGAGCCCGAGGCCACCTACCTGCTCTGGCTCGACCTGCGAGACAGCGGACTGCTGCGCGACGACGTCTCGGCCGCCCGCGCCGTGTACGACGCCACCCGGATCCGCGTGACCGACGGAGCGGACTGCGGGAGGGCCGGAGCAGGATTCGTGCGGTTCAACGCGGCGCTGCCGCGCCCCCGGGTGCGCGCCGCGATGGAACGTCTCATCCGGGCCGCGGAGGCGGACGGCCCCGGCCGTGGAGCCGCCGGCGCGCACGGGGTAGGCTGACGACCGTGGAGCGGAGCGAGGCGGGAGCGGAGCACGTGGAGCGGACGCGGGTCGCCCCGTACCTGCCTGAAGCCGGGGCCGTGACGGTGTTCTCAGCGGTGTGGTGCGGCCACTGCTCCAGGCTGAAGGCCGCGCTCTCGCGCACGGGGGTGCCGTTCCGAGAGGTGCTCATCGAGGAGGATCCGGAGGCGGAACGCATCGCGATCGAGGCCAACGGAGGCGACTGGCTCATTCCCACGCTGCTCTTCTCGGACGGCTCCGCGCTGGTGAACCCGGCGCCCGCGGAGGTGGTCGCGCGCCTCGCGCTCCTCGAGGACGGCGAGTGACATGAGGGGGACCCTCTCGGCTCGGGACCGGTCGGCCCGCAGCGCTCATCGGGGGTCCGCATGAGCTCGGAGATCGATCCCCGAGCGTTGATGTCCTTCCGCGCGGTGGCCGAGCACGGCTCGTTCGCGGGCGCTGCGCGGGCTCTCGGCTGGACTCAGCCCGCCCTCAGCGGGCAGGTGAGCCGGCTCGAGGAGAGCCTGCGGGTCGCGCTGGTCATCCGCACGGTGAAGGGGATCCAGCTGACCGAGGCGGGGAAGCGGCTGCTGCACCACGCCGAGATCATCGACGGGCACCTCGCGCGCGCCGCGCGCGAGGTCGAGGATCTCATCGACGGCGGTACGCGCACCGTCCGCGTCATCGCCTTCCCCTCGGCGTGCACGAGCATCGTCGCGCCTGCGATGTCCGAGCTCAGCGCTCGTCCGGGCAGTGGAGAGGTATCGCTCGAACTCGAGCAGCAGGAGCCGTTCGCGGTGCCCGAGCTGCTCCGGCGCGGGGCGGCGGACATCGCGCTCGTGTTCCGGTACGACGAGGAGGAGCCGATCGATCGATACGGCGAGTTCGATGCGCTGTCGGCCGGCTGGGATCCGCTTCAGCTCATCGTGTCGCAGCGGCGAGGCTCTGGTGCCGCGCACGCGTCGCGTCGTCTTGCCGCGCACTCCCGCGACAAGTGGGTGGCCGGATGCCCGAGCTGCCGCCAGCATTTCCTGCGGATCGCGGAACGGGAGGGGGTCGCCCCGGATATCCGGCACGCCACCGACGACTACATGGTGGTGCAGGAGCTGGTCGCTCGTGACATGGGGGTCTCGGTGGTGCCGCGGCTCAGTCTCATCAGCTATCGGCACCCCGGGATCCGGGCCTACGGGCTCGGTGAGCGGGACGGGAGGCAGCTCACCATTCTGATGGCCAAGGGCGAGAGCCGCGCCGAGGTGCTCGACGTCGTCGACTCGCTGCAGTGGGCCGCCGGGCGGGTGCTCGACCCGGTGCCGGGGGACGACGACGCCGGAGTGTGAAGGGCCCCGCTGCTCGGGCGGCGCCGGGGCCGCTGCGCGCGATGCGGCGCGGCTTCTCACAATTCGGTGAACGGTGCTGCAGAACCGGATGAAATGGGGTTATGGTGAGGCATGGACAAGAAAAGGGTTTCTGAGACCGGCATTCGGGTGGAGATCCCGCAGGGCACCGACGAAGCCGTCGCCGTCGACGAGCTCGTCGACGACTTCCTGCACGGCGATGTCCGCGGCGCGCTGCACGCGCTCCACGAGCCCCACGAGGCGGCGGGCGGGCCGGAGGCCGAAGCGGCCCTGTGAGGCCTCACCTCTCCATGTTCTCGAGCCGCAGCGCCAGCCACAGCTCGGCGCGGTCGTCGGCGTCGGCGAGTGAGCGCGCCGTGAGGCGCTCGATGCGCGCGAGGCGATCGCGCAGCGTGTTGCGGTGGATGCCGAGCGCCGCGGCCGCCGGCCCCCGCTGACCGTCGGCCTCGAAGACGGCGCGCAGCGTCTCGCGCAGCAGCTCGCGGTCGGCCTCGCCGAGCTGCGGATCGTGGAGCGAGAGCGGGCCGAGTACGCGCACGCTCAGCACGCGCCGAGGATCGATCGCGCCGGCTGGCAGCGCGGAGGCCTCCGCAGTGGGGAGCGCCGCCGGACCCGCGCCGCCCATGCCCAGCAGCGCCTCGAGCAGCGGCGTGTCGCGATCGGCCCACAGCGTCTGCGGCACCCGCGGCGCCGTGTAGAGGGGAGCGGTGGTGGAGAGCGCGCGCAGGCGGGCGGCGGCGGATCGGCGGCTCAGCGGGATCTCGCCGAGGCGCGCGGGGCGGCCGACGACCGCGTCGAGGTCGTGGCTCGCCGCGACGGCGAGGGACTGCTCGAGGGCGATCTCGGAGTCGGTGCAGAGCTGCCAGGCGAGCGCGAGCCCTGGTGCGCCGGTGTGCCCGGCGGCGGGGCTGATGAGCCGGTCGAGGCCGCTGCGGGGCCGCCGACGCCAGGCGGCGACGTCTTCGGCGCGCCCCTGCACCGCGATCGCGCGCACGCGCGACGGCAGCTCGAGCGAGGGCGCGAGGATCGCGACGGACGACGGCGACCCGGTGCCCTCGAGCAGCGTCGACGTGAGCCGCTCCCAGCGCTCACGCTCGCGGGTCTCCTCGGCGCTGTCGCCGCGCAGGCTCAGGCTCAGCACCATCGAGCCGGCTGCGATGACGGCGTGCCCCTCCGGGGTGAGGGGCGAGTTCCCGGCGACCGCGAGTCGCAGCGACGACTCCCGGTCGAGCGCGATGTGCTCGGTGCCCCCGGATTCGTTCGCCGCGGCGAATCCGGCGGTCGCCGCGAGCACCGCGCCGTCGGAGGCGACGAGTGCGAGCTGTCTGCCGGTGGCCTGCGCGACGCTCGCGAGCACCTCGGCGGGGCGCTGGCCGCCCCTGGCGCCGTCGAGCAGCCGCTGCTGAGCCTGCAGCGCTCCGCGAGCGGCGCGCAGCTCATCGGCCCGGATGAGCGCGGCGATGGCCTTGCTCACGGCGATGAAGGGCACGGGGAGGGGGATCTCGAAGAGTGCGACGCGGTACATGCTCGCCGCGGCGATGAGAGGCTGCGGCACGCGGTCGTGATTGACGCCGATGCCGAAGCCGATCGCCGCGACCTGCGCCCGGCTGAGGCTCGCCACGAAGTCGCGCCAGCGGGGATCGTCGGGCGCTAGCGCGAGCCCCGTGGTCATGATGATCTCGCCGCCCTCGAGATAGCTGCTGAGGTCGAGCAGCTCGGTGATGGAGCTCCAGCTGATCTCGGGATCGCCGGGGCCCGCCTGGATGAGCCGCAGGCCCAGATCGGGCATCGCGAGCAGCTGGGAGAGGGTGGCCATGGGGCGATTCTTGCACAAGGGAGAGCGCGAAGGCTATGCAAGGATGCGGCGAGCCCCGAGGGCTCCGATCCATAGACTGGCGATGTGAACGACGATACGCGCACCGAACCGATCCAGAGCGGAGACCCCGCCGGCGCAGCCGCTGCACCGCAGGGGGCCGCGGCCGAGGGCGGCCCCCGCGGAGCCCTCGCCGGGATCCGAGTCGCAGACTTCTCCCGCGTGCTCGCCGGGCCGCACGCGACCATGATCCTCGCCGACCTCGGCGCCGACGTCATCAAGATCGAGAGCCCCGAGGGCGACGGCACCCGGCAGTGGCGGCCCCCCGTCAACGCCGTCGGGCAGAGCACCTACTTCGCGGGTGTCAACCGCGGCAAGCGCTCGGTGGTGTGCGACCTGCGCGACCCCGAGGGCATCGCCCGCGCCACCGAGCTCGCCCGCACGGCCGACGTGGTCATCGAGAACTTCAAACCCGGCACCATGGAGAAGTTCGGCCTCGGCTACGACGCCGTCTCGGCCGAGAACCCCGGAGTGGTCTACTGCTCGATCTCGGGCTTCGGAGACGCGGCCGGGCGCGACCTGCCGGGTTACGACCTGCTCGTGCAGGCCGTCGGCGGGCTCATGAGCATCACCGGCCAGAGCGACGAGGCCGGCGGCGAGCCCACCAAGGTGGGCGTCGCGCTCGTCGACATCCTCACCGGCCTCAACTCGGTCATCGGCATCCAGGCCGCCCTGCGCGCACGCGACGGCGCAGCCGACCACCCCGGCACCGGCCGCGGCCAGCACGTCAAGGTCACCCTGCTCGGCTCGCTGCTCTCGGCTCTCGCCAACCAGGCCTCATCGACCCTCGAGACCGGCGTCTCGCCCGGGCGCATGGGCAACGCCCACCCCTCGATCTCGCCCTACGAGACCCTCGACGCCGCCGACCAGGCCATCGCCCTCGCGGTCGGCACCGACGGCCAGTTCGCCCGCCTCTGCGAGGTGCTCGGCGTCCCCGAGCTCGCCGCCGACCCGCGCTACGCGAGCAACCCCGAGCGAGTCGCGCACCGCGCCGAGCTGCGCACCGCGCTCGAGGCGCCCCTGCGCACCCGCCCCGCCGCCGAGTGGATCGAGGCCTTCACCGCCGCGAACATCCCGGCCGGGCGCGTGAACAGCATCGCCCAGGCGCTCGAACTCGCCGACTCGCTCGGCCTCGACCCCGTCGCCGAGACCGTCGCGACCGGCCCCGACGGCGAGCGGCACGTGCTGCGCTCCGTCGCCACGCCGATCCTGCTCTCCGACACTCCCGCCCGCTACGAGACCCCGCCGCCCGCAGTGGGCGAGCACCAGACCGCCGACTGGCTGCCGCGCTAGGCCCGATCCCGAATCCTCCCCCCTGAGCAAAGGACCCACCATGACCACCACCATCGACCAGCTGTTCAACGTCTCCGACTTCGTCACCGAAGAAGAGCGCGACTGGCAGCTGCGCGCCCGCGAGTTCGCTCAGACGCGCATCCGCCCCATCATCGACCAGGCCTTCGAAGACCGCCGTCTTCCCGTCGAGCTGCTGCCCGAGGTGGGCGAGTTCGGCGCCTTCGGCATGTACATGAACGGCTACGGCCTCAAGGGCGCGTCGTCGGTGGCCTACGGCCTCGTGGCGATGGAGTTCGAGGCGGTCGACTCCGGCTTCCGCACCGCGCTGTCGGTGCAGGGCTCGCTCGCGATGGGCGCCATCTACAAGTTCGGCTCGGAGGAGCAGAAGCAGCAGTGGCTGCCCGCCATGGGCCGCGGCGAGGCCGTCGGCTTCTTCGGGCTCACCGAGCCCCAGGGCGGATCCGACCCCAACACCATGCTCACCACCGCCCGTCGCGAGGGCGACGAGTGGGTGCTCAACGGCAAGAAGCGCTGGATCGGGCTGGCCACCATCGCCCAGGTCGGCGTGATCTGGGCGAAGGACGAGGAGGGCATCGTGCGCGGCTTCGTCGTGCCGACCGACACCCCCGGCTTCACGGCGACCGCCATCGAGAACAAGCTCTCCATGCGGGCCTCGCTGCAGACCGAGATCGAGCTGACCGACGTGCGGCTGCCCGCCGACGCGATCCTGCCGGGCTCGAAGGGCCTCTCGTCGCCGTTCAAGTGCCTCAACGAGGCGCGCTACGGCATCGCCTGGGGCGTCATGGGCGCCGCCCGCTCCTGCCTGGAAGCGGCCGTGACGCGCTCGCAGGAGCGCGAGGTGTTCGGCACCCCCATCGGTGGCAAGCAGATCATCCAGGCGAAGCTCGCCGACATGTTCGTCGAGTACGAGAAGGGGCTGCTGCTCGCGCTGCACCTCGGCCGTCTGAAGGACGCCGGCAACCTGACGTACGGCCAGATCTCGGTCGGCAAGCTCAACAACGTGCGCGAGGCGATCAAGATCGCCGGCACCGCGCGCGCCATCCTCGGCGGCGACGGCATCACGAGCGACTTCCCCGTGATGCGCCACATGGCCAACCTGGAGTCGGTGCGCACCTACGAGGGCACCGACGAGGTGCACCAGCTGGTGATCGGCCGCGAGCTGACCGGCATCGCCGCCTTCTGAGGCGCCAGGGGCTGGCGGCGGCAGGTCCCCCAGCGGCCAGGGGTCAGCGAGGGGCGCCAGCGGCCGGCGCCGGCGAATGCCGCCGCCAATAATTCTATTTGATATAGAGTTATTGTCATGTTGATCCGCATCGACGAGGCGAGCGAGCGCCCCATCTACGCCCAGATCGCCGACTCCGTGCGCGCTGACGTGGCGAGCGGGCGCATCGGCCCCGGCGGTCCCCTGCCGCCCGCCCGCGAGGTCGCGACGGGGCTCGGCATCAACGTGCACACGGTGCTGCGCGCCTATCAGCAGCTGCGCGACGAGGGGCTGATCGATCTCAAACGGAGGCGCGGTGCCGTGGTGACGCCCGCAGCCGCGGGGCTCGCGGAGCTGCAGGGAGAGGTGCGTGCGCTCGTCGACCGCGCCGCGCAGTTGGGCGTCGGCCCCGCTCTGCTCGCAGCGCTCGTCGCCGAGACGCCGGCCGATCCGCAACCGCCCCTCGGCATCGCGCCGCGCGAGGCCGCCGCATGAGCGAGCGGCACCTGCGCGCGGTCGGCGCCGACGAGTCCGGCGGTGCGGCAGACGAGCCCTTCGGCGGCGCCGAGGCGCCCGAGCTCGCTCTGCTGACACCGCAGCAGCGCAGCGAGTTGCGCCGGGCGAAGCGCGCGGCGCTGTGGGCGGGGTTGATCCTGCCGCTCGTGGTCGTCGTCGCCGCGACGGCAGTGCTGCTCGCGTGGTCGGGGCGGCTGCCGGATCCCGTCGCCAGGCACTGGTCGGGCGATGAACCGGACGGATTCAGCAGCCAGACCGCGAACCTGCTGACCTACCTCGGCCTCGGGGGCGGCATGGCGGTGCTCTTCGGGCTCATCGGGCTGCTCGGCGCGGGACAGTCGACGCAGGCGGTCTGGTCGGTGATGAACCGCATCATGGCCGCGGCGTCGCTGACCATCGTCACCTCGATCATGGTGATGGCCGTGCTCACCGCGCGCCTGCAGCTCGACCTCTCGGACGCGAGAGACGCGCCAGACCCGGGGGCGGCCCCCGGCCTCAGCTTCGCGGTGGGGATCGCGCTCGGGGTGCTCGCGTTCTTCGTGCAGCCGAGAGTGCGCATCGACGCCCCGCCCGGCGACGAGCCGCCGAGGCTCGAGCTGGGGGAGACGGAGCGAGCGGTCTGGACGGGAGAGGTGAGACCCACGCGGGTGTTCGGGTGGGCGATGTTCGGAACGATCGCCGCGATGGCCGCGGGAGGCCTCTCGGTGTGGCTCGCCGAGGGTGTCGGCATCGCGCTCTGGATCATGCTCGGCGCCCTGCTGCTGGTGGTCGTGCTGCTCACGACCCACCTCTGGTTCCGGGTGAGAGCGGACCGCGACGGGATCGAGGTCCGCTCCCTGCTCGGATGGCCCGCCTTCCGCGCACCGATCGGAGATATCGCACGGGTCGAGGTGCGCGAGATCGCTCCCTTCGCGGAGTGGGGCGGCTGGGGCACCCGCTGGATACCGGGGCGGGGCGTCGGCATCGTCATGCGCACCGGTGAGGGCCTCGTGGTGACTCGACGGGACGGCCGTCTTCTCGCGCTCACAGTCGACGACGCCGCCACCGCGGCCGCGCTGCTCTCCGCCGCGCTGCGGCGCAACGGCGAAGAGCCGAGCGGCGATGCAGCCGCAGACGACACGCACGACACGCACGACAACACGGAGGAGAGGCGGTCATGAGCGACGCGATGAATGAGGCGGCCGAACGGGGCTTGGGCGCGACGATCGGCGCCGCGAGCGCCGCCGATCCCGGCGCGATGGGCGGGGCGGGGCGCGAGGCCGGCCCCGTCGCGAGCATCGGCGGCCCCGCAGCGGCGAGCCCGGTCCGCCCCGATCGGCTCGCCCGCGTGCCGTGGGGGCCGGTCGCCGTCTTCGTCGCGCTGGCCTTCGGCCTGGCCTGGCTCGTGGCGCTGCCGCTCTGGCTCATGGACCTCGAGAGCTCGGCGGCGCAGCTGGTGTTCCCCATCACGGCCTCGGCGATGATGTTCACCCCGGCCATCGCGGCGGTCGTGACGATGTTCGCGACACGCACCCCTCGGGGGGAGCGCCTGCGCTTCCTCGGAATGTGGCCCCTGCGACCCGCCAAGCGGGTGGTCGGCATGATGCTGCTCGCGCTCTTCGCCCCCCTCGCGGTCTTCGCCCTGGCGACCGCGGTGGCCGTGCTGTTCGGGTGGGTGCGGCTCGATCTCGTGCACTTCTCGGGTTTCGTCGAGGCGAACACCGCCGCGCTGCCCGAGGGGGTGGACCCGGGGATCATGCCGCAGCCCGGCCTGCTCATCGCGATCAACCTCGCGCTGTTCCCGATCCTCGCGGTGATCCCCAACTCGATCGTCGGCTTCGGCGAGGAGCTGGGCTGGCGCGGCTGGCTGCTGCCCGCGCTGCGACCGCTGGGCCTGTGGCCCTCGCTGCTGCTGAGCGGTGCGATCTGGGGGCTGTGGCACGCGCCGCTCACCCTCCTCGGGCACAACTACGGCCTGTTCGACTGGCGCGGCGTCGCCCTGATGACGCTCAACTGCACGATCTCGGGCGTGGTCTTCGGGTGGCTGCGCCTGCGATCGGGCTCGGTGTGGCCGGCGGCGATCGGGCACGGGGCGTTCAACGGCACCGGCGGGATGATCGTGTGGTTCATGGCCGCGGGCCAGCTGGAGACGTTCGACACCGCGCTCGCGAGCGTCGCGGGAGTGGCGGGCTGGATCGTGTTCGCCGGCATCATCGCGGTGCTCGCGCTCACGGGGCAGCTGAAGCGGGAGCCGGAGCTCGCGCCGCGCAGGTGATGAGCGGTCGAGCGTCCGAGCGCCCTCGCGGACGGGTGTCGCGACGCGAGCCGCGCTGCGCGGCGGGCGGCACTCAGTGCTCGGGGAACCACCACTCGGGTGAGAGGGCGACGACCGAGCGCAGCACCTCGTCGTGGTCGGAGGAGCCGCTCAGCAACCAGGCTTTGATCGCGCCGACGAGGCCGTGGGCGAAGAATCTGGCGACGATGCTGCGATCCACGTCGGGCAGCGGCGGCTGCAGTCGGGAGCGGCTCTCGAGGTACTGCTCGAGGGTCTCGGTGAAGTGGTCGGCCAGCAGGTTCGGCACCGTGCCGTCTTGCGGGGAGTCGATCGACAGCTCGTAGAGGTTGCGGTGGCGGTCGATGTGGTCGAGCACCTCGCTCACGCTGGCCCGGAGGAACTCGACGGGGTCTGCGCCGTTCGCAGCGTAGCCGTCGACGAAGCGGGTGCGGGCCTGATCGAGGTCGAGTGAGAGAGCGGCACCGAGCGCCTCGGCGGGGGTGGTGAAGTGCTTGTAGAAGGTGACGCGGTTGATGCCGGCCTCGGCTGCGAGCTCGGAGACGGTGATGCTGGGAACGGCCTTCTCGGTCGCGAGCTCGATGATTGCGCGATTCAGCGCGGCCCTGGTTCGGACGATTCTCGCGTCGGTCATACGACTACCTTAGTGCGCCGACCCCGAAGAAGTATCGGAAACCGGGCGGGTGAGCTCTGCGATGCGCTCGGCCGCCTCGGGGTGGCGGCGCTGCAGCAGCTCGCGATCGCCGAGCTCGAAACCCTGCCATTCGAACGGCGGGGCCATGGTCGTGCCGATGAGCGACCAGGGGCCGAGGGGTGAGGATCCCTGCATCACGCCCGGCGGCACGACGAGCTGCGGCAGCTGCCCGGCGTCGGGGTCGGGGCCGAGCAGCCGCTCTTCTGCGCGGCCGTCGGGATGCAGCAGCAGCAGGCGGAGCGGGGAGCCCGCGTACCAGTGGTAGACCTCGACCGAGTCGAGGGCGTGCAGCGCCGAGAAGTCGGGGTCTGCGAGCAGGTAGTAGATGGCGCTCGAGTGCTCGTCGAGGTGCATGCGGCGGAAGAGTCCGCCCTCGTGCTCGAGCGGCTCGAGGCCGAGGTGCCGCACCCAGCGAGCGGCCTCGGCCGGGAGCCCCGCGAGGTCGGCCGGCTGCGCCCCCGCGTGCGCGGTCGGGCTGCCGCCCGCAGACTCGCTCACGCCAGCGCCGCTTCCCGTGTCTTGCGGAAGCGCTTGCTCATGAGGATGAGCACGAGCAGGGTCACGACGTAGGGTCCCGCGTCGGTGAGCTGCTGCGGCAGGCCGAACGACTGCAGGCGGAAGCCGATGGCGTCGGCGAAGCCGAACAGCAGGGCGGCGCCGAGCACGCCCACCGGGTGGGCCCGCGCGAGCATGACCGCGACGACGGCGATCCAGCCGCGACCCGCCGACATGTTCTCGGTGAACTGCACCACGTTGCCGAGCGCCAGCTGCGCGCCGCCGAGGCCCGCGAGGGCGCCTGAGGCGATGACCGCGCCCAGCTGGTAGCGCTGCGGATTGACGCCCATGGTGGCCGCCGCGAGGGGCCGCTCGCCGACGCCGCGCAGGCGCAGGCCGAGCGGTGTGCGGAACAGCATGATCCACAGGGCGGGCACGAGCAGCAGCGCGAGATAGCCGAGCGGCGTGAGCGAGAACAGCGCGCCGAGCACGGGGATGTCGGCGAGCACCGGGATGCGCCACACCGGGATGCCGTCGATGCCGGGATCCTGGAACACGCCCTGCACGTTGAAGATCGCGACGAGCAGGAAGCTCGTCATGCCCACCGCCAGGATGTTCATCGCGATCGCGAGCACGATGGGGTCGCCCTTGCGGTAGACCGACCCGTAGCCGAGGATCAGCGAGAACAGCGCGCCGGCGATCATCGCGACGATCACGCCGACGATCCAGTTGTGCGCGAAGAACGAGGCCGCGACGCCGCAGAACGCGCCGACGAGGATCATGCCCTCGAGGCCGATGTTGAAGATGCCGACGCGCTCGGCGAGCATGCCTCCGAGGGCCGCGAGCAGGATCGGGATGAGCGAGCGCAGCACCGAGGAGACGAGATCCTGGTCGAACAGGTCGAGGAAGTTCATCGCTCGGACTCCTTCTCGGCGGCGGTGTCGGGCGTCTCGGGAACGGCTGCCCCGGTGAGGGCGGGCTGCGGTTCGCCCGGCGTCGGCAGCGGCGGGGGAGCCGCCGCGCCCTCGCCGCCCGCCCGCCTGCGGCGGAACCGCGGCAGTGCGACGCGGAACGCGAGCAGGATGATGACGAGCGCCTGGATCACGGCCGCGATCTGGGGCGACAGGCCGAGCTCGCGGCCCATTGCGTCGCTGCCGACCATGATGGCGGCGAAGAAGGTGCCCGCGATCACGATGCCGACCGGGCGGTAGAGAGCGAGCAGAGTGACGAGCAGGGCCGTCCACGCGTAGTTGGTCTGCACGAAGTAGCCCTCGATGAGGCGCGTGTTGGGCGCCCCGATCACGAGCATGAGGCCGAAGAGGCCGGCGAGGCCGCCCGAGAGTGCCATCGTGCGCAGCACCAGCGGCCCGGGCTTCACACCGCCGTAGCGCACGAACTCGGCGTTCTGCCCGCTGAGGCCCGACTCGAAGCCGTAGCGGGTGCGGCGGTTCATGAAGATCGTCGCGATGACCACGAGGATCAGCACGATGAGCGACCAGTTGACGCCCGTGAGCACGGCCGTGACGGGATTCGTGGCGCCGAGGCTGCCGCGCAGCGTCTCGGCGAGGCCCGAGTCGCGCGGCACGATCATCGACAGCTGCACCTCGGGCCGCACCTGGTCGCTCGCCACGAGGTCGGAGCTCGACTCGTCGAGCCGGAAGCGGATGAGCCACGACGAGAAGTAGCGCGCCGGGTAGTTGAGCAGCAGCGTGGAGAGCAGGATCGGCACGCCGAGCAGGTTCTGCAGCACCGCGGCGATGAGACCCCAGGCGGCGCCGACGACCACCGCGGTGACGAGGGCGAGCAGCAGCACGAGGAAGGCCGGGCCGGGCACGTAGATCGCGACGATGCCGCCCGCGAGCGCGCCGAGACCGGCCTGCCCCTCGGTGCCGAGGTTCAGCACGCCGGCGCGGAAGGCGATGGCGATGGCGATGCCGATTCCGATGATCGGCACGGCGCGCTGCAGCGTGTTCGCGAGGCCGGCGCCGGTGCCGAACGACCCCTGCAGCATCGCGGCGTACCCGCTGAGCGGGTCGACGCCCGCGATCAGCATGAAGCAGGCGCCGATGAGGAAGGCCAGCACGATCGAGACCGGGATCGGCCCCGCGAGCCAGCGCCCGATTCTCTGCAGAGCGCTCACAGTGCGGCTCCCTTCCCGTTGTTCTGCGCCGCGGTCGAACCGGCGAGCGCCGCCGCGAACGCGCCGGGGCGATGTCGCTCCTCGGGTTCGTGGCCCGCCATGTAGAGACCGAGCAGCGCGTCGTTCGCCTCGGACTTCGGAACCTCGGCGACGATGCGCCCCTCGAACATCACCAGGATGCGCGACGACAGCGACATGATCTCGCTGAGCTCGGCCGAGATGAGCAGCAGCGCGCCTCCGTTGTCGCGGTATTCGCAGAGCTCGCGGTGGATCGCCTCGATGGCGCCGATGTCGACGCCGCGGGTGGGCTGCTCGGCGATGAGCAGGGGAGAGCGGTAGTCGAGCTCGCGGGCGACGACCACCTTCTGCAGGTTGCCGCCCGACAGGGTGCCGACGGGTGTGGTGGGCCCCGCGATCTTCACGCCGAAGCGCTGGATCAGGCGTTTGGCGTGCTCGAGCATCGCCGAGCGCGAGAGCAGGCCGCGCTGCAGGATCGGCGCTCGGCGGTGGTGACCGAGGGCGAGGTTGTCGATCGCGTCGGCGGTGCCGGCGCTGCCGACCGCGTGGCGATCCTCGGGGATGTAGGCGATGCCCCCGTCGCGGCGCTCGGCGATGGTGGCGCGGCTGAGGTCTGAGCCGGACACCGAGACGGTGCCGGCGCCGACCTGGCGCATGCCGATGATCGCCTCGGCCAGCTCGACCTGCCCGTTGCCGGCGACGCCCGCGATGCCGACGATCTCGCCGGCGCGCACGAACAGCTCGGCCTGCGAGACGGCGTCGCGCTCCCCCGTGCCGGGAACGGTGAGGCCCCGCACGTCGAGCACGACCTCGCCGGGCCGCTGAGCGGGAGGAGGGGTGCTGAGGTCGACGTCGCGGCCCGTCATGTGCCGGGTGATCTCGGCGGGCGAGCTCTCGGCGGTGACCAGCTGGGCGACGTTGCGGCCGTCGCGCAGCACGGTGACCCGGTCGGAGATCGCCATGACCTCGTTCAGCTTGTGGGTGATGATGATGATCGTGCGGCCGTCGGCTTTGAGGGCGCGCAGCACGTCGAACAGGCGCTTGGTCTCCTGCGGGGTGAGCACGGCGGTGGGCTCGTCGAGGATGAGCACACGCGCCTCGCGGTACAGCGCCTTCACGATCTCGACGCGCTGCAGCACGCCGACGGGCACCGAGTCGACGCGGGCGCCCGGATCGATCGAGAGGCCGTAGCGCTCGGCGATCTCGGCGACCTGGCGGCCGGCGGCCTGACGATCGATGAGCCCCCACTTCGTGGGCTCGGCGCGGAACACCACGTTCTCGGCGATGGTGAGCGAGGGGAAGAGCTTGAACGACTGGAAGACCATGCCGATGCCGGCGTCGATCGCGTCGAGGGGCGAGGAGAGCGTGCGGCGCTCGCCGCGGATGAAGATCTCGCCCTCGTCGGGTTGGTAGACGCCCGCGAGCATCGACATCAGGATCGACTTGCCCGCGCCGTTCTCGCCCATGAGGGCGTGGATCTCGCCGGTCTCGACCTCGAAGTCGACGTTGTCGTCGGCGAGCACGCCGGGGAAGCGCTTGGTGATGCCGCGCATCGAGACCTCGGCGACCATCATCGCTCCTTCGTTCGTGTGCCGTGCGAGTGTTCTGAGTGTATGCGACACCACCGACAACGCCGCCCGGGCCTGCGCAGCCTGGGCGGCGTTGTCGGAGCGGTCGTTACGCGGTGGGGTCCTTGACCTCGATCTTGCCGCTCACGATGTCGTCGCGGGTCTGCTCGACCTGCTCGAGCACCTCGGGGTGGTCCATCACGGTGCACTGCGAGTCGGCGGCGTCCTCGGTGAGGCTGACGATCGTCATGCCCTCCTCCGCGAGGCCGAACGAGGTGGTCGCCTCGGTCGAGCTCTTGCCGTCCATGATCTCGCCGACCACGGTCTCGACCACCTTGTCGACGGCCTTGATGGTGCCGTCGACCACGAATCCGGGCGCCATCGGGCACTGGTTGGCGTCGACGCCGTAGGCCGAGAAGCCCTTCTCTGCGGCGGCCTCCATGATGCCGCCGTTCGCGGCGGCGCCGACGGCGAAGACCTGGTCGACTCCGGTGCCGGCGAATGCGATCGCCTGCTCCTTCGCGCGAGCGGTGTCGGCGAACGGGTTGTCGCCGCCGATGACCTGCGGGGCGACGGTGTCGACCTCGGGGTTGACGCTCTTCGCACCCTCGGCGAAGCCCTCGGAGTACTTCGCGAGCAGCGGGATGTCGAGCGAGATGACCGAGCCGACCTTGTCGGCCTCGGTCAGCAGGCCGGCCTCGACGCCGAGCAGGTAGGACGGCTCCTGCTCGCGGAAGGTGGCCTGGTAGAGGTTCTCGGGGGCGCCCTCGACGAAGGTGTCGATGAGCACGAACTTCTGCTGCGGGTTCTGCTCGGCGAGCTCGACGGCCACGTCGCCGAACTGGAAGCCGAGCATCACGATGACCTCGGGGGCCTCGGCGATCGCGGCCTCGAGGTTCGAGCGGCGCTGAGCGTCGTCCTTCGACTCGAAGGTCTTGGCGCTGCCCTCGAACTGCTCGGCCACGCGGTCGATGCCGACCTTGCCCGACTTGAGGAACTCGTTCTGACCGATGGGGTCGCTCGTGATGTAGATGAACGAGGGGCCCTCGGCGCCCGCCTCGGAGCCGCCGTTGTCGCCACCGCCGCCGGAGCAGGAGGTGAGCAGGAGCGCGGCCGAAGCGGCGCCCGCGATCAGGGCCGCGCGGGCGCGACGCTTGGTGAAGAACATGGATGATCCTTTCGAGTGGAACGGGGACAGCGGTAGAAGCTTAGGCGCGCAGATCCTCGAGCGGCACCTCGGCGAGGGTCTCGCCGCGACCGGGCAGGATCACGCGCCGCTCGGTCACGATGGCCGTGATGAGCTCGTGCGGGGTGACGTCGAAGGCGGGGTTGACCGCGCCGACGCCCTCGGGTGCGGTGCGGGTGCCGCCGAAGCCGGCGACCTCTGCAGCGCCGCGATCCTCGATCTCGATGTCGGCGCCGCTCGCGGTCGACATGTCGACCGTCGACTCGGGGGCGACCACGATGAACGGCACCCCCGCGTGCTGCGCGGCGAGCGCGAGCGAGAACGAGCCGATCTTGTTGGCGGTGTCGCCGTTCGCGGCGATGCGGTCGGCGCCGATGAACACCGCGTCGGCGATGCCGCGCGAGAGCAGGAAGGGGCCGGCCGAGTCGATGAGGAGCCGGAAGGGGGCCTCCATGCGCTGCAGCTCCCACGCGGTGAGGCGGGCGCCCTGCAGCAGCGGACGGGTCTCGAGCGGGAACGCCTCCTCGAGAGATCCCTGCTCGAGCAGGGTCTGGATCACGCCGAGCGCGGTGCCGCGCTCCACCGTGGCGAGGCTGCCCGTGTTGCAGATGGTCATGACGCGCACGCGGTCCTTGCCCGTGAGCTCGCGCGTCAGATCCGCGCCGCGCAGGCCCATCGAGACGCAGGCCGCGATGTCCTCGTCGCGGATCGCGAGCGCCTCATCGAGGATCGCCTCCGCGCCCGCGTCGAGCCTCGTGAGAGCGCGATCCACGCCCCAGGAGAGGTTGACCGCGGTGGGCCGCGCCTCGCGCAGCAGCTTCGCCTGACGGCGCACCTCGTCGCGATCCAGCTCGGTGTCGCCCCCCGCCTCGGCGACGCTCGCCGCGATGAGCGCGGTGCCCATCGCACCCGCGACGCCGAGCGCCGGGGCGCCGCGCACCGCGAGCCGCTGGATGTCGTCGATGAGCTCGGGGAGCTCGGTGACCCGCAGCACCTCGACGCGGTGCGGCAGCAGGGTCTGGTCGATCAGTTCGATGGCTCCGTCGACCCAGTCGATCGTGCGCAAGCGGTGCCCCCTATTGGATATCGCGGATGACTGCAGTACAGAATACCGCTCCCGATCGCCTTCCGGGTTCACGAGTCGGTTACAAGACGTTCACAGGAGAGAGCGCGTGTCACTTCCGCCGTCGCGCCACGAGCGGCGTACCGTGTGAACTGTCGGGCAGGGCGCCCGACCGAGGGAGGCCCGCCGGCACCGCTCGGAGTGCCAACCTCGCTGAAACGGGGCAACCGCCCCGGAGCAGAGGAGCCATCGTGGCCGAAACCCAGCACCCCGCAACTCCCGCCCCGTCGACGCAGGCGCCCGGCGCGCACGAGAGTCTCGACGCAGCGCAGCAGGCGCAGCGCACCTACGTGATCGACACGTCGGTGCTGCTCAGCGATCCGTCGGCGCTCTTCCGCTTCGCCGAGCACTCCGTCGTGCTTCCCGTGGTGGTGGTCATCGAGCTCGAGAAGAAGCGCCACGATCCCGAGCTCGGCTACTTCGCGCGCCGCGCCCTGCGCATCCTCGATGAGTTGCGCGAGAAGCACCTGCGCCTCGACTTCCCGGTGCCCGTCGGCGACGCGGGCGGCACGGTGCGCGTCGAGCTCAACCACTCGAGCATCGAGACGCTGCCGAGCGGCATGCGGCTCGGCGACAACGACACGCGGATCCTCGCCGTCGCGCAGAACCTCGCGGGGGAGGGCCTCGACGTCACGGTCGTGTCGAAGGATCTGCCGATGCGTCTCAAGGCCGCCGCGATCGGGCTCGGGTCCGAGGAGTACCGGGCCGAGCAGGCCCACGACGACGCCTACAGCGGCACCGCCTCGATCGACCTCGACGAGGAGCGGATGCGGGAGCTCTGGGACGAGGACGGTCTCGGGGGCGTGGCCGAGGTCGAGGGCCTGCCGCGCGGCACCGGGCTGATCGTCACCTCGCCTCGCGGATCCGCCCTCGGCCGCGTGGACGGCCCGGGATCGCTGCGGCTGGTGCGCGGCGACCGCGAGGTGTTCGGCGTGACGGGCCGCAGCGCCGAGCAGCGCCTCGCCATCGACCTGCTGCTCGACCCGAACTTCGGCATCGTCTCGCTCGGCGGCAGCGCCGGCACCGGCAAGTCGGCGCTCGCGCTCGCCGCAGGGCTCGAAGCGGTGCTCGAGCGGCGGCAGCACCGCAAGATCATGGTGTTCCGGCCGCTGTACGCGGTGGGTGGTCAAGAGCTCGGCTACCTGCCGGGCGACCGCGAGGAGAAGATGGGGCCGTGGGCGCAGGCCGTGTTCGACACACTCGGCTCGATCGTCTCGGAGAACGTGCTCGACGAGGTGATCGCGCGCGACCTCATCGAGGTGCTGCCGCTCACCCACATCCGCGGCCGCTCGCTGCACGACGCCTTCGTGATCGTCGACGAGGCGCAGTCGCTCGAGCGGGGCGTGCTGCTCACGATGCTCTCGCGCATCGGCCAGAACTCGCGGGTGGTGCTCACCCACGACGTCGCGCAGCGCGACAACCTGCGGGTGGGCCGCTACGACGGCATCGCGGCCGTGATCGAGAAGCTCAAGGGCCACCCCCTCTTCGGGCATGTGACCCTCACGCGTTCCGAGCGCAGCGAGATCGCGGCGCTCGTGACGGAGCTGCTCGACACCCCCTGAGGCGAGCCGAGGACCGCGGCCGAGCCCCTCCCCGATCATCGGGGAGGGGCTCGGCCGCGCGGGTGCTCAGCTCGGGCGCTGCCGCGCGAGCTCGTCGAGCCGAGCCCGCACCACGGGCCAGAACGCGTCGGCCCAGACCTCGTAGCCCCGATCGTTCGGGTGGAAGGCGTCCTCGGCGAACTCCGTGAGGATGCCCCGCACGCCCCGGGCCCGCGTCGCCTCGTAGATCGGCACCACCGCGAGCCCCCGATCCTGCGCGACGGTGCGCAGGATCCGGTTCGCCTCGCGCACCCGGCGATCGTTCCAGGGCAGATGGAAGCAGGGCACTTCGCCCACGATGGTGTGCGAGGGCAGCGCGTCGATGATGGTCGAGATGTTGCGGTGGAACGCCAGCGGATCCCACTGCGCGATGTCGTTCGCCCCGATGTCGAGCGTCACGAGATCGGGGCTGCGCCGCGCGAGCACTTTCGCGGCGCGGGGCAGCTGGTCGCGCGCGCACAGATTCGACGGCGCCCCCGAGACCCCGAGGTTCGTGACCGCGATCGGCTCGCCGAGACAGGCCTCGATGCGATCGGCGAGCTGCCCCACGTAGCTGTGCCCCGGCGTGCTCGCACCGATGCCCTGCGCCGTCGAATCGCCGAGCGCGAGATAGAGGAAGTCGCCCGGCTGCTTGCGGCGCTCGCGCCACCAGGCTGCGGTCACCGGCTGCATCTCGGCGAGCCGCATGAGCGGGCGGTTCGCCCACGTGTAGAGCCGCTGCCACTTCACCAGCTGCGCGATGGTCGCCGCGGCCGACAGCGCGAGGGCTTTCGCTCCGAGTGCGGGGGATCGGGCCAGCATCATCCCTCCAGCGTAGCGACCGTCCCTGACCCGGTTCCCGGGCGGGGCGGGGCAGAGCGGGCCAGAAACACGAGGGGGTTCGGGATCACCCGATCCCGAACCCCCGGCGCGTGAGCGCTGCGCTACTTGGCGACGCCCGGGTGCGTCATCGAGAGCAGGTCGAGGGCCTTGTCGAGGTCGGCCTCCGAGACCTCGCCGCGCTCGACGTAGCCGAGGTCGACCACGGCCTCGCGCACGGTGATGCCCTTGGCGACCGAGTGCTTCGCGATCTTCGCGGCCGCCTCGTAGCCGATCAGGCGGTTGAGCGGGGTGACGGTCGACGGGCTCATGCCGGCGAGCGCCGCAGCGCGCTCGACGTTCGCCTCGAGGCCCTTGACCGTCTTGTCGGCGAGCACGATCGAGGCGTTCGCGAGCAGGCGGATCGACTCGAGCAGCGCGGTGCCCATGACGGGGATCTGCACGTTGAGCTCGAACGAGCCCGACGCGCCCGCCCACGCGATCGTCGCATCGTTGCCGATGACGCGCGCGCACACCATGAGCACGGCCTCGGGCACGACGGGGTTGACCTTGCCGGGCATGATCGAGGAGCCGGGCTGCAGATCGGGGATGTGCAGTTCGGCGAGACCCGTGTTGGGGCCCGAACCCATCCAGCGGATGTCGTTGTTGATCTTCGTCAGCGACACGGCGATGGTGCGCAGCGCGCCCGAGGCCTCGACGAGGCCGTCGCGGTTGGCCTGCGCCTCGAAGTGGTTGCGGGCCTCGGTGATCGGCAGGCCGCTCGAGGCCGCGATCTCGGCGATGACCTTCTCGGGGAAGCCGAGGGGGGTGTTGATGCCGGTGCCGACCGCGGTGCCGCCCTGGGGCACCTCGGCGACGCGGGGGAGGGCCGCCTCGACGCGCTCGATGCCGTAGCGGATCTGGGCGGCGAAGCCGCCGAACTCCTGGCCGAGCGTGACGGGGGTGGCGTCCATGAGGTGGGTGCGGCCCGACTTCACGGCCGACTTCCACAGCTCGGCCTTCTGCTCGAACGCCTCGGCGAGGTGCTCGAGCGCGGGCTTCAGCTGCTCGATGAGCGCCCCGGTGACGGCGATGTGCACCGAGGTGGGGAAGACGTCGTTCGACGACTGCGACGCGTTGACGTGGTCGTTCGGGTGCACGGGAGCGCCGAGGTGCTTCGTGGCGAGGGTCGCGAGCACCTCGTTCATGTTCATGTTCGACGACGTGCCCGAGCCGGTCTGGTAGGTGTCGACCGGGAACTGATCGTGGTGCTCGCCGCCGATGATCTCGTCGGCCGCGGCGACGATGGCGTCGGCGATGCCGGCGTCGAGGATGCCGAGCTCCTTGTTGGCGATCGCAGCGGCGCGCTTGATGCGGGCCAGGGCCACGATCTGGGCCGGCTCGAGGCCCTTGCCCGAGATGGGGAAGTTCTCGACGGCGCGCTGCGTCTGAGCGGCGTAGAGAGCGTTCTTGGGGACGCGCACCTCACCCATGGTGTCGTGCTCGATGCGGTACTCGATTTCGGTCACTGTGCTTCTGCTTCCTTTACTGGTGGGGCGTCCCCCCGAGCCTGTCGCAGGGGGACTGAGCGCGGCAGCGGCCCCCTCGACGGGCTCGGGGGCCGGGTTCTGACGGAGATCAGTCGATCGGGGCGAGCTCCAGCTCGACCGGGCCGACCACCGTGTAGGGCACGGCGCGCCCCTCGGTGAGCCGGTACTGGCAGCCGACGATCGCGAGCCTGCCCGCGTCGACCGCGTCGCTGATCGTGCGCGAAGTGCGCAGCAGCTCGTTCACGGTCGCCGCGAGGTGCAGGCGCCCCACGGCGTTCGCGTCGATCCTGCTCGCGTCGGCGTAGGGAGTGTCGGAGTGGTCGCGCAGCCAGAGCTGCTGCACGGAGGGCTGGATCGGCGCCAGCGTGTTGCGCACCGAGACCGTGACGCCGGAGGGCTCGCGGCTCGACTGGTCGATCGCGGCGGCGACCGCCCCGCAGGAGTCGTGCGCGAGCACGACGATGAGCGCGGACCCGAGCTCGGTGACGGCGTACTCCATCGATGCGGTGATCGACTCTGCGACGACGTGGCCCATGTTGCGGGCGATGAACAGGTCGCCAAGGCCGCAGTCGAAGATGATCTCGGCGGCCATGCGCGAGTCGGCGCAGCCGAAGAGCGCGACGTCGGGGGTCTGCTGGTTCACGAGCTCCGTGCGGCGCTCGACGTCCTGGTTGGGGTGCGCCGAGGCGCCCGACACGAAGCGCTCGTTGCCCGCGGCGAACGTGTCCCAGGCCTGCTGCGGGGTGACGCGGGGGGCGGTCATCACTGCTCCTTCGGGGTGTTGAGGGAATCGGCGACCTCGGCCGCCAGCAGGCGGAGGGTCGCCGGGGAGTCGGTGCCGTAGACGAGGACCGTGTCGCCCTGCCACTCACCCTGCAGGCCGAACAGCATGTTGCTCGAATCGGGGTTGCGGTCGGGGTGCTCGTAGACGATCCAGTCGATGCCGCCGAGCAGCTCGGCGCCCGTGGCGGACTGCTGCTCGAGCGCCTGCGAGACCCACTTCTCCTCGACGGGGGCGCCGTCGGCGGTGAAGGCCTGCACGACGGCCGCGTAGGCCTCGTGCCCGGTGGTCTCGTCGACGGTCGTGTAGTCGATCTGCCAGGAGGTGACGCCGTCGCGCTGACGCAGGCCCGCGCTCTTCGCCTTCCAGCTCTCGGGGGCCGCGGGAGCGGCGAGGGTGCGGCCGGCGCTCGGTGCGGCCTCGACCGCCAGCGACGCGACGTCGACCGAGTGATCCTCGAACGCGCTCTTGCCGCCGATGAGTCCCGGGGCCATGAGCACGATCACGACCATGAGACCGAGACTCACGAGCAGCGAGAAGACCAGGTTGTTGACGGTCTTGCGCTGACGGTAGAGGCGGCTGTCGTTGGCCTTGCGCGTCGCGGTCTCGGCTGCGGTCTCGGGGCGGCCGAGCTCGGCGACGACGACGGGCGGTTTCTGCTTCTTCGCCATGCGCTACGCGTCCGCTCCGGAATCGGAGCCGGCGGGCGCGCCCTGCCTGGCGGCCTCGAGGCGCTGCCTCGCGCCCAGCAGCCACTCCTCGCACCGCGCGGCCAACGCCTCGCCGCGCTCCCAGAGCTGCAGGGACTCCTCGAGCGTGATGCCGCCCTGCTCGAGCCTCGTGACCACCTGGACGAGTTCGTCGCGCGCCTGTTCGTAGCTGAGCGCGGCGGGATCCTGGCTTGCCGTTTCTGCCATGCCGCCCAGCTTACCTTCCGCCGCTGACAACCGCGGCCCGCCGGCCCCCGCTCAGGACTCCGCCGGCGAGCCGGCGGAGCTCGCGTCGAGGCGGCCCCCCGACAGCGACAGCCGGATCCGGGTCCCCTCCGGGGCATCGACCGGATCGCGCAGCACCTCATCAGGCGCCCCGTCCGGCCCCATGAGCTGCGCGATGGCGTACCCGCGCTGCAGCGTCGCCTGCGGCGAGAGCGCCCCGAGGCAGGCGCGCGTCTCGACGAGCGAGCGGGCGCGATCCTCGATCGCCCGATCCGCGAGCTCCGTGCCCCGCGCCACCCAGCGCACCAGCTCCTCGGCCCGCTCGTCGACGATGCGCTCCGGCTGCGCCAGCACCGGGCGACCGCGCAACTGCGTCACACGATCCGTCTCGTGCGCGAGCAGCTGCCCCAGCCGTGCGCTCATGCGCGCCCGCGCCTGATCGAGGCCCGCGAGCTCCTCGCCCACATCCGGCACCACGCGCTTCGCCGCGTCGGTGGGGGTCGACGCGCGCAGGTCGGCCACGTCGTCGAGCAGCGGGCGATCCGCCTCGTGCCCGATCGCGCTCACGAGCGGCGTGCCCGCGCTCGCCGCCGCGCGCACCACGCGCTCGTCGCTGAACGGCAGCAGGTTCTGGAAGTCGCCTCCGCCGCGCGCGACGACGATCACCTCGACCTCCGGATCCCGATCCAGCGCCTCGATGCCCGCCGCCACCTCGCCCGCCGCGCGGTCGCCCTGCACGGCCGCGTAGTGGATCTTGAAGCGCACGCCCGGCCAGCGCAGCGTCGCGTTGCGGATCACATCCTTCTCGGCGTCGGAATCCCGGCCCGTCACCAGCCCGATCAGGCCGGGCAGGAAGGGCAGGGCGCGCTTGCGACCCGCGTCGAACAGCCCCTCGGCCTGCAGCTGACGGCGCAGCCGCTCCAAGCGCTCGAGCAGCTCGCCGAGCCCCACGTGCGAGAGCTCGAAGACCTGCACCGTGAGGCTTCCGCCCTTCACCCAGAAGTTCGGCTTCACGAGCGCGACCACGCGGTCGCCCTGCGCGAAGTCGCTCGTGAGCCGCTGCGCCACCGAACGCCACACCGTGAAGCTCACCGTCGCGTCCTGGCCGAGATCCTTGAGCTTGCCGTAGACGTGGCCGCCGCGCAGCTGCCACTGCGTGATCTCGCCCTCGATCCACACCTGCCCGAGCCGGTCGATCCACGCCGCGATCTTCTCGCTCATCAGGCCCACGGGCCAGGGGGCGTCGCGGGTGGCGGGGGCGTTCGATCCTGCTTCGGCCATGCCGCCCAGCATAGGGCGTCGCGTTCGTGGGGGCGCGGTGCGCGGCGCGCGTGCGGGGCCGGGCCGGGCCGCGCGTGCCGCGGCGTGCCGCGAGTGCCCGCCGCGTGCCGCGAGTGCCCGCCGTGTGCCGCGAGTGCCCGCCGTGTGCCGCGAGTGGTCGAAATGTGCGCGGATCGGCGCGAACCGGAGCCCTTTTCGACCACTCGAGAGCCGCCGGTACAGTGCCCGAGGCCGCGCCCGCGGCGCCCGCGAGCGCGACCCGGCTTCGCACCAGGAACGGCCGGTAGAATCGGCAGCATGAGTGACACCGCCCAGCAGACCGCCCCAGCCCCGCAGGTCCGGGATCCGCGCACCATCGGCGCACCGGTCGTGAGCCTTGCGATGCCGCGGCTGCGGCGAGAGGTCGGGCGGCTGAAGAACCGGCCGGTCGAAGGGGAGAAGAAGGTGCTGCTCGCGGCCCCCCGCGGCTACTGCGCCGGCGTCGACCGCGCGGTCGTCGCCGTCGAGAAGGCGCTCGACCGCTACGGCGCACCCGTCTACGTGCGCAAGCAGATCGTGCACAACGTGCACGTCGTGAAGACCCTCGAGAAGATGGGCGCCATCTTCGTCGACGAGGTCGACGAGGTGCCAGAGGGCGCCAACGTCGTGTTCTCCGCCCACGGCGTCTCGCCCGCGGTGGTGAACGCCGCTGAAGAGCGCGGGCTGCACGCGATCGACGCCACCTGCCCGCTCGTCACCAAGGTGCACCGAGAAGCCGTGCGCTTCGCGAAGCAGGACAAGGAGATCCTGCTCATCGGCCACACCGGCCACGAAGAGGTCGAGGGCACGAGCGGCGAGGCGCCCGACCACATCACCATCGTCAACTCGCCCGAAGACGTCGACACCCTCGAGGTGAAAGACCCCGACCAGCTCGTGTGGCTCTCGCAGACGACCCTCTCGGTCGACGAGACCATGGAGACCGTGCGCCGGCTGCGCGAGAAGTTCCCGAAGCTGCAGGATCCGCCCAGCGACGACATCTGCTACGCCACCCAGAACCGCCAGGTCGCGATCAAGAAGATCGCCCCGCAGGCCGACCTCGTGATCGTCGTCGGATCCTCGAACTCGTCGAACTCCGTGCGCCTCGTCGAGGTGGCGCTGGAGTACGGCGCGAAGGCGGCGTACCGCGTCGACTTCGCGAGCGAGGTCAAGCAGGAGTGGCTCGACGGCGTGCGCACCGTGGGCGTGACGAGCGGCGCCTCCGTGCCCGAGGTGCTCGTGCAGGAACTGCTCGACGACCTCGCCGACGCCGGATACGCCGACGTCGAGGCGACCGTCACCGCCGAAGAGGATCTGGTCTTCTCGCTGCCGAAGGAGCTGCGCCAGGACGCCTCGGGCAACCGCGATGAGCGCGCCCTCGGCGGTCGGGTGCGCTGAGGCGCACCGATCGGCGGTGCGAATCTCTGAGGTCGGGCCGCCCGGCGACCGCGGTCTGCCCTCTGCGAGGAAGCGGTCGCCGAGCTGTTCAGCAGTCGCGCCCTACGGCTGCATGGAGTTCATGTAGTCGAGGAGCTTCTGCATCGCCGAGGGGTCGTCGGCCGCCTGCATGAGCTCGGGCACGCTCATCATCGCGATGAGGGTGAGCACGAACGTGAGGATCATCGCCAGCGCCCCGGCCGAAAGCGGCACCCAGAAGGCGAGCTTGCCGCCGCGCATCCGCTGAATCGAGAACACGAGCGCGACCGCGTAGAGCGCGAACATGGAGAGCGCGCTGACCGTGCTGAACGTGCCGATCCACGATGGCGGAGTGAAATCGGCGATCTCGAGGGCGTCGCCCACGAGGGAGAGCGTCGGGGGCAGCGAGAACAGCACGAGCGCGGTGTAGAGCGCCCCGAAGGCCCCGATCGCGAGCAGCGCGATCGTCACCGCGATGTCGCCCGTGCGGCGGGGCTTCGCCTGCGGCGCACGGGGTGCGGCGAAGCGCGGCGGCTGCTGTCGCTGAGCGGGCGGAGCGTCGGCTCGGTAGGGCGCGGGATCGCCGTTTCCGCTCTGCGCCTCGGGCTTCGCGGCGGGCGCCGCCTGTGGCGGGGCCGCGGGGCTCTGGCTCACGCCGAGGTTGTGGGGCACCCCGGAGACGGAGCCCTGATCCGGGACCTCGGCCCGAGCGGGCTCGGCGCCCTCGGGCTTCCACTCCCAGCCCTCGGGAGCGTACTCGCCGTAGGCCGGGGTGGGGCGTTCGTCGCGCGGATCCGCCACTACGCGCTCACCGACTTGCCCGCCGAGCCGAGCTGCTCGGCGGCGAGCACGATGCGGGAGGCCATCCCGCTCTCGGCGGCCTTGCCCCACGCGCGCGGGTCGTACTGCTTCTTGTTGCCGACCTCGCCGTCGATCTTGAGCACGCCCTCATAGTTCTTCAGCATGAAGTCGACCACGGGCCGGGTGAACGCGTACTGGGTGTCGGTGTCGATGTTCATCTTGATGACCCCGTTGCGCACGGCCTCGGCGATCTCGTCGGACGAGGATCCCGATCCGCCGTGGAAGACCAGGTCGAGCGGCTTCTCACCGGAGCCGTACTTGTGCTGCAGGCCCGACTGGATCTCGGCCAGCAGCTCGGGGCGCAGCTTGACGCCTCCCGGCTTGTAGACGCCGTGTACGTTACCGAAGGTGAGCGCCGTCAGGTAGCGGCCCTGCTCGCCGAGGCCGAGGGCCTCGACCGTGGCGACCGCGTCGTCGATGGTCGTGTAGAGCTGGTCGTTGATCTCGTGGCTGATGCCGTCTTCTTCGCCGCCGACGACGCCGATCTCGACCTCGAGGATCACCCCGATCGCCGCGAGGCGGGGGAGCAGCTGCTTCGCGATGTCAAGGTTCTCGTTCAGCGGGATCGCCGAGCCGTCCCACATGTGCGACTGGAAGAAGGGGAGTCCGCCCTGCGCGACGCGCTCTTCGCTGGCCGCGACGAGCGGCAGCACGAAGCTTTCGAGGTGCTGCTGGGGGCAGTGGTCGGTGTGGAGGGCGACGGTGGCGTCGTAGGCCTTGGCGACCTCTTCGGCGTACTTGGCGAAGGCGATCGCGCCGCCCGCGCGGTTCTTCACGGTGTGGCCGGCGAAGTAGTCGGCGCCGCCGAAGCTGACCTGGATGATGCCGTCGGATCCGGCCTCGGCGAAGCCCTGCAGTGCCGCGTTGAGGGTCTGCGAGCTCGACACGTTGACCGCGGGGAAGGCGAAGCCGCCGGTCTTCGCGGCGTCGAGCATGGCTGCGTACTGTTCCGGAGTTGCAACTGGCATCTGTGCTCCTTGGCGTCGTGAAGGATCGGCCCGGTGCCGCTCCGAGAAACCAGTCTACGCGGTAGGGTGTGGGTATGACTGAACCTGTTTCGCTGGGCGAATGGCAGCCCGATCGCAACCTCGCAATGGAACTCGTGCGAGCCACCGAGGCCGCTGCGATGCGGGCCACTCCGTGGATCGGGCGCGGCGACAAGAACGCCGCCGACGGTGCCGCGGTCGACGCGATGCGGCGCTTCCTGTCGACGGTGAACATGAACGGCACCGTGGTGATCGGCGAGGGCGAGAAGGACGACGCCCCGTGGCTGTACAACGGTGAGCAGGTCGGCAACGGCGAGGGCGCCGAGTGCGACGTGGCCGTCGATCCGATCGACGGCACTCGACTCACCGCCGAGGGCCGCCCGGGCGCGCTCTCGGTGATCGCGGTCGCCGATCGGGGCAGCATGTACGACCCCTCGGCGGTGTTCTACATGGACAAGCTCGTCTGCGGCCCCGCGGGCGTCGGTGTGGTCGACATCCGCCGCCCCATCGGTGAGAACGTGCGCGCGCTGGCTCGAGCGAAGGGAGTCGACGTCTCCGACATCCGCGTGGCGGTGCTCGATCGCCCGCGTCACGAGCAGCTCATCGCCGACATCCGCGATGCGGGCGCCGGCACACGACTCATCATGGACGGCGATGTCGCGGGCGGCGTCAACGCCGCGCGCTGGGACTCCCGCATCGACATGTGCGTGGGCATCGGCGGCACGCCCGAGGGCATCATCACGGCCTGCGCGGTGAAGGCGCTGGGCGGCGTGATCCAGGGTCGTCTCTGGCCGAAGGACGACGAGGAGCGCCAGAAGGCGCTCGACGCCGGTCACGACCTCGATCGTGTGCTCGAGGCGAACGACCTGGTGGCGAGCGACAACTGCTACTTCGTGGCGACGGGCATCACCTCGGCCGACTTCGTCGACGGCGTGCAGCGCCGCGGCCCGTTCGTGCGCGCGGAGAGCATCGTGATGCGCTCGCACTCGGGAACGATCCGTCACGTCATCAGCGACATGGATCCCGACCGCTGGAGCTGACTCCGGCCCGGTCGCGGTCTTCGAAGGCTCAGGCGTTCTCGCCTGGGCCTTCGTCGTCTGCCGCTGGCTGGCGAGGCTCGCGCTCGGCCCAGAATGCACTGTTTGCAGCGGGTCCTCCGTCGGCCGCGGGTGTTTCGTCGCGTGCGAGTTCTCCGTCTGTCGCGGGTCGTCCCTCGGCCGAGACTCTTTCGGCTGTTGCCGGTGCGCCGGGCGCGGCCCCTTCGCCGTCTGCGTCGGAGTCGCCCGCGGGGCGGAGCTCGGGCGCGATGAGCGGGCGCACCGCGTCTTCGAGCTGCGCCGGTTCGGTGCCGATCTTCTCTCCGTTGAGTGCGCCGATCTTGCGGGCGGTGGGCAGCACCTGGCGCTCGAGCGAACCGATGTAGGCGTTGTAGTCTTGCACACCGCGCGACAGTGTGCGGCCGAGCTTGTCGAGGTGCGACGCGGTGCGCCCGAGGCGGGTGTGGAGCTGCCGGCTGAGGTCGAACAGCGTGCGCGCCTCGGTGGTGAGCGACTCCTGGCGCCAGCTGTGGGCGACCGACTTGAGGATGGCCCACAGACTCACCGGAGAGGCGAGGGCGACGCGCCGCTCGAAGGCGTACTCGAGCAGCAGCGGATCGGTGTCGAGGGCGCTCGACAGCAGCGACTCGCTGGGCACGAATGCGACCACGAGCTCGGGGGAGTCGGCGAGTGCGGTCCAGTAGCCGCGGTTGCTCAGCGCGACGATGTGATCGCGCAGGGCCTTCGCGTGCCGGTTCAGCAGCGCGGAGCGGCGTGACTCGTCGTCGACGTGCTGCGCTTCGAGGTAGGCGTCGAACGGCACCTTGGCGTCGATCGCGATGCTCTTGCCGCCGGGTAGGCGTACGACCACGTCGGGCCGAGCGGCTCCGTTCTCTGACGGGAGGTGCTGCTGTACCTCGAAGTCGACGTGCTCGACCATACCCGCGGCTTCGATGAGGCGGCGCAGCTGGGTCTCGCCCCAGAGCCCGCGCGTGTTGTTCGAGCGCAGAGCCGCGGCCAGGCTTTCGGCGGTGCCCCGCAGCTTCTCTTCGGCGCGGGCCGCTTCGCGCAGCTGCTCGGCGAGCTCGCCGTGCTGGGAGGCTCGCTGCTGCTCGATCGTCGCGACGGTGCGCTCGAGCTTGCCCAGCGAGTCTCGCAGCGGTGCGAGCTGCTGCAGCACGCGCTGCTCTTCGCGGTCGATCTCGGAGCGCTGCTGGGCGTTGAGGTGCGCGTCGCGCAGGCGATCCTCGAGCCCCTGCACCCGCGTCTCGGCGGCGGCGAGCTCCTCGCGCAGCAGGCGCGCCCCGGCCTCGGCGTCGAGTCTCGCCTGCTGCACCGCCAGCGTGCGTTCGCGCTCGGCCCGCATCTCGGCCTCGGCGATACGCCGGGCGGCGCCGGAGGCCGCGACTCGATGCCCGGCGATGAACCCGGCCACCCCGAACACGAGGGCCGCGACGACGATCAGGAGAAGGGTGAGGGTGGTCATGCGCACATCGTCTCAGGTGCCACTGACATTCTCGCTGCGGAGCGCCCGGCGCTACAGCTTGAGGGGGATCGCCTTGAGCTGCTGGATGCGCAGCCCCGTCTTCTTGGCGAGCGCCGACACGTCGCCGACCTCGTGCCGTCGCGCGGCATCCGAGATGATCGCGGCGCAGGCCTCGGCGTCGGCGAGGGCGTCGTGGTGCGCGAACTCGCCGAACCCGGCGGCCTCGGCCGCGAGCGGCAGACGGTGCGACGGGATCTCGTAGGTCTTGCGCGAGACCTGCACGCTGCAGAGGTAGCGCAGGCGCGGGGTCGGAGTGATGGTCTCGGCGCAGGCCGCCCGGATCACGCCCATGTCGAAGCTGGCGTTGTGGGCCACCGCCACGTCGTCGCCGATGAAGTCGCGCAGCTCGGTCAGCTGGCCGGCCCAGTCGCGAGCGGCCGTCACCATCTCGGCGGTGATGCCGTGGATCTTGACGTTGAAGGGCAGGAACGCCGCGTGCGCCTCGGGCGGGCGGATCAGCCACTCGACGCGATCGACCACGCGCCCGTCGCGCACGCGCACCATGCCGACCGCGCAGGCCGAGGAGGGGTGGCTGTTGGCGGTCTCGAAATCGATGGCGGTGAAGTCGACGGGCACGCATCTAGGGTGTCACACGCCTCTGACATTCTCGCGCGGACGGCATCTCGCACCGGCTCTCCGACTCACCGGCGTTCGGGTACCGGGGAGTGCGCCGGCGCGCTGGGCGCCCGGTCCAGGGCGGGGTGCGTTGCGAGACGACGTGCCGCGTCATCGCGGCGTCGATCCGAAGCTCCCGTCTTCGCCGCTCGGGCGATCCAGCGCTCGATGCGCGCCGGGCTGCGGTACCTCACGCCGAGCAGGCGGTGCACGCGGAAGGGCCGCACCCCGCAGAATGTCAGCGTGTGACGGGTCACCTGCGCCACCGCGTGAGTGCCGGTGAACGGCAGCGCGATGGCCGGCGTGTCGGCGAGCAGGAAGAGGCGACCGCTGCGGCCGCGCAGGAGGCCTCGGGGGAGCCCCCGGGCGGGATACACGTACTCCTGCTTCGGCAGCAGCGCGCGGTCGAAGAAGCCTTTGAGGACAGCCGGGACCGACCCCCACCACATCGGGCTGACCACCACGATGCGCCTTGCGAGGTGCAGGGCATCGCGGGCGTCCTGCAGATCGGGTTCGATCTCCATGCGCTTGCGGTAGCCGAAGCGCATATGCGGGTCGAAGCTGAGGTCGCGCAGGGTGAGCAACCGCGCGTTCCCGTGAGCTTCCGCGTAACCGCGCGCGATGGCCGCGGTGAGCGAGTCCGGATCGGGATGTCCGTCGATGACGAGGGTGGAGAACACGGGAGATCCAATCTTGACAGCGTCAATTAATCTGGGCACTGTCAAGTTAGGGGATGATGTTGCGCATGTCAAGTTCTCGCGACGGGTACCACCACGGCAGCCTCGCTCGGGCGCTCGAAGACGCCGCGATGCAACTGCTCGACACTCGACCCGCCCACGAGATCAGCCTGCGAGAGGTGGCCCGCGCCGCGAACGTCAGCCACAACGCGCCCTACCACCACTTCACCGACCGGCGCGGGCTGCTGAAGGCGCTCGCCGAGCGCAGCATGCGAGAATTGCTCGCCCGAGTTCGAACGGCCGCCGAGAGCGCTCCGACGCCCGCTGCCGCCCTGCGGGCCGGAGGAGCGGCCTACATCGATTTCGCGGTCGAGCACCCCCACGCCTTCGACGCCGTCTACGACCCGACAGTGTGCATCCCCGGTGCGCCCACCGAGACGATGGCTCCGCTCGTCGACGCGCTCGAGACGGCCCTCTTCGCAGCCGCCGCAGGGGCGGGCCTGAGCACCGAAGCGGACGCCAACGCCGTCTGGGGCCTGGTGCACGGCCTCGGCACGCTGAGCGCCGCCGGACATCTCACTCCAGAGCAGGCCCGGGCGTCGTGCGCGGCCGCGTTCAATCGCCTCTTGCCCGAGGGCTGAGGATCGGAGCAGGGAATGGCCGGGCGAGAGCCGGATCCGCTCCCGTGCTGTGCTGGGGTCACCCGCGCCCCGGTCCTGTGCTCCGCCACAGGCTCGCCCACTGCGGAGGCGTGAGATCACGCGGCAGCGCCGCCGCCGAGATGGATGCGCGCCGCAGCGCAGCGGCGGTCGCGGTGCGGCTGATCCCGAGCCCTCGCTGCAGGATCTGACCGATCCCCCGCCCGCGGGCGGTGAAGACGCGCCGCACGAAGCGCTCGTAGGCGGCACGCTCCGAGAGCGGCACCAGGGGCGAACCGCGCCGCGAGATGTCGAGCAGCCCGCCGTCGACGCCGGGCACCGGACGGAACGCCCTTGCCGGCACCCGGCACCGCAGCCGGAAGTCGAACCACGGCGCCGACTGCCCGGTGAGGAGGGTGCCGCCGCCCACGCCAGCGCGCTTGCGGGCGACCTCCCACTGGGTGATGAGGATCGCCCGCTCCCAGTGCGGCGACCGCAGCAGCTTGCGCAGCAGCGGCGTGGTGAGGTGGAAGGGGAGGTTGCCGACGATGACCGGCGCGTCGAAGGCCGTGCGCAGGGCGTCGGCGTGCACCACCGTCGCGCCCGGAAAGCGCCGTCTGAGGCGGCGCACGCGGTGCTCGTCGAGCTCCACGAGCGTCAGTGGGCGCCCGAGGCTGGCGAGGTCGGCGGTCAGCGCGCCGTCACCGGGTCCGATCTCGAGGATCGGGCCCGCGGTATCGCGCGCGAGTTCGGCGATCTGCTCGATCGTGGGCCGGTGGTGCAGGAAGTTCTGGCCGAGCTCGTGCCGGCCGCCGTAGCGCGACCGTGCGTCGGCGAGGTGTTCTGAGTGCGGGTGCGCGTGCATGAGGCGCTCCATCCGAGAGAGGTGCGGAGCGCCCGGAGGCGTGCTGCAGCAGCGGCGATCCGGGCGCGATGGGCTCGGAGGTCGGCGCGTCGAGCTGCCCGATCCGTGGCGGGCGTGCGTTCAGAGGCTCACGCGCGGACGGGGTGCGGGGCAGCGGTTCGGGATCGCGCCGTCAGGCGCGACGATCCCGGAAGAAGGCGCGCTGACCGAGCGCGCTGCACAGTGTTCCCATGCGCACCACCGTAGCAGCCCAGGCCCCGGATGTCAGTTTTCGAACGACTTTTCGCAGGTCGCCTNGACTGCCCGCCGCGGCCCGCGCCGGTGCGCGGTACGGTGGAGATCGCTTCCTACGCATCGAACCGCAGCGCGAAAGGCCGGTGGTCACATGTCCGTCGTCAAGATCAACGCCATCTCAGTTCCGGAGGGGAAGGGGCCCGAACTCGAGGCGCGATTCGCCGCCCGCAAGCACGCGGTCGACTCCTCGCCCGGATTCCAGGGCTTCGAACTGCTGCGCCCCGTGCAGGGCGACGAGCGGTACTTCGTCGTCACCCGCTGGGAGACGGAGCAGCACTTCGAGGCGTGGCGCGACTCGCGCGGCAACGCCGACGCGCACGCGCGAACCGATGGGGAGCAGCCGCGCAAGCCAGTGGCGACCGGGGCGGAGCTGCTCGAGTTCGAGGTCGTCGACCTCGACGGCATGAGCTGAGGCCCGGGGCGGCTCGACGCTCGGCGGGCTGCCCGGCTTGTCACTCCGTGCTTGGGCTCCTGCTCGGGCTCTGCCGCGATGCATTCTGTCGCACAGACCCTCGGATCTCACGCGTGTCTCGGACGAGATCCCGTCATCCGCTCCGAAACGCGGGTGAGATCCGAAGCACGGGCGCGGAAAATATCCCCCGGGCCCCGTAGAGGATCCCGTGAGCGCCCGCCAGGGCGGCCAGCCTCGGGGCGCCCCGGGGGTCGCGTAGACTGGACCCTCGTGGCTCTTACAATCGGAATCGTCGGCCTGCCCAACGTGGGCAAGTCCACCCTCTTCAACGCTCTCACCCAGAACGACGCGCTCGCCGCGAACTACCCGTTCGCGACCATCGAGCCCAACGTGGGTGTGGTGAACCTGCCCGACGCGCGCCTCGACAAGCTCGCCGAGATCTTCGGCAGCGAGCGGATCCTGCCCGCCCCCGTCAGCTTCGTCGACATCGCCGGCATCGTGCGCGGCGCGAGCGAGGGCGAGGGACTCGGCAACCAGTTCCTCGCGAACATCCGTGAGGCCGATGCGATCGCGCAGGTGGTGCGCGGCTTCAGCGACCCCGACGTGGTGCACGTCGACGGCGCCGTCGATCCCGCGAGCGACATGGAGACGATCAACACCGAGCTGATCATCGCCGACATGCAGACGCTCGACAAGGCGCTCGTGCGCCTCGAGAAGGAGCTCAAGAACCGCAAGATCGACGCTTCGGTGGTCGAGACCGCGAAGGACGCCCGCGCCGCCCTCGACGAGGGCAAGGTGCTGTCGCACGCCGGCATCGACCTCGAGCCGATCAGGGAGCTCGGCCTGCTCACCGCGAAGCCGTTCCTCTACGTCTTCAACGTCGACGAGGGCGTGCTGCAGGATCGCGCGCGCCTCGACGAGCTCGCCGCGCTGGTGGCGCCCGCGAAGGCGATCTTCCTCGACGCGAAGATCGAGAGCGAGCTCACCGAGCTCGACGCCGAGGACGCCGCCGAGCTGCTGGCCTCGATCGGCCAGGAGGAGAGCGGGCTGGATCAGCTCGCCCGCGTCGGCTTCGACACCCTCGGCCTGCAGACCTACCTCACGGCGGGCCCCAAGGAGGCGCGCGCCTGGACCATCAAGAAGGGCGCGACCGCCCCGCAGGCCGCGGGTGCGATCCACACCGACTTCGAGAAGGGCTTCATCAAGGGCGAGATCATCTCGTTCGAGGATCTCGTCGAGGCCGGCTCGGTGGCCGAGGCCCGCGCGAAGGGCAAGGCGCGCATGGAGGGCAAGGATTACATCATGCAGGACGGCGACGTCTGCGAGTGGCGTTTCAACGTGTAGCGCCGCTTCGCTTGAGCCGCCAATCCCGCCGGTAGAAGCAGCTTGGCTCCCGCTTCCGCTTCCGAAAAGCCGGTGCGTCGCCCTCGTTCAGCTCGGTTCGGGCCCTGCCGACTTACAGATCGGGACGGGCGATCGACTCGAGGGGTGGCCAAGGAGGAACTTCGTCGGCTTCGAGCAGGTCGCGAGAGAATCGGCACCTCTCCGCGCGGTCTGTCGAAGCGTGGATCGTGCGATTGAAGCGCGCTGTCATGATTCTCCTTGTCGTGCATGGGTGAACTCGAGTCAGTCGCACAATGCGGCGCGCAGCGCAGGGAACGACCAGCGTGCGATGCCAGGAGCGTCGTCAGTCTGGGTCGAGAGGCTCCAGGTGCGCAGTGCGGTTGAAGTTCTCGTAGGATGGGAACAGGGGACCCACGATCGGGCATGATCGTTTTCATCTCAACCACCCCTTCTTGAACTAGTACTGTGCTGCCGGGGGAACAAGCGTTGAAGAAGATCGTCTCAGGAGTGATCACTGCTGCGCTCGCCTTGTTGTTGGCGTTCACCGATGTGGTCGGGGGTGTGACGTCGATCTCCGCGGCGGTCGCCGCAGACATGCCGGCGATCACGCTCAACGGGACGGTCGCGCAGGGAGACCCGGGGTATCTCAACCCGAAGGCGGTCGTGCTCTCCTCGGGTACGGAGACGCGGGTGAGCTACCGCCTGGTGCCCGACTACGCCTCGGGTGAAGCCGTGGGAGTACAGGTCAAGATCTTCCTGCCGTCGCTCGAGTACGTGGATGGCGAGTATCGGGTGCTGGGCCGGGATCGGGCGCCGAGCGAGCTCGGCATCCAAGGCCGAGTGGTCGCAGGCGGCGGATGGCATGTGGTCTCGGACACGACGGTCAGGGGCGGGCCGGTCATCATGGAGTACGACGGCAGCCTGGGCGCCGGAGCGAACCCCGCATTCGACCTCTACCTCACGACCTACAACGACGGGACGGACGGGCCGTACGGGGGAGTGCCGGAGGGCACGAGCTTCGAGCTCAACGGCTTCGTATCGTACGAGATGTTCAACCGCGTCGAGGGATCGTCGTGGAGCACCCCGTACGAGCTCGACGACGAGTCACGTGTCTCGGTCATCTCCTCCGATCTGACGTGGGAGACCGACATCCAGTCGTACGTGCCGGGAGGTGGCCCGGATCTCGTGCCCATCTGGGATCGCTACCAGTACATCGACTACGTCTACTCCATCACCAACACCTCGGAGAACGTCGCCTCGAACATCGACGGTTACTCGGCCACGTTCGACATCGACTCCACCGCCAGCAACGTCAACGGCATCATCCCGTTCGACATCAACCGTTGGGTCTACAACGAAGACGGGCCGCCTACGGTCAACGACGACCTCAACTACATCTCGGGACAGTTCGTCGGGGTGCCGGGCCAGGGTGGCATCCTCATCTACGACGTGACCGACTGGGACGGCGAGAGCGAGCTCACCGACGAGATCCCGTACACCTATTCGGGCACTGGCCTGGTCACGATCGATCGCCAGCACGGCGCCGCCAAGCAGGAGCTCACCCCCGACGGCGTAGCGGGTGCGACCGAACGCAAGTTCCTCATCTCGCTGCCGCTGAGCCGTCAGGGGTTCCCCAACCCGCCGACGAACTTCAAGGTGGCGGCGATCACGAACGTGCTCTTCGCGAAGACCGCCAACTGGGCGAAGACCCGCGTGGTCGAGCGCGAGATCGTGCTGCCCGCCTACGACTTCGCCTTCACGCACACCACGCGCCAGAACGATGTCGTGTACGGGTACGAGACATACAACGAGATCACGGATCTCCGCAGCGACTCCAACGCGCCCGTGTTCGACCCCGTTCTCGCTTATCAGGTCGACGAGGACTTCGCGCTCGACCGGGTCACCTACGAGTTCGATCAGACTGCCGCGGAGTCATTCGAGAACGCGGAGATCACATACTCCTACATCGATGAGGAGACGGCGGAGGCGGTCACCAGGACCATTTCGCCGATCCTCCGCGAGCAAGACGAGGACACGGGGCTCGTGACGCTCACGTTCGACGTCTCGGAGCTGCGGGAGCTCGACTGGGATCGCACCCTCTCGCTGAGCCTCGTCGACCGCGTGGAACCGGGGTCGACGCTTCCCCTGAGCATCAAGGTCTTCGGCGAACCCTACCGGGTGGGCGAGATGGCCTCCCAGGCGACGGTCACCTACATCGAGAAGATCGCGAGCAACGACGACTTCGGGCAGAACACCACCTACACCGAGGTCGAGCATCAGACCGCGGTCGACACGAGCTTCAACGTGATCTACCCCGAGGAGGTCATCCCGAGCATCCAGGTGAGCATCGACGGCAAGGGCGCCCGCGCCACGGTGCCGTACGAGACCGCGAGCCTCATCGACTTCCTCTTCGGTGTGAACGACACGGTCGCCGAGAACTCGACCACCACTCTCGTGCTGAACACCGACGCGGAGAGGGTCAAGAACGCCGAACTGATACTTCGGGCGGCCCTGTTCGAGCATGCCCAGAACCTCCGGGTCTCTTACGAGACCATGGACGGCGACATCGAAGAGATCGACCTCAGCGCGTACGCGGGCACCGGAGACTTCAACGTCGCGCTTCCCGAACGGGCGGCCAAGGTCATCATCGACTCCGACGAGTTCGCCTCGAGCGGCTCGGCCAACTTCGTCTCCGTCTCGGCGCAGATCGGCCACGGGCTCGACAAGCTGCACACCGTCACGGGTGAGATCCGCACCTACCAGCCGAAGCCGTACGACAGGGACACCACCCGCACGGCGACCGGAACCATCGACATCCAGCTGCCGAACGAGCTCGTTCCCGCGGTCGACGTCATCGGCGTGTACGGTTCCCGCAAGACGCAGACGACCACCCACGTCGGTTACGAATCGACGTTCGGGGTCGAGTATCAGCTCGACACCCGAGGAGTGAACTCGCCCTCGTCGGAGTACGTCATCGACACGCTCGCGCCGACGAAGTCGGGCTCGCTCGAGTTCCGCAGCATCTCCCTGCAGGAAGCGCTGCTCGACAGCATCACCGACCCGAAGGTGACCTTCGTCGACCGTTCGGGCGACGAGCAGGAGTTCACCTCGTCAGAGGTCACCTCTGACGAGGTGACTCTCGAAAACGTCGCCAAGATCATCGTCTCGGGTGAGAACCTCCGTCTCGACGGGCTGCAGACGATCGCGATCGTCGAGTACAGCGCCGACATCGAGATCGGCTCGTCCCAGACGGTGCGCGCCACTTTCTCCGGCACTCAGGAGCCTCCGTACGAGAACAGCAAGACCGCGACGAAGAACAACCAGATCATCGTTCGCGAGACCAAGACGGAGGTGCAGGTCGAGGGCGTCAATCAGGTCAACAAGGGTCTCGGCGTCGGCAACGACTACTCCGTCGACATCTATCGCTGCTGGTCTTGCGGAACCTGGTACGGTACCGCGGATTACACCCTTGACCAGGGCTACAAGTCGCTGGGCGGCTTTACCTCGACGGTGACTCGCCCGACCGCAGCGTACGACAACAACGATCAGCGGGTGACCGTCGAGGCCGATCTGCCCTACGAGCACTTCGACCTGTACTACCTCAAGATCCGCGAGGCGCTGCAGCCCTACATCGACACCGTCGACGTGTACCGCGTGGTCGACGGCGAGGAGGTGCTTTGGAAGTCGGTACCGGGCAGCGAGTGGGTGAACAACACCCAGGAGGGCTCGGGATTCTGGCGGATCAACACGGCTCGCCCCGATATGACCGATGACGAGCTCTTCGCCACCTACGACTCGGTCGCGAACGTCAGCGCTCACCCTTACTACAAGGGAGCGTGGGAGCCGGACGTGCGGCCCGAGGCGCCGGTGTCGCGCGTGGAGGTCAACCTCCGATTCACCCGCGAGAGCAACGACGCCGTTCCGCAGCTGGCGGGCACGCAGCACGACGTCGTCGAGTACATGGGTCGTTTCCATTCGTCGTCGCCCGGACGCAAGCTGCCCACCGTGCTCACCACGACCGATTCCTTCGGCGCGAAGCGCGTGCTGACGCGAACGCACACCCACTCGGTCAACTCCCTCGTCGGGTTCCCCTATGCGCAGACCAGGACTGGTGCGAACGACAATACCTCGCTCTCCAACAAGGTCGTCGTCATGGGCGGCGTCGGCGAGTACCTCGCCAGCATCTGGAACGTGAACAACGCGGGCTGGTCCAACTATTCCGGCCACGGCCCCGATGTCTACTCACCCGCCAGCACCGAGTACGACGAATGGCTGGGCCTGTATGATCCGGCATCGTTCCACGACCAGCTCGTCTACGAGTTCGTGTATCCCGACAGCCCGGACGACGACGGGGTGTACAACCTCGAGGCGAGGCACGTCGTCATCGCAGACACGAGCACGCTGCAGTACCTGACCGGCGTGCGTGCGACCGGTGAGAGCGGCGAGTCCGTCTCGATGCGGTTCGATCAGCCGCTCGCCGCGGCGGCAAGATTCGACTACGACAACACCCAGCCGCCGGGCGTCTACGACGACGGAGACGGCACCTTCACGATCTCATTCGGCCCCGATGGCGGCTATCCGCAGAAGTTCGAGGCGTTCTTCGAGCAGATCGAGGGTTTCGGCGAGCGGACCGCCGAGATCGACGGGGTGGCGGCGAACACGCTCGGCGCCTCGCCCGCCGAGGTCGACGTGCGCGTCGGCGGTGTGGTGAACGGCAACCGGGCGCTGCGGGGCACGACCAATCTGTACCGCGTGCCGAGCGACACCGAGCAGAAGACGCTCCTGCACACTTCGAGCGCGACCCTCACCGGGTACACTCCGAAGCTCGGAGCCGAGCTGGAGATGAGCTTCGACCAGCTCAAGGTCTACGACTACGAGGCCGACGGCATCACCCCCAACACGACTCGTCTCGCAGTGGGCATCAGGAACAGGTCGGAAGCGGACATCAAGGACGCCGTCATCAATGTGCGCCCGGACAGCGCGTTCCGCAGCCGGCTCATCGAGATCCCCTCCGATATCTTCGCGGGAGGGGAGTGGTCGGTGAAGTCGGTCGTTGTCACACAGGGCACCCAGAACGTCACGCTCGACCTCGCACAGTTCACCGACGCCGGGAACGGCTTCCACGTGCTCGACCTGCAGGCGCTGTTCGACGACGGCACGCTCGCCACTCAGGACGACGGCGTCACGCTCGGCGGTGCCGCGACGTTGCACCGGCAGCACCTCGACAACATCGCGGTGTCGTTCCAGCCGAAGGACGACTCGATCCGCCTCTGGGGCTCGCTCGCGCAAGCGGACACCGCTGAACCGCTGCCGACCCGGATGCGGGAGGGCGGCGATGTGTTCCTCACCGGCGTTTGGGTGGACGACGACGGCACCGGGCCCAGCTGGAACTCCAAGCCGTCGTTCGTCACGGAGCAGAGCAAGGGCAGCAATGAAGTGGTCATGCGCTACAGCTCCTTCACGACGAGCGCCGTGGTGACGTCGTACCAAACGATCTTCGTCTCCGAGGGGAGCGGAAACCGGGGCGAGAGGCCCACACTGACCCTGGCAAGCGCGTCCGGGCACGCCGCCCCCCGGCTGTACACTCGCGTCGCGCGGATGAACATCAACGCGGTGCACATGCAGAACGACTTCTCCGAGGCCGACGCGACGAACCTGTTCTACGACGCCGACACCGACGCGCAGATCAGCTACACCAACATCGCGGTGGGCGACACCGCGAAGGTGCTCTACGAACTCCGCAATGTCGGTGCGAGGGCGCCGGATGCCGCGTCGCCGGGCTCGCTGCCGATCTTCCAGCCGGTGGCCCACATCGAAGCGCCGGCGGGTCTCAGCATCTCGGGGGTGGAGGCGACGACCGATTTCCTGCGCGCCGACGCCAACCGCGAGGGCCTCGTCGAGGGCAGTCCGAGCTCGGACGTCGCCGTTTCCGAGGGGGCGGTGACGATCACCAAGCTCAACAACAAGCGCGCCGACGTGGCGTTCGACGTCACGCTCCTCGACGGAGAGTCGGTGTTCTTCTACGTCGAGTACACCGCGACGAACGACTTCGGGGCGGCGCTCGGCGCGACGCAGGGCAGGAACCTGCAGTGGAACGTGTACGCGCGCCCCGCCTACACGCACCACTTCATGAGCTACGACAGCGCGGGCCTCAACGGCAACCGAGTCGCAGGCACGACCGCCGCGGTCAACTACGACGACCACTCCATGGTCGAGCAGCTCGGCCGCGTGTCCAACCACAACTACCGCTACGCGGATCCGAATCAGCTCGTCATCGAGAGCCGCTTCAACTCCGAGAATGTCTCGGGGCAGGAAATGACGCTGACCGTCAGGAACATCCGCAACGAGATCCTGCACGACAACACGCAGCTCGACCTCTACCTGACCCTCGACAAGGGCGCGCTCTCGGCCTTTGAACTCTCCGAGTTCCCGACGCCCCAGTACCCCGACGGCTTCACCGGTACATTCGGGCAGGGAGAGAGCGGCATCGCGGCTCCGAAGGTGTTCTTCGCACACGGAACCGAATGGGTGGCTGTCGAGCGTTTCGACCCCGACGTTCACTCCCTGGCCGAGATCAATGAGCTCAAGGTCTCCTACGGCATCGTCCCGGCGACGGATCCGAGCACCGGCTCGACGTTCGAGCCGAAACCCTTCGATATTCACGGCATCGGCCACTGGAGAACCGCTGACGCCCAGACGACGAAGTCATATGTCCTCACATCGCAGGCCCGCACCGTGCTCACCCATCAGGATGATGAAGAGAGCCCGGTCGGGGAATACGCATACCTCACCGAGGCCGGTCAGCGCGTGTACAAGGCGATTCCGACGGTCGAGTTCAACGTCCAGTCTTTCGGCTCGCTCGCGGAAGCGCAGTCGCTCTACGACGGCGCGGCGGTCGGCAAGACCGATTACCTGCCGGGAGACAGCCTGTTCTACAGGTTGACCGCCAAGAATCACACGACCTATCAGGGCACGAACACCAATACGCCGTACGGGAAGGCGCCGCTGCGGCATCCCGTGATCTTCGACAAGATCCCCGAATACCTGAGCACCGGGCTGATGGAGCACGTGAGCGAAGGCGTGCTCGACGTCGAGGCCGCGATCGCCGCCGGCGTGCTGGAGATCGAGGTGAGGGATGCCTCGGGCGATCCGCGGCCGGCTGGCTACGCGCTGCCAACAGTCACCGTGCAGCGCGTGCAGGGGCTCGACATCGCGGGCTCCCAGCGGTTCAACAACGGGCGCCACAATGACGGCTGGGGGCTGATCTCGACCGCTGAGCCGGTAAACACGACGGTCAACCCCGCCGATGAGATCCAGTTCGACGTCTTCACCTACGATTTCGACTCCGAGCAACTCGGACGCGGCGAGCAGATCGAGATCATCTACGGCGCCCAGGTGCGCAGCGACAATCTGCCGGTCGCCCGATACACGAACGGCAAGTCGGTCTTCGCGCCCTTCTTCGGCTGGTACGGCAGCAACGTGCCCGTCGCCAACTCCGCGATGAACCACTCGATGGACATGGCCTCGCTGCTGCACGACGCGGGCATCTCGGGCGATCGCGGACACGAGATGACGCAGGCGGAGTTCCTCTCCAACTCCTTCTCGTGGCAGCCGGGCGCGAACGGACAGCGTCGCCAGCCGACGAACTCGTCCGGCTCCTACACGCAGGCGACCTTCTACGACGACTCGGCGAACAAGCGGAAGTCGCACACCGCCTACCTGCGCGAGACCGCGTCGAACGACCTGTACACGACGTTCGCCTCATCGGCGCTCGATGAGAACTACAATCTCGCCTCCAAGGGGCGAGTGAACGACGGCGCCGTGCCGTTCGACGAGCGGATCATGTGGGCGCAGGACGGCATGCAGCTCAACCGCGCGTGGCTGTACGGCGCGAGCGAGATGCTCCCCGACACCCAGCGAGCCGCCTACGGCGTCGATCCCGCGAATTTCTACGAGCACGACGGCACGCTCAACTCCTACAACCGGCATCGCCTCGGCTACACCCCGTACGTCGACGACCCCTATACCTACGCGGTGCAGCTGCACGAGCAGTTCACCGTACGCCTGCACGCCGCCAACCTGGGCGACCGCCCGATCGGAAGCGGGCTCGAGTACACGGAGATCCTTCCCCTGGGCATCACCCCGTTCGACGAGGCTGGCGACCTACTCGGCATCACGGCCTTCGACGGCAGAGGCACCGCGATCCCGAGCGCCGATGTCGTCTATGAAGTGATCCAGACCCCGGAGAGCGATCAGGGCTACCGCGCCCCCGCGCAGTCCCAGGAGGCGGGGAGCTACGCCGAGGCCTCCCGCGAGGACGGGATCCCCTACGTGGTCAGGGTGCGCGTCGCGAGTCCCGTCGGCGGGATGTTCAACTCGCCGGGCGCGAGCGCGGCCGACAAGTATCAGCGCGTCGACATCCGCGTACAGGTATACGACGAGCTGCCTCCCCTCGAGGGAAGCAATATCTCGTACTGGCACGACGAGTTCACGCTCACGAGCGTCGCTGAGGAGCCCTACCTCGAGACCTACACTCAGGAGTACGGGGCGTTCAACAGGGCGATCGGCACCTCCAACACGGCGCGCTATCCGAACGACGGCATGGCCCAGGGCATCGAAGTCAACGATCTTCTCTACGATTTCGGCACCTATACCTCGTACTTCTCGATCGAACCGTGGGGCAGGTACGTGCGTGGGCTCAACGCCCAGGCCACCGCGACGACCTCAGGCGGGAAGCCGGCACTCGTCACGGGCGATCAGATCGCGATGCGCAAGCCCACCCTCCGCGTGTGGAGCAGCCCGTCGAAGGACGGCTACGAGGGCGTTTACGATACGACGGTCGAAGACTTCAGCGTCGACCTCTACGAAGAGTTCACCATCCGATCGACGGTCGAGAATCAGCAGCTCGAGGTGCTGGGAGAATACAACCGGGTCAACAGCGGCTACAACCGCTATTCGGGCGACAACTTCAACGACGACATCTGGAGAAACGCGCCCCAGACCATCGGCGGCGCCCGCGGCTCGTGGTTCGAACCGACGGTCACGATCGCGCTGCCCTACGGCGTGGCTCCCGTCCTGGAAGACGGCTCGTACGGTCGCTACTACCGCGACATCGATGAACAGCAGAACGTATCGTTCACCGCGTCGGTGAACGACGTCACCTACAACTCGTCGATTCCCGCGAACGACGTGACGGAGCAGTTCGACGTGAAGGTCGAACTGCTCGAAGGGACTGCCGGCAAGCGCTTCGTCCTGCACTTCACCGTCAAGCGGGATCGGGCAGCCGACGTCGCGTACGGTCAGTCGCTGGTGGTCTCGCCCCGAGTCGTGACCATCGACACACCGGCCTTCGGTCCGGACACGGATGACAGCCGATACGGAGAGGTGCTGACCCTCGCCAACACTCAGCGCCCGGTGTTCAACCCGGTCGTGTCGGGGCAGTACACGACCGGCTCCACGCCCTCTCTGAGCGCGCGCGATCAGGGCGTCTCCTCAGCACCGAACAATGTGAAGTCGTCGAACGGCCTGTCCGTCACCGCGAACGATCGCACTCGGCGCGACTCGACGAGCACGTGGAGTACCAACATGGGCGTGCTCAAGATCACCGAGCGCCTCATCTCCGCCACGCAGAGCTACGATGACGACACCGAGATCGCCCTCAACGACAACATCGGCTGGAAAGCGAGCGGAGAAGCCCTCACGCCGGAGGGACTCGACAGCAAGCACCAGAAGTCCGGGGCCTACGGAGGCACCTCGATCAATCTGAGAAAGCCGTCGATCACCAACACGACGAAGCTCGCGCACTACGCCGATTCGACCGAGACCGACCTGCTGAGGGTCGATGCGGCGGGCAAATTCTGGTACTCGACCGAGGTCGCGAACGCCCCGGAGAGCCACGCGAACCCGTATGAGGAGATCAAGACCGCCGGCGACGTGCACAACTCCCGCTTCGTCGTCACTCATCACGTCACCAACTTCGCGGCGGCGACGGGCGAGGTGCGCCTCAGGATCGGTGACGACCTCTACGACCGCGCCGCCTTCCAAGCGCTGGGGTACACGGTCGAGCGCCTGACGCCGGGCGAACTCGAGGTCGATGAGCATCGCGACCGCATCCAGTGGCTCGTGACGACCCCGGTGAACGAGCGCGGCACCCTCGGACAGCTGAAGTCGGGCGAGAACTTCACGCTGCTCTACGAAGTGCAGATGGTCGGGGGCTACGAGGACAATGTCGCCTCCGAGGATGACGTATGGAGTGCAGACGAGCTGATCGCCGACTCCTACGTCTCACTCATCACGGACGACACGACGCTTGTCCAGGCAGGAGCGGCTCAGGACCCCGAAGACTTCATCGTGCAGTCGCCCACCTCGATGCGGTACCACACCTACGCCTCGGACCCCGGGGCCGGCATCGACATCGACGGCAACGGAGATCTCGAGGGCCGCTACGCCGCAGACGACGTCGAGATCGAGATCCTCAAGCCGAAGGCCGAGGTACGGGTGAACACCACTCGTCCCCGCATCGCCTACTCGAACGGCCTGTCGGGAGACACGTACTTCAACTCCTCGGACATCATCGAGTACCTGGTGACGCACGCGCGCAACGTCGGATCCGGCCTCAAGGAGTTCGTCGTCGAGAACATCGTGCCGACGCACGAGACGAACGACAGCACCGTCTCGCTCAGCAACCTGCCGATCTCCACGAGCACGCTGTACACGTCCTCCGGTGCGTGGGAGTTGCCGCAGGAGACGCTGGACCGACTATCCGCCGACGGTATCACCGTCGATGAGGCGTTCAGAACCTATGTGTACGTCTCTCACGAGCTTGCCGAAGACGGCTACGAGGGCGGCAGCTGGACGCTGCTCAACCCTGGAGGCACTTCGATCCTCAGCAACGAGCGCTTCGACATCCCCGGTTCGGAGCGATCCGGGCTCAAGAAGATCCGCGTCGTGGTGAAAGCGCTCCAGCCCGATCGGTACCTGGTGCCGCAGGGGCTGGGCCTCGACATCGACGCCGACCCCGATACCGACGGGAAGCAGTCGGTTCTCGAGACCGATCCGACCAACCAGAGCATCACTCAGTACCCCCAGACGGTCTCCGACGCCGCGATCCAGCTCGGCATGCGCATCGCCTCGAACGCGAAGTCGACGCTGTTCGTGTACGGCACGGCTCAGGTCTGGGGCAATTACGTGGGCACGAGCGTGTCGAAGCTCGCGCAGAGTCAGACCCGGTCGTACCTCACCCCGTCGCGTCCGGTGGTGAACGTGAAGTACGACGCGCTGTACTACCGCAGCGACTCGTCTCGCCCGGTCGACGAACGGTTCGGCTGGTCCGACATCATGGCGATCGCGCCGAAGTCGTCTCCGCACCTGAAGTTCAAGAGCGAGTTCATCAACGCCGACGAGACGATGTGGTCGCGCGACGAGGACAACACCTACTCCGAGGACACGCTGGTCGACCCCTTCGTGACGTTCCAGCTGCCGTCGGTGATGGAGTCGGGCGGAGCGTTCACCTACGTCCCCGCCGATGAGATCACGGCGGGTCACCCGCTGAGCGACGAGCACCGATCGCGCTACTCGCTCACCGGCAATGAGAACAACCTCTGGACCTGGAAGCTCGTGCGGGCCGACGGCAGCGAGGCGAGCCCCGACTCCCACCTGCGGCACACCGACATCTACTCGGGGCCCTGGGACGGCTTCGACAGGAACGTCGTGTCGATCTGGTTCACCGGGAGCGTGTACCCCGGCGACAAGATCGTCGTGGAGTTCATCGGCTCGGTCGACGCCTACTCGCCCGGGGCCGATGCGGAGGATCTGAAATCGCGTGCGGTGATCACCAACAGCACCGGGCTGCTGTACCCGCTCAACTCGCAGCAGAACTCGGCGAACCGTCTGGGGTACTCGACCGACTACAACGACTTCAACAAGAACCAGCTGCTGGTCGACCGCCTCGTGTTCTCGGAGAAGACGCTGTTCCAGTACGAGACCTACGACAACTTCGGCAAGCGCAAGGTCGCCTTCTCCGACCTGAACCGCGCGGGAACCGTCGCGCCGGAGATGACCCCCGTGCGCCAGGGCGGCGACTTCTCGTTCGAGGTCTCAGTCGACAACTCGAAGGAGGTCGGAGACCGGCCCTACCCCTACCCGATCATCTACGACGTGCTCCCGTTCGCCGACGACACATCGATCAGCAACTCGACCATCCCGCGCGGATCGCGCTACTCCGCGTGGCTCAAGCCCGACGGCATGAAGCTCGAGCGCGACGGCGCGGAGAAGAAGACATACCTGCCCAGCGAGTACACGGTCTACGTCGGACCGCTGACCAAGCAGGGCGGCGAGATCGTCGAAGCCCCCATGGTGCCTCACGCGGAAGCCGCGAGCGAGTCGTTCTTCGACTCGCTGGGGCTGCCCGGCCAGCCGTCGGCGGTGAGGGACGGCCACTTCGTCACGCTGGACGAGATCAAGGACGACCCTGAGCTGCTGAAGAAGGCCAGGACCGTTCTCGTGCTCTTCAACAACGGCGCCGAGGTCCTTCCCGGACAGAGCAAACTCAAGTTCACGTACGACATGAAGGCCCCGCTCAACGCGCCGACCTTCCTCGAGCAGTTCGACGAGCCCGAGAAGAAGCGGGACGCGGCGCTCTGGAACTCGTTCGTCGCCACCCAGCGCGTGAGCCGCTTCATCCCCCAGGAGTCGAACACCGCCGGCGCCTACGCGATGGAGAAGCGGGATCACGTCTACATCGGCAACTACGTCTGGAACGACGTCAATTACAACGGGCTGCAGGACGAGGGCGACCCTTTCGCCGACGCGAACGGGCGGACGCTGCTCGATCCGACGAAGGATCTGAACTTCGACGGGCAGATCGACGACCCCGGCATCAACGGCGTTCGCGCAACCCTGCTCACGCCGAGCGGATACAACGTCGATGCCCTGGGCAACCCGATCCATCGGGTCTCGGACCACTGGGAGATCGTGGACGAGGACACCGGCGAGTCGGTGCTGGACGAGGTCTTCCAACAGCCGATTCGTTCGGAGGGCCCGCTCGTCACCGTCACCGAGACCGACTACCACGGCAACGACGGCTACTACACCTTCTCGAACATCCAGCCGGGGGAGTATCGCGTGATGCTCGAGTTCCCGAGAGCGTACGATCGGTTCTCTGCGACCACCGAGGAGGTCTTCAAGAACTCCAGGGTGCGGGTGTACGCTCCTGGAGAGCAGCTCGACATCCCGGCGGAGGTCGACGATGAAGCGCTGGTGACGATCACCGACGCTGCTCGTGTCGAGGTCGACACCACCGACGAAGAACGCATGAGCTTCGACTTCGGGGTGGCGCAGAAGGTGCGCGTCGGAGGCACCATCTTCAAGGAAGACATCGCCACGCTCGACGGATACCAGGCCGGCGCCACCGAAACCGGCATCGAGGGTTATCACGTCTACCTGAAGCGCATGAACGGCGAGACCGCCGTCGACGCCGACGGCGACCCCCTGGTGGCGGTCACCGATGAGCAGGGCAAGTACGCGTTCGACCTCCTGCCGATCGACCGCCAGTATTACGTGCAGGTGACCGATCAGCACGACGGCTTCAGCACCGAGTGGGTGGTGTCTCCGTTCGTGCACCACGTCGACCCCTTCGCCGAGGCGAACGACAACGACGGGTCGACCGAGAAGGGCTCGAAGACCGTCAGAACGAACACGCTCCATTTCGACCTCGAAGGTCTCTTCGGAACGGGCTTCGCCGACCGCGAGTCGGTGAGCATCGGCTTCTACGAGAAATCGACCTACGGCGTCATCGGCAATCGCGTGTGGAACGATCTCGACCGCGACGGCATCCAGGACGAGGGCGAGCCCGGCGTCGAAGGGCAGACGCTCCGTCTCGAGCAGTACGTCCGCGACGGCGGTGAGTGGACGCGCACTGCTTTCAGCGACACCGCGGTCTCGAACGCAGACGGGTACTACTACTTCATGAGGGTGCCCAGCACCGTCTTCGAGGACGGCCGGCCCGTCGACACCGCGTATCAGGTGGTCGTCGACGAACTGGTCACCGGGTACACCTTCGCGCTTCCGCACCGGCAGTCGAACGCCGGATCCGATCCCGCCGAGTCCGATTCCGACTTCTTCAAGAACGGAACCATGCACGAGACGGCCGTGGTCGGCGAGTACCTCGTCAGCATCGCGGACCTCGATGACGCTACGGGGGTCATCTCCGGGCTCGACGACAACACGGTGGACCTCGGGCTCGTGCCGCACGCGCGGTCGACCCTCTCGGGTGAGGTCTTCATCGACTCCGACGGCGACGGCGTCAAGAACGATGCCGCCGAGGCCGATGAGATCTACACGGCCGCTCTGGAGGTGCTCTTCGGCGGGAACTGGGTCGAGGTCAGGCAGGATGCGGATGGGCGCATGATCGAACCCGCCTACGCGCAGGCGTCGGATGCCCCCATGACGCAGACCGGCGTGGCGTCCTACGCGTTCGAGAACCTGCACATCATCGACTCGGAGCAGCGCGTCCCATACGAGTACCGGGTGAGGGTGAGCCAGGTTCCGCTCTGGCAGCAGGTCACCGGGTTGCACGTCGGCGACGACGAGTCCGAGGATAACGACTTCGTGCATGAGACGAGGGGCCTCTACAACTCCGCGGTCTCCGACGTTCGCGTACTCGGGGAGCTGCAGGAGCAGCTCCTCCCGATCGAGACGTTCGAGGGGATCCCGGCCAGGGATGTGGACCTCGGCGTCGTCAACCTCAAGACGCAGGCCAAAATCGGTCATCGCATTTGGAACGACGTCGACGGCGATGGCATGCAGGATCCGGGAGAGCCCGGCATGGACGGAATCCGCGTGGTGCTGAACCGCCTCGTGGACGGCGAGCTGATCTACGTCGCAGAAACGCGCACCGGCGCGGATGGCGCGTACGAGTTCACCGCCGACGTCGCCGACCACGATCCCGTGAGCGTCGGGTTCAATACGCCTCACGTCTACGTCGTCGAGTTCAACCTGAGCTCGCGGCAGACCCTGTCGCCCATCGGCTCCGGCAGCGGCGCGACCGACTCGCGGTTCGTGAATCTGATCACCGCGGGCGGGGCTCTGTACGACCACGGCATAGCGGATTCCCGACACACGGCGGTCTCCGAGGAATTCTCGCTCGTGGACGTCGACGGGAGCGGTTATGCCCTGTACGACACCGCCGGCGCCGTTGACCACATCGACGGCGGTGTGATCACGCACGACACGGTTCGAGTGATCGGCGACACCGTCTACGACGACCGGGACCGCAACGGGGTTCAGTCCGCCGACGAACCAGGGATCGGCGGCCTCAACGTGCGGATCTTCAAGCTGAACAGGGACACGGGTCTCTGGGAGGCCTACGAGGGGCCCGACGGATCGTCGACCATCACCGACGCGCGCGGTGAGTATCGGTTCTCGGTCGAGGTCGCCGACCTCGACAAGGACTCGGCCCACTACCGCTCCGCCGAGGAGTACCGGGTGCTCATCGAGGCGCCGGCCAACATGCGGCTCGTCGAGGTCGACAACGTGTTCTTCTACCAGGCCGCCGCCGATGTCGACGGGATCGCCATCGCCAAGCCGCACAGCTTCGTGCTGTCGGACGCGATGACCCTGATCGACTCCGGCGTCGACGGCGTGGATCTGAACTCGGCCCGCGATGTACTCACGGCGGACGCCGGCTTCGCGGTGTTCGACGCCTCGGTCACCATCGGTGGACGGATCTGGAACGACGTCGATCTCAACGGTCTGCAGGACGCCGGAGAGCCCGGGATCGCGGATCGTACCGTGCTGCTGTGGGAGCTCGTCGATGGGGAGTGGGCGCAGGTGGACGACCTCGAAGGCCGCGGACGGGCGGTGACGGCCGCCGACGGCGGGTACGCCTTCGAGGTGAGCCCCACTCACTACGATGAGAACGCACCCGGATTCCTGGCGCCGCGCGAGTACCGGGTGACCACCGAGCGCGAGGGCTATCACGTGTGGTCGCCGCTCAACGTGGGCGACGACCCCGCCATCGACAGCGATGTGCGCCGGGCCGCACCCGAGTTCGGCACGCCGTACACCGGCGTCACCCGCGTGTTCTCCGTCGCCGATCACGACGGCGCCATGGTGGACATCACGAGCGTTCGCGATGACCTGCGGATGGACATCGGCCTCAAGGTCTACGACCACCTGGGCGTGATCGGCGGCGACATCTGGGAAGACAGCAACGAGGACGGGGATCGCCAGGCCGGCGAGCCGTTCCTCGAGGGCCGGCAGGTGACGCTCTGGGAGAGGGCTGAGGGCGAGTGGACGATCGTCGAAGACGCCCACGGCTATTCGACCCGGATCACCGATGAGCGCGGGCACTACGAGTTCGAGGTGGAGCCGACGACCTACGACGTGGAGTCCGAGCGCTACCTGCAGCCGAGAGAGTACCGCACCACGGTCGAGGTGCCGCAGGGATACCGGCTGAGCGATGGCAGCCGCACGGCCGCGCTGCACGAGCAGCTCGCGACATCGCTCACCGCGCAGATCTCCGAGCTCGATGTCGAGGGCAACGTCGAGCTGTCCGAGACCCGCGACGATCTCACGCTGAGCTTCCCGTTCGCGCTGGTGCCGGCCGACGCCGATCTGGCGCTGACAGGAGCCCGCCTCAATGTTGTCTACGCCGCACTCGTCGTCGCACTCGGAGCGGTCGTCGTGTTCGTCGGGGCGAGACGTCAGCGCAAGAATGCGCGTCAGGAGCCGTGATGGAGGAGAACGCAGTGACGGGGCGCGGCAAGCACGCGGAGGCGGGGGAACCCGGGGGCTCCCCCGAGCCCCGCGGGGAATCTCGGGAACCCTCTGACGATGCCCGGCAGGCGCGAGCCGAGGCTTCGAGGCCGACCCGCTCGAGACGCAGGGCCGCGTGGATCGCCACCGCAGTGGCTGCCGTGGTGGTACTCGTGCTCGCGGCGCTGCTGTCGTGGAATCGGCCGGCGGGTGGCGGGGAGCCCGTCACCGTGGGCGGGACGGAGTACACCACGAACATGCGGATGGACGAGCGCGGCGGATACGTGTACGTGTACGTCCCTGTGAACTCTGACGTCGAGGAAGTGGTGGTCGAGGTGGACGATGAGCAGGACAACCGTGAGATCCGGAGTTTCCTCGACTCCCTCGACACCTTCACGCCGGGGGAGCACGTGCTCGAGCTGAGCGACTCGAACCTCCACTTCATCGTGGACGGCATGGCAGAGGAGTGATCCTCGTGCGCGGCCGGAATTGGTCGTAGGCTTTCCGGCTGGTTTCGGATAGCTTCGAAGTGTGAGCCACTACCTGATCTCGTTTCCGAGCTCGGCACTCGACTGGGTGCGAGACGAGCAGCTGTGGGCCGAGATCGAGCGCACCTCGCGCGAGGTCATCCGCGAGGCGAAGGCGGCCGGAGTCTACGTCTTCGGCGGCGGGCTCGATGACACCGTCGCCCCCGTGAGGATCGCAGCCGACGGTGCGGTCTCCACGGATCTCTACCGCGAGACCCGCCTGCTCGACGGCGGCTTCTGCGTGCTCGACCTGCCGACGCGGGAGGCCGCGGAGGAGTGGGCCGCGAAGCTCGCCGCCGGCTGCCACTGCGACCAGGAGCTGCGCCCGTTCCACGACGACCCAGAATCCTGAGGGCCCGCACCCCGCAGTCGGCCGCCGCAACCCGCGTACCGTCCCTACCCGAGCACCGTGAAGCCGCGTTCGAGTGCTCCCCGCCCGGTCAGCGCCTCCAGGATCCGCGCTCCATCGCCGTTGTCCACCGCGAGTTCGGCGGCGAGTACCGCCGAGCTCCGGAGCGCGGGCAGCGGAGGGGCCGGATCGACCCCCGCCGCCCGCGCGATGTCGACGCCGTGCACCACCAGCTCGAAGGTGCGCGTGGGCAGATAGTCGCTGAGCCGGATCCCGCCCACGATGCACGTGATCATCGGATCCCCGGCGCCCCGTACGAGCTCGAGCACCCGATCGGCGATCTTCGAGAACGCGGCCGCCGGATCCGCGCCGAGCGCTTCGCCCGCGGCCACTCCGCGGGCGTGCACGTCGGCCGGATCGGCGCCGGGCATGTCGCGGGTGCGTCTGAAGTATTCGGCGGGGCCCGAGATCTCCTCGCGCTGCGCGGGCCTGCCGAGGTACTGCTCCACCGTGAGGAGCGCGCGGCTGGTGTGCCCGACGAGGGCCCGCAGATCCCAGTCGCCGAGACCGGGCGCCGACCAGTCGGGATCGCCGAGACCCGCCACGAGGGAGCCCGCCCACCTGGCGGCCGCGCCGAAGTCGCCCTCGGCCCTCGCGGCAGCTGCGGGCCGGCTCGCATCCGCGCGGGCCGCGGTCGCCGTCGATTCGGGGTCTGGTGCGTCGCTCTGCATACTCCTAGTGTGGAGCCGGAGCGAAAGGAGCGCCAGATGGCTGATGCGACGAAGGGGCCGAAGTCGTACTTCCCGTCGATCGAGGCGAAGTACGGCAGGTCGATCGACGAGTGGATCGAGCTCTTGCGCCCTCACGCGGGCGAGAAGCACATGGAGCAGGTCGCGTTCCTCAAGGAGCAGGGGATGGGGCACGGCCACGCGAACGCGCTCGTGCACGTCTTCCGCGCCGAGCACGACGGGGCGTAAGCCTGTGCGGCGAGCGCCGGGACTCCGCATCGGATCCGCTCGCGGTGCGAGCGGCAGGGCGCCGGCCCGACCGGCCCCGACGAGGGTCGAGCCCGGGAGGCCCGCCCGATCCCGCCCGCCAGTATCATCGGGGACGACCTGCGAGAATGGAGCCCCATGAGCGAGAACGAGCAGCCCGGCCTGCCCCCGTGCCCCGAGTGCGCGAGTGAGTACGCCTACGAGTCCGGGGCGCTGCTCGTGTGCCCGATGTGCGGCCACGAGTGGGCCGCAGCCGAGGCAGCCGAGGGAGGAACGGACGCCGGCGAGGGATCGCGGTCCGTGCGCGACGCCGTCGGCAACGTGCTCTCCGACGGCGACTCCGTGACCCTCGTGAAGAGCGTCAAGGTGTCGGGCGGCGGCGGAGGCACCATCAAGGCCGGCACGAAGGTGAGCGGGATCCGGCTCATCTCCGACGGCGTCGGAGATCACGACATCGACGCCCGCGTGCCCGGTTTCGGCAAGCTGCAGCTCAAGTCGAGCGTCGTCAAGCGCGCGAACTGAGCATCTCCGGGTGCGGAACCCGTCGCTGCGATCCGTATCGGGATGCAGCCGTCACTTGGATCCACGATCCCGACTCGCCCCGAGCGCCCGTGAGATACGTGGCGCATCGGGGGTTCTGCATCTCGCCGGTCGCGCGCATACTGGGAGGACGGGCAACCGACGCCGAAGGAGCATGTCATGCCGCACTCACTCGCAACGTATATCGCACTGCCGGGCACGACCGGCGAGGCCATGGAGCACTGGCACGAGGTCTTCGGCGGTGAGCTGGAGATCCTGAGATACGGCGACATGCCCCCGATGGAGGGCATGCCGTTCACGCCCGACCCGCGAGCGGTGGCCCACTCGACGCTCGTGCTGCCCCGCGGTGCGGGGGTGATCGCGGGCGGCGACTCGATGGACGACGGCACCGACTACCCGGTGCGCGGCACCGCCTACTCGCTGCTCTACACGACCGACACGCCCGATGAGGCGCAGGGGCTGATCCAGAAGCTCATCGACGGCGGCGGAGCGACGGGCATGCCGTTCGAACAGGCTCCCTGGGGCGACTGGTACGGCCAGGTGTTCGACCGCTTCGGCGTGATGTGGGCGTTCTCCTGCGAGCGCGCCTGACACGGCGCGGTAGCGTGGAGGGGTGACTGCCGAGACTCGACCCCGCGTGCACTCCGTCGTCGTCGGCGATGCCGCGACCGAGCCGCGCCGCCGCGTGGTGTTCCTGCACGGCCTCTTCGGTCGCGGCAAGAACCTGATGCGGATCGCCGCCGGCCTCGAACCGGAGGCGCGCAGCCTGCTGGTCGACCTGCCGAACCACGGCCGGTCGGCGTGGACCGACACCTTCGACTACGTCGAGATCGCCGACCTCGTCGCGGAGCATCTGCGGGCGTTCGCGGCGGAGGGCGGCGCGGATGCAGCTGAGAGGGCCCCGCTCGGGAACGGCCGCGGCGCGGGATCCGGCGGCCCAGCGGCGGACGACGCCCGCGTCGACGTGGTGGGGCACTCGATGGGCGGCAAGGTGGCGATGGTGCTCGCGCTGCGCCACCCCGAGCTGGTGCGCCGGCTCGTGGTGATCGACATCGCACCCATCGCCTCGGGATCGTCGCGCGGGGAGTTCCGCCACCTGCTCGACGCGCTCGCCGCGGTCGACCTCGCCGCGGTCGAGCGCCGCACGGACGCCGATGCGGCCCTGCGGGCGGCGATCCCCGAGTACGGGGTGCGCGGCTTCCTGCTGCAGAACCTGCGCCGCGGCGACCACGGCTTCGAGTGGGAGCCGAACCTGCGGCTGCTGCGCGAGCAGCTGTCCGCGGTGATGGGGTTCCCCGACCTCGTGGGGCACCGGTTCACGGGCCCGGTGCTGTGGATCGGGGGCGAGCGCTCCGACTACATCTCGGACGAGGACGCACCGGTGATGCGGGCGCTGTTCCCGCGCACGGTGCGCATGACCGTGCGCGGCGCCGGGCACTGGGTGCACTCCGAGAAGCCCGACGAGGTCATCACGGCCCTGCGCACGTTCCTGCTGAGCGATCCCGACCGCGACTGAGGCCTGCGCGGCTCTGCAAGGGGGGTGCGGGCACGCGCGGACGGGGTCATCATGGAGGGACCGGATCGAGGAGGCGCCATGAACCCGCAGACCGTACGGCAGGAGACCTGGAACGGGCTGCTGCGCGAGCAGATCGACTGGCACTGGGCACACCAGGTCAGAGCGCGCCTCTCGGGGCTCGCCGACGACGAGTACTTCTGGGAGCCCGTGCCCGACTGCTGGAGCGTGCGCCCGCGCGAGGAGAGCCGCGCGCCGGTGCAGGGAGGATCCGGATCCATGGTGATCGAGTTCGCCATGCCCGAGCCGGATCCCGCACCCTTCACCACGATCGCCTGGCGGCTGGGGCACGCGATCGTCGGGATCCTCGCGATGCGCAACGCGTCCCACTTCGGCCGCGAGCCCGTCGACTACTTCACCTACGAGTACGCCGACACGGCCGAGGGTGCGCTGCGGCAGCTCGAGGAAGAGCTCGCCCGCTGGCAGGCCGGCGTGGAGTCGCTCGGCGAGGAGGGGCTCGGGCGCCCCTGCGGAGACGCCGAGGGCCCCTACGCGGAGTGGTCGATGGCGGGTCTCGTGCTGCACATCAATCGTGAGCTCATCCACCACCTCTCGGAGATCTGCCTGCTGCGCGACCTCTTCCTGCACCAGAGGATCGCGCGGGACGAGCGGGCAGAACCCGACGAGCGGGATGCCCGGGACGAGCAGGCCGAGCCGGAGGAATGATACATGGATCTCGGTTTCGCAGCCGTGCCGGGCGGCGAGACCTCCGGCGTGCTGCTCAGGGTGAACCGCGGAGAGTGACGGTGCCGCGCGCCGCCGCGCGGCGCCCCGCTGCGCCGGAGCGGGCGGTCGCCGCTCAGTTCTCGCAGAGGCAGAACGGGTGGCCGGCTGGATCGAGGAACACCGCGAAGGTGCCGTCCTCGCTCGGCTGCACGGGGTGGCGGGTGGCGCCCGCCGCCTCCGCTACGGGGCCGGCCTCGGCGATCGAGTCGACGAAGAGGTCGAGGTGGGCCTGCTGCGGGATCGGGCCGTCCGGCCAGTCGGGCGCCCGGTGATCGGGCACCCGCTGGCAGGCGATCGCGAAGCCGGTGCTCTCGCCCTCCCGCGGAATCACGTCGACCCATCCCGGGTCGTCTTCCGAGGAGCTCGTGCGCCAGCCGAGCAGGCGCGCGTAGAACTGCGCGAGGGCTGCGGCGTCGGGGCAGTCGAGGGCGTACACGTGGCGGGTGGTGCGGATGGAGGTGCTCATGCCCGGCAGTGTAGGTGGGATCACGGGCGCGCGGAAGGGCCTTGCCACGCTGCGCGCCCGTCCCCCCGAGCGAGAGTCTCAGGGCGCTCTGACGTCGGCCCGCTAGCCTGGCACCATGAGCACAGCCGCGGGGGACAGTTTCGACACGGGTGCGGAAGGCGACGGTGCGAACGACGAGATCACCATCTCCGCCAGTGCCCTGCGCACCCTCGGCGATCAGATGCAGCGCTTCCTGCTCGAGTACCGCTTCGCCATGCAGGAGATCGAGACGAAGCTCGCGATCCTGCGCGAGGAGTTCCTGCACATGCACGAGTACAACCCGATCGAGCACGTCTCGAGCCGGGTGAAGTCTGTCGACAGCCTCGTCGACAAGCTGCAGCGCCGCGGCCTGGGCACCGACTTCGACGAGATCCGCCGCGAGATCCACGACATCGCGGGCGTGCGCGTCACCTGCGCCTTCATCCGCGACGTCTACCGGCTCTTCGACCTGCTCACGCAGCAGGACGACATCACGGTGCTCGAAGTCGAGGATTTCATCGAGCAGCCGAAGCCGAACGGCTACAAGAGCCTGCACACGATCATCTCGGTGCCGGTCTACCTGTCGAGCGGCCGGGTGGACGTGCCGGTCGAGGTGCAGTTCCGCACCATCGCCATGGACTTCTGGGCGAGCCTCGAGCACAAGATCTACTACAAGTACGCGCGGCAGGTGCCCGACGCCCTGCTCGCGGAGCTCAAGCACGCGGCCGACACCGCAGCCGAGCTCGACACCCGTATGGAGCGGCTGCACGTGCAGGTGCACGGCGAGCCGCCGCTGCACACGGCCCCGATCGACCTGAGCCGCCTCGCCGACCGGGTGCACCGGGCGTAACGGTCGACCCGCGGGCACCCGGTCGACTGCACGCTGTCGCGCCGGCGCATCGCGGCGCGGCTCGGCCGTCGTGCGCGGTCCGACCTGCCGACGGGCTCCGAACGCGAGCCGCGCGAGCCGAGCGCGGCGCGCGTGCCGGCGCCGCGGTAGGGTCGAGACGTGGAGAGCGAGCACCTGCCAGGCGGTTCCGGCGGAGTATGGCGCAGGCGCGCCCCGAACGGCGAGATCCGGGTGCACCGCCCCACGGGCCCCTGGACCCCCGCGGTGCACGCGCTGCTCGCGCACCTGCACGAGCGCGGGCTCGACGGCATCCCCCGCGTGCACGGCATCGACCCCGACGGGCTCGAGGTGCTCGACTACCTGCCGGGCGCGACGCTGGACCCCGAGACGCAGCAGGCGAGCGACCGGGCGCTCGCCGAGGCGGCCGCCTGGCTGCGGCGCTTCCACGACGCGGTGCGCGACTTCCGCCCGGGCGCCGTGGAGTGGCGTCAGGGCGAGCAGGATCTGCGCGACGACGAGCTGATCTGCCACAACGACCCCGGCCTCTACAACTGGGTGGTGGCCGACGGCGACTTCGCCGGCATGATCGACTGGGACCGGGCCGGACCCGGCCGCCCCATCGACGACCTCGCCTTCCTCTGCTGGTCGGGGGTGCCCCTGCTGCGCGAGATCCCGGTCGCCGATGCGGCGCGCAGGATCGCGCTCGCCGCCGACGCGTACGGCGGGATCGGGGCGGAGCGGCTGCTCGACGCGGTCGACGCGCGCATGGATCTTATCGCTCAGCGCTGGCGGGCGGGCATCGAACGAGGCGACCCCGGCACGATCGCGCTGCGGGAGTCGGGTGTGATGGATCGGCACCTCGCGCGGGTGCGGGGGTTCGATGCCCGCAGGGAGGCGATCCGCCGCGAGTTGGAGAGACGCGACGGATGAGTGCGGCCCCGCCGCGGGCATGTGCAACACTGGGAGCGGGGACTACCGGGGAGGGCCGTTCGCAGCGGCCTCGTGAGGAGTACGAGCATGACGAGTACGGGTACGACGGGAGCATCCGCGACCAGGCTGGGTCTGGCCGACGGCGGCATCGAGACGGCGCTGACCGAGCGGCTGGGGCAGCGACTGCCCGAGTTCGCGGCGTTCACACTGCTCGACTCGGTCGAGGGGCGGGAGGCGCTGCGCGAGTACTATCGTCCGTTCCTGCGCCTGGCGGTCGAGCACGGTCGCCCCATCGTGCTCGACACCCCCACTTGGCGATCCAACACCGACTGGGGCGAGCGCCTCGGCTACGATCAGCAGGCGCTCGACGCCGTGAACGCCGACGCCGTGGCGCTGCTGCGAGAGCTCGTCGAAGACGAGGGCGACGATTCGATCGAGGCCGTCGTGAACGGCTGCGTCGGCCCGCGGTTCGACGATCACTACATCGAGGGCCGGCGCATGACGGCCGCCGAGGCCGAGGCCTATCACGCCCCGCAGGTGAACGCCCTGGCCGAGGCCGGCGCCGACCGAGTGACGGCCGTGACGACACTCGACGCCGCCGAAGGCATCGGAGTGGTGCGCGCGGCGCAGAGTGCGCGCATCCCCGTCGCGGTGTCGTTCGTGGTCGGCGAGGACGGGTTGCTGGCCGACGGCAGCACTCTCGCCGAGGCCATCGCCGCCGTCGACGCGCAGACCGAGGCCGGCGCGATCGGCTTCCTCGTGAACTGCGCGCACCCCACGGCCGTAGCCGAGGGTCTCGAGGTGTGCGGCGCGAGCCCCGAGCTCTCCCGCCTGATCGGGTTTCGCCTCAACGCCGCTCACGACGGCGACGAGGGCCCCGGCGACGGACCCGAGTCGTTCGCCGAGCTCGAGGCCGGCCTGCGAGAGCTCGCCCCCAACGCGAGCATCTTCGGCGGCTGCTGCGGCACCGACACCCCGCACATCGCGGCCCTCGCATCCCGGCTGGCCTAGCGCCCCACTGCGGGGCCGCTCCGCTGCGCCCGGGCTTTGAATCGGCCTCGCCGGTTACGGGACGACCGCTTGTTGTGGTTAGGCTGGTCTCGTGAGTAGAGACCCATTCGAGGAGCTGTTCGGGCCGTCGAGCGGCGACGCCCCCGAGCCCGCACCGGCGCCCGTGCCCGCGCGCGATCGCCTGGCGTACGAGCAGGCCGAGCGGGTGCGCACCTCGCAGCTGCCCGCCGGCAAGCGCACGCCTCCGGCCGGTGTCGACGCCCACCCCCGCGATCGCTCGGCGCAGGCGAAGCCCTGGATCGTCGTCGGCATCGTCGCGGTGCTGGCCATCATCGCGTCGATCGTGATCCTGAACCTCGCGCGGGGTTCCGAGCAGGCGCCGCAGCCGACGGCCCAGCCGACCACGCAGGCTCCCACGACCACCTCGCCGACCACGCCCGCGGATGATGATGACGACGACTCGGATGCCGAGCAGCCCGAGGGCCCGCCCGCCGTCGATGTCGGAGCCACCTACGACATGGCGATCGGACCATGGGATGCGACCTCGCAGATCTCGCAGCGCTTCGGATCCATCAGCTTCAACATTCCCGACGGCACCAACCTCGTGCTCACCTCGGACCTGCTGAACTCCTTCCCCGAGTCGTGCGCTGCGATGCGCCAGGGCTGGGGTGCCACCAAGACCGGCGCCGGCTATGAAGTGCTCAAGCCCGCGGAGCGGTGCGCTGAGGCTCCCGAACTCTACGACGAGGTCTGGGGGCTCGTCGACGCCTGGGTGAAGACCATCCGCTGAGCCAGTCACCCGCGCTCGTCCCCGCCCGAAGCCCGTCACCGGCCCGGCGCCGCGACGGTCCCGGCGTGCGATCGTCAGGCGGCGAACAGAGCGGGCCAGAGCGCGACGGCCAGGGGATAGCCCGCGAAGCTCACGATGTCGAGCAGCCAGTGCGCGACGACGAGGGGGAGGGATCGACCCCACCGCTGGTACGCCCAGCCGAAGACGAGGCCCATCACGACGTTGCCGATGAAGCCGCCGAAGCCCTGGTAGAGGTGGTAGCTGCCGCGCAGCAGCGCGCTCGAGACGACCGTCGCCACGGGGCCGACCCCGAGCCGGCGCATCCGGTCGAAGAAATAGGCCACGACGATCAGCTCCTCGCTGAGCGCCGCCCTGAGCGCCTGCAGCACGAGCACGGGAACGGTCCACCAGAACGCGTCGAGCGCGGTGGGCACGACGGTCGTGTTGATCCCGATCCCCTTCGCGAACAGGTAGAACCCGAGGCCCGGCACGCCGATGAGCGCGGCCAGCGCGAAGCCTCGGCCGGTCTCGCGCAGCCACCACCCGCCCCGGGATCCGTTCGAGCGCTTCGACAGCGGCGAGGGGCGACGCTCGGTGAGCCCCGGCGCCGGTCTGCCGAGGCCGAGCCCCGCGAGGTGCGGCCGGCGATCGCGCCACAGCAGGAAGATCACGAGCGCGACGGGCGCGAGCCCGAACACGAAGGCGAGCAGCTGGTAGACCAGGTCGAAGACCGGGCTCTCGGCGAGCGGCCGGTTGATCGTCGCGGTCTGAGACGACAGCGCCGCCTCGCGCGTCAGCCGCTCGATGATCGTCACCACCGCGTAGACGCCGGATGCGCCGAACGAGAGCGCGAGCACGATGCCGAGTTCCCAGCGCAGCCGCGCGGGCGAAGAATGATCCGTCACCGCACCAGCGTATGAGGTCGCGCGGCGCGACGCACCTGCGGGCCCGCCGCGGCGATTCCACAGGCACGCTGGACGGGGTTCGAACGCCGTCCATCCCGGGAAGATGGAGACTTCGCACAGTGCGGCCCGGGGCCCGAGCGCGAACTTTCTCGGACTCCTACAGACCTCCATCACGATGCCGTTACGGACCCCGTTTTGCGCGGCCTCCCATCCGCCGCTCGTTAGGCTGGGGTGGTTATTTCGAATTCACTCCCGGGGTGGAACGCACGTCGGCGTGCACCGACCGGGATGGAACTTTTCAAGGAGGAAACCTCGTGAAGCGATCAAAGATTGGCTTCGGGTTCGTCGCACTGGCGGCAGCGGGCGCGCTCGCGCTGTCCGGCTGCGCGTCCGGCGGCGGATCGAACGGCGGCGGCGATGCCGGCGCAGGCATCATCACCGTCAACAACACCGAGCCCCAGAAGGGCCTGATCCCCGCCGACACGACCGAGGTCGGCGGCGGCAAAGTCGTCGACGCGCTCTGGGAGGGCCTCGTCTACTACGACGCCGACGGCGTGACGCAGATGGGCGTCGCCGAGTCGATCGAGTCCGACGACAACATCACCTGGACCGTGAACCTGCGCGACGACGCGGTCTTCTCGGACGGCACCCCCGTGCTCGCCCACAACTTCGTCGACGCGTGGAACTACGCCGCGAACATCGACAACGCCATGGGCAACCAGTACTTCTTCAGCGCGATCAAGGGCTTCAGCGAGACCGAGCCGGTCGAGGCGCTCGAGGGTCTCAAGGTGATCGACGACCACACCTTCACCATCGAGGCGACCCCCGACTTCCCGGACCGCCTGGGCTACTCGGCCTACTACCCGCTGCCCGACGTCGCCTTCGAGGACATGGAGGCGTTCGGCCAGAGCCCGATCGGCAACGGCCTCTACAAGCTCGACGGCGAGGGCGCCTGGAAGCACGACGAGTCGATCAGCCTCGTCAAGAACGACACCTACGTCGGCCCCCGCGAGGTGAGCAACGAGGGCATCGATTTCAAGGTCTACGCCTCGCTCGACGCCGCCTACACCGACCTGCTCGCCGGCAACCTCGACGTGCTCGACCAGATCCCCGACACCTCGTTCGCGGTGTTCGAGGACGAGCTGGGCGACCGCGCCATCAACCAGGCCGGCGCGCTGACCACCACCCTCGCCATCTCGACCAGCCTGCCGCACTTCGGCATGGACGAAGAGGGCAAGCTGCGCCGCGCCGCGCTCTCGATGGCCGTCGATCGCGAAGAGATCATCGACGTGATCTTCGAGGGCACCAACGTGCCCGCGGTCGACTTCACCTCGCCCGTGGTCGACGGCTTCGCCGACGACCTCGCCGGCAAGGAGAAGCTCGAGTTCAACCTCGACGAGGCCAAGAAGCTGTGGGCCGAGGCCGACGCCATCAGCCCCTTCGAGGGCACCGTCGAGGTCGCGACCAACTCGGACGGCCCGCACCAGGTGTGGATCGAAGCTGTGGCCAACCAGTGGGCCACCAACCTGGGCATCTCGGCCGCGCCGAAGCTCTACCCGACCTTCGCGGCCTTCCTCGACGACCGCGAGGCCGACGTGGTGGGCGGTCCGTTCCGTGCCGGCTGGCAGGGCGACTACCCGGGTGCGTACAACTACATGCAGCCCCTCTACTACACCGGCGCCAGCTCGAACCACGGCTTCTACGCGAACCCCGCGTTCGACGCGAAGCTCGATGAGGCGATCAACGCCGCGAGCCACGAGGAGCGCAACGAGAAGCTGAACGAGGCGCAGGAGATCCTGCTCGAGGACATGCCCTCGATCCCGCTGTGGTACCAGGGCACCACCGGCGGTTACAGCGAGGGCGTCGACAACGTCGTCTTCGGCTGGAACTCGGTGCCGATCTTCAACGAGATCACCAAGAACTAACCTCTCGGCGAGGGCCCCGGGCTGCAGGCCCGGGGCCCTCGTCTCGTCTCGGCGCCGACCGCCGGGGCGCCCACAGCTCTTCGAAGCGGGCACGCCGTCGTGCCCGGCTTCGCGTTTCAACACAATTGCGAGAGAATACGCAACATGTCAACCCACTCTGAGCGGGGAGGAGCCAGTTCATGCTGAGATACATCCTCTTCCGACTGCTGCAGGTGATCCCGGTACTGCTGGGAACCACCTTCCTGATCTACTTCATGGTCTTCGCGATGCCGGGCGACCCGGTCGCGGCGATGTTCGGCGACAAGCAGCCGAGCGAGGCGGTGCTCGAGCGCGTGCGCGAGCAGTACAACCTCGACCAGCCGTTCCTCGTGCAGTACCTGCTCTACCTCAAGGGCATCTTCATCGGCGACTTCGGCATCAGCTTCTCGGGGGAGCCGGTCTCGCAGATCCTCGCCCGCACGTTCCCGGTCACCATCAAGCTCGCCGCGATGGCGATCGTCATCGAGCTCGTGCTCGCCGTGGTCATCGGCCTCTTCTCGGGCCTGCGCAAGGGCAAGATGTTCGACAACATCAACCTGATCATCGGCCTGCTCTTCATGAGCATTCCGATCTTCGTGATCGCCTTCATCGCGCAGTTCGGCCTCGGCCTGAAGCTCGGCTGGTTCAGCCCCACCGTGGGCGCCGGCGCGCCGGTGCAGGATCTGCTGCTGCCGGCGATCGTGCTCGGCGTCAGCCTGTACGCCACGAGCATGCGCCTCACCCGGTCGTCGGTGATCGACACCCTCAACCAGGACTTCGTGCGCACCGCGTACGCGAAGGGCCTCAGCCGCAACCGCGTGGTTCCCGTGCACGTGCTGCGCAACTCGCTCATCCCGACGATCACCAACACGGCCACCGACTTCGGCACGCTGATGGTCGGCGCGACCGTCACCGAGGGCATCTTCAACGTGCCCGGCGTCGGCAACGTGCTCTTCAACGCCATCCTGAAGGGCGAGAACGCGACCGTGGTCTCGTTCGTCACCGTGATGGTGCTCATCTACCTCGGCGTGAACCTGGTCGTCGACCTGCTCTACGCCGCGCTCGATCCGAGGATCCGCTATGCCTGAGCCGCAGAACCAGTCGCCCCAGCCCGCGCGCGCCGCGCGCCCGCCGATCGAGCACTTCGTGGCTCCCGTCGACGAGACCCCCGTGGTGCCCGTCGACGCCGTGCGCATCAAGGAGAAGAAGTCGAACCTGTGGCTCGACGCCTGGCGCGACATGCGCCGCCGACCCATGTTCTGGATCTCGGTCGTGATCATCCTGGTGGTCGCGCTCGTCTCGCTCTTCCCCGGCATGTTCACCCCGGTGGATCCGCGTGCGAGCTCGCTCGCCAACTCGAACGGCGCGCCCACCGCCGGTCACCCGCTCGGCTTCACCAAGCAGGGCTACGACGTCTACGCGCGCATCATCTACGGAGCATCGACCTCGGTGTCGGTGGGCCTCATCGTGATCGCGATCACCTTCGTGGTCGGCACCGTGATGGGAGCGCTCGCCGGGTTCTTCGGCGGAATGGTCGACACCGTGCTCTCGCGCGTCGGCGACATCTTCTTCTCGATCCCCTACATCCTCGCCGCCGTCGTGGTGATGAGCGTGATGGCCGACTACCGCAACCCGCTCGTGATCGCCTTCGCGATCGGCGGGTTCTCGTGGCCCATCACGGCGCGCATCGTGCGCAGCGAGATCCTGCGCGTGAAGAACGCCGACTTCGTGATGGCGGCCGAGTCGCTCGGCCTCTCGCGCTTCGCGACGCTCGTGCGCCACGTGCTGCCGAACGCGCTCGCTCCCGCGATCGTGGTCACCACGCTCTCGCTGTCGTCGGCCATCGTGGCCGAGGCGACGCTGTCGTTCCTCGGCGTCGGCCTGCCTCCCGGGCAGTTCATCAGCTGGGGCAACGACATCAGCGCTGCGCAGCTCTCGCTGCGCACCGATCCGATGCCCCTCATCTACCCGTCGCTCGCGCTCACGGTCACCGTGCTGGGGTTCATCCTGCTCGGCGAGGTCGTGCGCGACGCGCTTGACCCGAAGGCGAGGGCCCGTCGATGAGCGCAGCCAGCCACCAGAGCGCGCAGAGCGCGCAGCCGCTGCTGAGCGTGCGCGACCTGCAGGTCGCATTCGGCACGAAGAAGCAGCCGAACGAGGTGCTGCACGGCATCTCCTTCGACGTCTACCCGGGCGAGACCGTCGCGATCGTCGGCGAGTCGGGGTCGGGCAAATCGACCACGATGCACGCCGTCATCAACCTGCTCCCGGGCACCGGCCGCACCACGGGCGGCTCCGTGACGTGGAACGGGCGCGAGCTCGTGGGCATCGGCCGACGCGAGATGGAGACCATCCGCGGCCGCGAGATCGGTCTCGTGCCCCAGGATCCGATGTCGAACCTCAACCCCGTCTGGTCGGTCGGGTTCCAGGTCGAGGAGGCGATCCGCGCCAACGGGCTCGCCAAGGGGCGCAAAGAGGTCAAGCAGCGCGCCATCGAGGTGCTCGAGCAGGCCGGCCTGCAGAACGCCGAGCAGCGCATGAAGCAGTACCCCCACCAGTTCTCGGGCGGTATGAAGCAGCGCGCGCTCATCGGCATCGGCCTCTCGGCCAACCCGCAGCTGCTGATCGCCGACGAGCCGACCTCGGCGCTCGACGTGACCGTGCAGCGCGTGGTGCTCGACCATCTCGCCTCGATGACCGAGCAGCTCGGCACGGCCGTGGTGTTCATCACCCACGACCTGGGTCTCGCCGCCGAGCGCGCCGAGAAGCTGATCGTCATGTACAAGGGCAATATCGTCGAGTCGGGTCCGAGCCGCGAGATCCTGCAGCGGCCCCAGCACCCGTACACGAAGCGCCTCGTGTCGGCGGCCCCGAGCCTCGCGTCGCGACGCATCGGCTCCGACGCCGACCTGCCGCCGGCGCCCACCGAGTCATTCGACCTCGCGGCGCTCGCCGAAGAGGAGAAGCCGGCCGTCAAGCACGGCGAGCCGATGATCGAGGTGCAGGGGCTCGGCAAGGTCTACAAGATCCGCAAGGGCAGCTTCGGCTTCGAAGACTTCCACGCCGTGTCCGACGCCTCGTTCACCGTGAACCGCGGCGAGACCCTGGCGCTCGTGGGGGAGTCGGGATCGGGCAAGTCGACGATCGCGAAGATGGTGCTGCAGCTCGAGAAGCCGAGCTCCGGAGAGATCCGGATCGCCGGCCAGAACGTCGCGGGCATCTCGGGGCGCAGGCTGTTCGATCTGCGCCGCACCCTGCAGCCGGTCTTCCAGGATCCGTACGGCTCCCTCGATCCCCTGCACAACATCGGCAACACGATCATGGAGCCGCTGAAGATCCACGGCGTGGGCGACGCCGAGAGCCGGCGGGCGCGCATGCTCGAACTGCTCGACCAGGTGGCGCTGCCGCGCGAGCTCGCAACGCGCTACCCGAACGAGCTCTCGGGCGGACAGCGGCAGCGCGTCGCGGTCGCGCGCGGCCTCGCTCTCAAGCCCGACGTGCTCGTGCTCGACGAGGCGGTCTCGGCGCTCGACGTGCTGGTGCAGGCGCAGATCCTCGACCTGCTCGCCGAGCTGCAGCAGGAGCTGGGACTCACCTACCTGTTCATCACGCATGATCTCGCGGTGGTGCGGCTCATCGCCGACCGCGTGTGCGTGATGCAGCAGGGGCGCATCGTCGAGCAGGCGACGACCGAGGAGGTCTTCGAGAACCCGCAGCAGGAGTACACGAAGAACCTGCTCGCCGCGATCCCGGGCGCGCACATCGAGCTCGGCGTCAGCTGAGTTCGGGTTCCGCGGAGCGAGGGGCGGGTCGGCCGGAGCCGATCCGCCCCTTCGTCGTACCCGGCGCGCGGCGGGCCGCTCAGGCGCCGCGGCGGTAGACGAGCACGCCGATGCCGCCGAGGACCGACGCCGCCAGCACGAACACCGCCATCGGCAGCGCGGTGTGCTCGCCCCACGCGCCGACGAGCGGGGACGCGAGGCCGCCCACGGCGAACTGGCTCGCCCCGAGCAGCGCGGATCCGGCGCCCCGGGCCGCGTCGGCGAGGCCGAGGGCGAGCGCACTCGTGTTCGACATGATGAGCCCCGTGCCACCGGTCAGGGCGAAGGCGCACACGATGAAGAGGGGCGGCGTCATCGTCCCGGTGGCCGCCGAGGCGGTGAGGGTGACTCCCGCCGCGAGCGAGAGCGTGCTGCCGATGAGCAGCATGCGCGCGGCCGGCACCTTGCCGGCGAGACGAGCGTTCGTCATGTTCGCGAGGATCATCGCGAGCGCACCCGCAGCGAAGGCGAGCGAGTAGAGGAACGGGGGCATGCCGAGCATGGTCTGCCCCACGAAGGGCGACGCCGAGATGTAGGCCATCATGCTGCCGAAGCCCAGACCGAAGACGCAGGTGAGCAGCAGGAAGCGCGGGTTGCCGAGCAGCATGCCGAAGTGGTGCACGGCGGTGCGCACGCCGGAGGCGGCGCGCTTCTCGCGCGGCAGCGACTCGGGCACGAGGATCAGCGCGAGCGCGAACATCGCGGTGGCGATGGCGGCGAGCGATGCGAGCACCGCGCGCCAGTCGCCGACCGTGAGGATCGCGCCGCCGATCGGGGGCGCGAGGAGCGGGCCGAGGCCGACGAACATCGCGATGAGGCTGATGGCGCGGATCGCGTCGGCGCCTTTCGCGAGGTCGACGGCGATGGCGCGCGAGACGACCACGCCGGCCGCACCCGAGACGCCCTGCAGGCCGCGCAGCGCCACGAAGACGGCGATGTTCGGCGAGAACACCATCGCGACGCTCGAGGCGGCGAAGACCGCGAGAGCGATGACGAGCACCGGGCGGCGCCCGCACTGGTCCGAGAGCGGGCCGAGCAGCAGCTGCCCGAGACCCATGCCGAGCAGGAACGCGGTGAGGGTGAGCTGCACCGACGAGGGGGCGGCGCCGAGACTCGCCGCGATCGACGTGAACGACGCGAGATACATGTCGGTGGCGAAGGGGCCGACCGCGGCCAGGAACGACAGCACCGCGAGCAGCCCGGGGGTGAGTCGGTCGCGAGCGGTCATCTTGTCGATCATATACGATCTAGGTGTTCTGCAACCGCCTGCGATCAGATAAAATAATACGTCGGCTTTATATCGGTGACCCCGCGAATCGCGCCCCACCCGGCCTCCTGCCGTGCCGACGCTCAGCTCGTCTCGTTAGGACCACACCTCTATGGCTCTCGCCACCCGCGAAGACCTCCGCAACGTCGCCATCGTCGCACACGTCGACCACGGCAAGACCACCCTCGTCGACGCCATGCTGCGTCAGACCAACTCCTTCGACGCCCACGCCGAGGTCGACGACCGGGTCATGGACTCCAACGACCTCGAGCGCGAGAAGGGCATCACCATTCTCGCCAAGAACACGGCGATCACCTACGAGGGCGCCCACGCGAAGAACGGCCCCATCGTCATCAACGTGGTCGACACCCCCGGACACGCCGACTTCGGCGGCGAGGTCGAGCGCGCCCTGTCGATGGTCGACGGCGTCGTGCTGCTCGTCGACGCCTCCGAGGGCCCGCTGCCGCAGACCCGCTTCGTGCTGCGCAAGGCGCTCGAGGCCCACCTGCCCGTGATCCTCGCGGTGAACAAGACCGACCGCCCCGATGCGCGCATCGAGGAGGTCGAGGGCGAGGCGCAGGACCTGCTGCTCGGCCTCGCATCCGACCTCTCCGAGGACCACCCCGACATCGACGTCGACGCCGTGCTCGACGTGCCGACCGTCTACCTCTCGGGCCGCGCCGGCGCGGCGAGCCACAGCCGCCCCGCCGACGGCTCGCTGCCCGACAACCCCGACCTCGAGCCGCTCTTCGAGACGATCCTCGAGCGCGTGCCCGCCCCGCAGTACGACGACGAGCACCCGCTGCAGGCCCACGTCACGAACCTCGACTCCTCGCCGTTCCTCGGCCGCATCGCGCTGCTGCGCGTGCACCACGGCTGGATCAAGAAGGGCGAGACCGTCGCCTGGGTGAAGCACGACGGCTCCGTGCAGAACGTGCGCATCACCGAGCTCATGCTCACCAAGGCGCTCACCCGCTTCCCGGCCGAGAAGGCCGGCCCCGGCGACATCGTCGCGATCGCCGGCATCGAGGACATCACGATCGGCGAGACCATCGCCGACGCCGAGGACGTGCGTCCGCTGCCGACCATCACGGTCGACGAGCCCGCCATCTCGATGACCATCGGCGCCAATACGTCGCCGCTCGTCGGCAAGGTCAAGGGCCACAAGCTCACCGCCCGCATGATCAAGGACCGCCTCGACCGCGAGCTCATCGGCAACGTGTCGCTGCGCGTCGTCGACACGGGACGCCCCGACGCCTGGGAGGTGCAGGGCCGCGGCGAGCTCGCGCTCGCGATCCTCGTCGAGAACATGCGCCGCGAGGGCTTCGAGCTCACCGTCGGCAAGCCGCAGGTGGTCACGCGCGAGATCGACGGCAAGAAGCACGAGCCCTACGAGCACCTCACGATCGACACCCCCGAGGAGCACCTCGGCGCCATCACGCAGCTGCTCGCGGCGCGCAAGGGCCGCATGGAGAACATGGTGAACAACGGCACCGGCTGGGTGCGCATGGAGTTCATCGTGCCGTCGCGCGGCCTCATCGGGTTCCGCTCGGAGTTCATGACCATCACCCGTGGCACCGGCATCGCGAACGCGATCGCCCACGGCTACGACGAGTGGGCCGGTGTGATCACCACCCGCAACAACGGCTCGATCGTGGCCGACCGCGCGGGCGTAGCGACGCCGTTCTCGATCATCAACCTGCAGGAGCGCATGAGCTTCTTCGTGCAGCCGACCGAAGAGGTCTACGAGGGCATGGTCATCGGTGAGAACTCGCGCTCCGAAGACATGGACGTGAACATCACCAAGGAGAAGAAGCTCACCAACATGCGCTCCTCCACGGCCGACACGTTCGAGTCGATGACCCCGCCGCGCCGGCTCACGCTCGAGGAGTGCCTCGAGTTCGCGCGCGAGGACGAGTGCGTCGAGGTGACGCCCGAGAACGTGCGCATCCGCAAGGTCGAGCTCGAGGCCTCGCTGCGCGCTCGCGCGGCGTCGCGCCTCAAGAACCAGAAGTAGCCGCCGCGGTTCGCGTCTGAGGGCCGCCGCCCGTTCCCCGATCCGGGGAGGGCGGCGGCCCTCGCGCATGTCCGGGGTTGGTGTGGCGGCGCGGGCTCGGGATTGACGTCGCCCGGTCGCGTCACTACCGTGTGGATGACGGCGCGACGAAGGGGGCGGCGATGGGCATCGTGATCCGGATCACCGTCGTGTCGCCCGAATCGGAGGAGCCGGCGTGAGCGAGTTGAGCATCGATCCCGCGGATCCGCGCCCGCCGTTCGAGCAGCTGCGACGGCAGCTGATCGACCGGATCATGACCCGGCGGCTGCCCGCGGGCGCCAAGCTGCCGCCGGTGCGGCGGCTCGCGGCGGATCTCGAGCTCGCGCCGAACACCGTGGCGCGCGCCTACCGTGAGCTCGAGACCGAGGGATACCTCATCACGCGGGGGCGCAACGGCACGATCGTGGCCCCGGTCGCGCCCGCCGACGACGCAGTGCAGGCGCAGGCGGCCGAACTGGTGTCGGCGTACGTGGCGGGGATGCGGGCGCTCGGGTTCGGATCCGAGGCGATCGTGGGCGAGGTGCGCCGGGCGCTGGGATGAGCGCGCTTCGCGCGCTCCGATGACCGAGCCCCGGGCCTGTCGGCGACCGGGTCGACTTCGAGAACCGCGAAGCCGGCTCGGGGCCCCGCCGCCCGTACGCTTCGCGTTGCGCCCCATACGCAGGCCGGTGCGGAGATCCTCCCGTCGTGCACCAGCAGCGACTCGACCCAGGGCTGCGCGTCATCGGCGGTGAAGACGCGCCCGACGCGATAGTGGATGAGTGAGTGAGACATCGGCCCGGCCCGCCGGGGTGCCGGCTTGCGCGGGCAGGTCACGGGTCGCGCCGATTTTCGCCCGACGCCGAAACACGCTAGAGTAAAGCTCGCGTGAAAACGCAAATCGGGATGTGGCGCAGCTTGGTAGCGCACGTCGTTCGGGACGACGGGGTCGCAGGTTCAAATCCTGTCATCCCGACCAAGAAGTCGTGGAAACTCTAGAGTTTCCACGACTTTTTAGGTTGTGCAAATTGATCCAGTCATCAATAACCCATCACATTGACCTCGAACGTGCGGCATTGCACGAGCTACGCCAGCTCGAACCGACGATCCCGCAGAGGTTCCTCCCGATCATTGCCGATCCGTGTGACGTCGTCGGGCCGCCTCTCTGGCATGGACAACGAACACTTGACCGCGGACAACCCCTGGGGCTTGGAGCCCCTGATGGACGTGCAGGAACTGGCGACCTATCTCGGTGTGCCCGTCTCCACGATCTACGACTGGCGCACCCGCGGCCTCGGCCCGCGAGCCTATCGCTTCGGCAAACACCTCAAGTTCGCCGTCTCCGATGTGCGCAAGTGGACCGAGGAGCAGCGCGACACCGAAGCGCCGACCGCCGCAGAGGGGCGGTGAAGCGATGAGCCGCCAGCGATTGACCATCGGTACCTTCGGTGAGATCGGCTTCCTCTCGAGCCCGAGCGGGCGTACCGTCGCCCGCGCTCGCTATCGCGACTGGGACGGCAAATCCCGCCTCGTCCAAGCAACAGGCGAAGGACGCAGAGCGGCCGAGCGGGCACTGAAAGCGAAGCTCGCCGAGCGGAGCCTCTTCCAGCCGACGTCCTCCATCCTCACTCCCGACAGCCCCTTTCCGGACCTCGTCGCCTACTGGCTCGAAGATCTCGAACTCGAAGGGCGGGTCTCCAAGCGCACGATGCAGCTGTACGAACGGAACATGCGCACGCTGGTGCTTCCGGCGTTTGAAAGTCTCACCCTGCGCGAGATCGGAGTTGCTCGCTGCGATCACTTCCTGAAGCAGCTCTCGAGGCAGAGCTACAACCGCGCCAGGCAGGCACGGGTAGTCCTGAGACTCGCGCTCGGCCTGGCTGTGCGCCACGAGGTGCTGCCTCGCAACCCCATGGATCATGTTTCCCAGCTGCGTAAGCCGGAATCCGCCCCGAACGCGCTGACGCCCGCCGAAGTGAACGTGATCCGCATCGCGATCGCGTTCTGGGAATCGGGAAGGCCGGTCCCCGGTCCCAAGCCGGATGGGCAACTCAGCACCATCGTCGAGGTCATGCTCGGGACTTCCGCCCGCATCGGCGAGGTTCTTGCGATCCGACGTCGAGATATCGACGTCACGAGTGCCGTGCCCTCGATCCGGATCTCCGGCACCATTGTGAGCCATCGAGGCGAGCCCACCATGCGGCAAGACCACCCCAAGACCGCACGATCCAGTCGCACCGTGGCGATCCCCGCATTCGCAGCGGAAGCCGTGCGCCGCCGCCTCGCGCGTCTCGATGACCCCTCGCCCGACGCTCTGCTCTTCCGGAGCCGGGAAGGAACGCCGCTCACCACGAACAACGTCAGGCGCCAGCTTCGACATGTACTGTCCATGGCCGGAATCGACGGCGTGACTCCGCACATGTTCCGACGAACGGTTGCCACGGCGATCAACGAGCAGGCGAGCGTCGAACTCGCGGCGGAGCTGCTCGGCCACACCGATCCGCGAATCACGATCCAGCACTACATCCGCCGGAACGAGATGGTCAATCCCCGCACCGCGGAACTGTTGGAGCAGGTGTTCGGGGGGACGCCGTGAGAACGCGGCGGCCAGGGACAGATCACCACTCGGCGCCTTCGCCCTCGTGCGGCAGGAACTCCTCTTCCAGCGCAGTGCGTCGAGCGACATCGGCCTCGACCCACGCCTTGAAGTCGGCCTCACGGTCAGCGATGCGAATCTCGCTTGCTTCATCGATCGGAGGCTCGCCCGGCCAGACCGTCTGCCTCGTGGGGCGATCCCGGTCGATTCTCGTGCCGCTGACGGCAACGAGTTCTCGCATCCGCTCCTTGAACGTCTCGAAATCGGCGAGCCATCCCATCGGGGCCGATCCATCCTGATGCGGATGGTAGGCGCCGAGATAGTGCGTGTGAAGCGCAGAAATTTGCCAGAGCATCTCCTCGTGACGGTGCCAGAAAGGTGGGATCACCGCCGGCGGCAGAGCGAACCGGATACGGAGACCGTGGACCCATTCGTTCAGAGCATTCCATTCCGCCCTCGCCTGTTCGGGCGTGAGATGGTCCCAGTTGATCGGCGCGGGAGGATCGGGGACATTGTCGGCTGGGTCGGCGGACTCGGAGGTATCGTCGGGTTCCGAGTCGTCTTCGGCGGGGTCCTTCGCTAGCTCGGCTTCGAAGGCCAGGTCCTCCGGATCTGGCTCGTCGTCGAGCGCAATCGGTTCCCACGTTTGTTCTGGATCGGCACTCATGAAGAACTCCTCATCGATGACGGAAATGATTGTCGGCGGTGGCCGAAGGGAGGAATGGCGGCCACCGCCGACAGCTGGGGGGGGGATCGCTTCACCGCGCGAGGTGCGGTGCGGCCATCGCCGGATCGGGCCGGGCCGCGAGGCCGTTCGAAGGGATCGACGCGAGCTGAGGGCCGGCAGGCGCAGCGGTAGCCACTTCGGCGGGCTGCTGCTGATGCGGCACCGGGCTCGTCTGCTGCTGGGGCTGCTGCTGCACTGGGCTTGCCTGCGGCTGCGGCCCTTCCGGCGGTGCAGGCGGCAGCGAGAGTCGGTCTTCGGGCTGCGGTGCCGCGCCGTTCCCCTCGAGCGTCTGCGGCTCCTGATCCGGCACGAAGGCGCCGTCCGGGTCGCCGAGGCCAGGCCCCGGCTCCGCGGCGTCGATCGCCGCACCGAGGTCGGCGGAGGCGTCGGGTTCGATGCCGGTGCCGACGGCCTCTTCTTCGACTGCGGGACTCTGGGGTTCGGGGCGCTCGACACTGTACTTGGTCCAGCCGGTGTCGTGCCCGATCTTCTTGACGACGAATTCCTGGGCCGAGACCGTCTCTCCGTTGCGCTTGGTGTATTCGGTATCGCGGACGTACCCCTCGGCAACGAACTTGTCGCCTGAGCGGAACTGGCTGAAGCTTCGTTCCGCGGCCTTGCCGAACTGGACGATGTTGAACCGCTCCGTGCCGGTCTGCGTGAAGCCGCCGTGCCCGTCGGAAGCGAACTGGTGCTGCCCGACGCGAGCCGTGAAGTACGGGGTGCCGCTGTTCGACTTGCGCAGGTTGAGGTCCTTGATGAAGAAGCCGGATAGCGACTGCTGGGTCTTGATGCTCATGGTGTGCTGGTCTCCTTGGTCGTCGAGGATGTGGCATTCGGGATCGTAGAGGAGGCGCCGAGGTGCGGTCTCCCGAGCGTTTCTTACTGCGCGGCTCGGATCTGGTTCTCGATCTCTGCGCGGGCGTTTTGCAGCTCGCGCGATTCCGTTCGGTCGGTCCAGGAGCGCAAGTTCGCGATGATGGGTCGGGCGGAACGCAGCACGATCGCGCCGGTGCCGAACGGGAGCGATCGGATAAGGTCGGCTGGCAAGATCGGGACCCGGCGTATCGAGCGCTGCAGGGACCGACCGCCGTACTGGTCAGCGGTGACAGCATCGGTATCCTCGTCTCTCTCACCGAAGAGCGCGCTGAGGTCCTGCAAATCCCGGGTGTTCGAACCCCCTCCGAGGACGATCTTCACGATCGAGGCATCCCAGATCGCCTGCGCTGCGTTTTCGCCCCACTTCTCGCGAGCTTGCGCCAGCGACTGCAGGACCGGCAGCGGCGTGATGCCCGTGCCGCCGCCTTCCGCCATGAGAACGGGCAAGGAAGGCAGAGGGGCCAAATTGCCGATCTCGTCCAAGCACATCAGCAGCGGAGGATCCAGGCGCGCACCCGGCCCCCGTGCCGCCATGCGCCTGGCTACCTCCACGATGTCCTCGATGAGCGCCGCGACGAGCGCCGCGGAAGATGACGAGCCGGCACCGGTCGCGAGCAGATAGAGCGTTCCCCTCGCGGCGATGAACGTCTCGGGGTCGAACGCTTCGTCCTCGTCGGGGCAGACCGCGTCCAGCACGCGAGGATCGGCGAGCGACTGGAAGGCCAAACCCACGCCTTGCCATATGCTGTCTCGAGTCCTGGGGTCTGAGGTCGCCATGGATTCGAGGGAATCGGCCCACCCTTCTGCCGCTTCGGCTGAGCCTTGCAGGACGCGCACGGCGTCCATGGCTGCGGTCGGCGAAAGCGCCCACTGGTAGAGCGTGCGTGCATCCCGACCGTCGATCGCGGCGGCGTGGAGCATGGCCTGGATCGCGGCACGAGTCTTCCCCTCCCAGAAACCTCCGCCTTCGACATCGCCGAAGCCGCTACTAGCTGCGAGTCCCGCGGCCCGGATCATCGCGACCTGCGGGTCCCGACACCCTCGGACCGGCGACCAGCGCAACCCACTGGGAAGCCCCGGCGCAAGATTCTGCGGATCGAACACGGCGACGGGGCCGATCTTGCGCCGTGCCTCGAGCGTGATGGTCAGGTTGTCTGGTCTGGTCGACGTCACGATGCACGATCCCGGCGCGTCGAGGATCGCGTTCACGGCGACGAACCTGCCCTTGCCGCTTCTCGGCGGTCCAATGAGCAGGATCGAATCTTCGACCGTCGCCCAGACATCATGGCCGCGGGCGCGGCCGAGGAAGTAGCCGACATCGCTCGGCTTCGCCGAGCCTCGGGGGAGCGAAGGCCGGAGCGTAGACGCGCGACGAAGGAGCTGCTTCGCAGAAGCGGCCGCGGCGATCTCGCCGCCCGTCGCAGTACCCGCAATCCGCCGAATGTTCGGACGGGTCGAGCGGCCGAACCACTTCATCACGGCCCAGACCGCAGGAACCGAAACTACGGTCAACAGCACGACGGCGATCGTCCAGTAGAGCGGGGCATTGAGGCCGGGAGCTTCGAGCGCACGGGCAGGATGGAGCGGGTCGACGACAGCGGCGAGCCCCGCGAGCATCCCGGCGCGCGGCCGTGGCGTTCCCACCAGCCATGCCGCGATCGTGGCCGCGAGTCTCAGCAATCCCGAAAGGGCCGCCATCACGGCGAGAAGGCCGAGGCTCACGTTGACCAGATGGTCGTTGACCGGGCGGGGCGAGCTCGCAGTCATGAGCGGAGTTCGTCGTGCAGGAGCGTGCCCGAGATCCGACCGAAGAGGAGGATTCCCTCTTGATGCGCGGGCAGGCCCCGCCGATCAACGAGAGTGCTCGCTCGCCCTTCCTCATCGGCTGTCACCGTATGGGTGACGACCGCGATTGCGACTTCCTCGCCTGGAACAAACCCGTGCCCCCAGACCTGTCGCAACTGCTGTGCCGCGGCCGTCGTGGCTCTCTCCGCACGCTCGCCGGTGGGTGGAGAGACTGCACTCGTCGACCGTGCCAGATGCTGCACCGGGCTGAGGATGTCGACGTACTTGCGGCCGTCCGCCTCAGTGAGCTCGACCCGGATGGGGGTCGCCTGGTCTTCGAGGATTGCGTCCAGGACTCCGCCGAGCGCCGTTCGCGCGATCGGGCCCGACATCCAGTTCTTGCCGTCGACCGAGATCGAGAGATTGTCGTTCTCCTCGACGGTGACCGAGACGAGTGGAAGGACCGGCGGAACCGGATTGTCTGTGACCGCGCGGCTGCCAGTGCGGTGGGACGTCGACGGAGAAACGGGAGGAGTCAGATGTAGATGGTTCACACGGAGAAAGCGCCGACGATAGTCCTCCTCGGAGCGACCTCGCCAGTGCTGGGCATCCCTTGAGTTGGGAACCTGGGTAGGGGTCCAACACCACGAATGTGATCCGCCCGCGATGTTCTGAATGATGCCCACTCGCGGCGAATAGAACCTTGGTTAGGGAGATTGGGTCTACTCAGAACGTGTTGTGAGGGCGCAGGAACCCGAGATTTACGAATTCATTTGTCGATACTCGTGATAGGCAGTGCACACCTATCTCGGCAGCGTACGCGATGCGTGGATCAGTTGGTACGAAACTTCACGAAGTTCGGCAACGCCGTAGCGGTGCGGCCCCTTTTCAGAGGAGGGAGCGCCGATTGCCTGCTGATTATCTTCCGCCGTGAAGGTTACAGCGTGTAGCACCCCGTCCCGTTTGTTCTTTGCCGGGCGCCCGATGGTCTCGACCCACTCGATGATGTCAAGCCTGCCTGCGGTCTTGGCTTCCCCTGTCAACTGGCTGAGTGCGCCGCCGAGAGTTGTGCCGAACGGCGCATCCGACGATTCGCCTACGATCCGGTTGATCGCATCACGGATGCCGAAGTGCAGGCGAGCAGCAGCCCAGACGACCCGACCCAGTTCTTCTAGCAGGTCTGGGTCGCAGGGCATCGAATCGACGTAGCTCTCAGAAGACAGGTCCATGCCCGGATTATCTCAGGCGGCCTATATTGCCATGTGCACGGTGCTCGATAGCATCAAGCTGAGTAGAGAGCAGGTACATGTGGGCAAGGCGAGCCGCCGCAAGGCAGGACGATCCGACAGTAACGAACCGAGTAGAACGCCTGACGAAGAGTTGGCGATCGTCACCGAGGTCGTCGGCCTCCTTTTCGGCATCCAGCCGAACTGCGCGGCGGCCGCAGCCCTCACGACAGAGATTGGGGCGAACCTCAGCTACGACCTCCAACCCCGTCCGGTCTCGGTTGTCGCGGTTGAGAAATCAAGTAACACACTGCTCACAATGGGGCCGAAGGCGAATGGCAAGTTTTCCGCTGAAGCCCGGGCGAGAATGGAAGACCGACGTCCTGAAGGCCGGGATACCGGGCACCTCGTCGTAACCTCCACCGAGCACCTGCGGTTGCTCGACCCCAACATGCGACAGCTGGAAAGCTACGGCGTGAAAGCACCCAGCATCATGATTCGGGTGAAAAGCGTCGATCCTGAGTCAGGTGAGTGGCCCTTTGAATGGCAGGGGCTCCAACTGCTCTACATTCTGGACGAAGAGAACCGCGCTCTGATTCCCGCCTACGAGGCTGCCCGCCAGGACCTTGCCGCTCGGGCGAAGATCATTGCCGCTGACATCCGCGCCGGACGGTCGCTGGATCTGATTGTCGCGCGAGCACGGTAGCCCTCAGATCTGCTTCGCTCGGCGGAGGTCGTATAGCCGGAACGCTTCATTGAGCGTCAACGTCGCACCGACGATCGCTGGGCCGACATCGGTTTCAAGGTTGCCGCGCAGTTGCATGATCCGGCCGCCAGCCACGTCGGTCACGACCTCGTTCTGGCTCATGCGCATGATCCCGAACTGCATCTGTGCGTGAGCCGCGGCACTGCCCGACCGCCAGATGCTCTGCGTAGCGCCGATGAGCAGTGGATCGGCGAGGCCATGCATATGTTTGGCCACCCAGTCGATTGCCTTCGTCTGATTGAAGCGCATCTTTGTGACGTCCTCATCGACACCGATCAGGGCTGCTGCTTCTTGGAGCGTGGTCTGCCGTTCGCGCAACTGCCCGATGAGTTCGTTGCGAGCGGCGTCCGGTTTCCCATCGGGGATCGTCATCTCTCGGAGCGCAACGATCTGGATTCGAATCTCATCAGCTCGCAGCTTCAGCGCCCGCTCACGACGCTCCTGGCGGCTCTTCCCGGCGAGCAGCCATACCGCGTTGACCGCAGCGACGAACGCGGTGCGTGTCACGGTCATGTAGGCGGTCGGGTACATAGTGCCGGTTGCCCGCATCGCGTCGAGGGCGAAATCCAGATGCTCGGAGGAGATGCACATGGAGTACCAGATCGAGCTCTCGACGGTCAGACCGTCCATTGCGTCAACAGCTAATGAGCTTCCGTCTTCGACCGGCACTGGGTTCTCGGCGCGTTCCCGCCAGGCTGCAACGACTGAGGAGATCCGCCCCAGCCGTCGCGACCACTCAGTGGATTGTTCGAGGGACTGCTCAGTCGGCTTCTTCTTGCGCTTCACCACGCTCTTCATCTTGGCGCAAACATAGGACACTACACTTCGGATCAAGATGTCGATTCAGCACAGGACCATTTCCCGTGGACAAGCGAGTCTGAAAGCGGCGGTGAGCACTCAGGTTCCCTGGATTTCCGGACGCATTCACGCGAACTTCTAGGTTTTTCCGAGAAGACGGTTGTCGGTCTGGAACATGCGGAATTCGTCGGGGTGAAGCTGCGATTGCACGACGAAAGATCTCTGCTTGATCCGCCAGAGACCTTGGCCTACCCCGAGGGTGGGAAGCAGAGCGCGCTCGGTCCCCGTCAGGCCGAGCAGTTCCCCGGTGATGTCGAGCTGGTCTGACGATTGACGATAGGTGATGGTCGTCTCGGCATTGGCGAGTAGTGACGAGGCAAGCGCACGCATCTGCGATCCCGCATCGCCCACGTTGTCCAGGTCGGACGCCTTGTGGAAGATCAGGAGATTCGCGATGCCGAGCGCGCGAGCAAGTCGCCAATGTGAATCCATCCTTTTCAACAAACTTGGATAGGACATCAGGCGCCACGCCTCGTCATAGATCAGATATCTCCTGCCGCCGGCAGGGTCGAGCAGGCAGCTCTCCATCCAGGACGATGAGCACGTCATCAGCACGGAGAGCAGAGCGGAGTTCTCGGCAACCTGCGACAGGTCGATGGACACCATGGGGGCATTCGGGTCGAAGGCGACCGTCGACGGTCCATCGAAGAGGCCGGCGAGATCTCCGTTGACCAGGCGCCTGAGCCCATGGCCCACCTGGCGGCCGTCCTCCTCGAGCCGGCGATCGTCCTCCGTGCCAGGGTGGAGTATCCGATCGACCACCTGCGGCAGGATCGGCACGGAGTTCTCCGCGACCGCAGCCCGCAGCCCGACGTCGATGGCAGTGTGCTCGACGGGACTGAGCGGCCGCGCGAGCATCGTCTCCGCGAGCGCGCCGAGCAGGTCGCGACGGCGCGCGTTCACCTGAGCCTGCCATTCTGACTCGGAGAGGCCTCCCGCTCGGTATCCCTCATCGAGAGGATTCAATCTCGCACGCCGCCCATGACCGAGCTCGATCGCATGGCCGCCGACGAGCCGCGCGATATGGGAATGCTCGCCTTTCGGATCGCCCACGACATAGACCTTCCTCCCGAAGGCGAGAGAGCGAGTGTAGAGGGACTTCGCGAGCGAACTCTTCCCTGAGCCGACGATGCCCGAAAGGATGATGTTGGGGGCTGTGATGATGCCGCGGGCATAGAGCTCCCAGGGATCGTATGAGAACGAAGCGCCAGAATACAGATCCTGGCCGACGAAGACGCCGTTGGCGCCTAGGCCGCCCTCGGCGAGGAACGGGTACAGGCCTTGCAGCACTGCCGAGGTGTCCTGATGCTGCGGGACTCGCAGCCGGAGATGCTGCCTCAACGCTGCTGGGCCGGCTTCTCCGGGAGCGGGAATCAGCGGCGCCTGATGCGCCTCGGCGCGAAGCGCGTGCTGTTTCTCGCGCTCCTGCGCCCGCCTCGCGGTGGCGTCCTGCTTCCGGATGAGCGCGGCCGCACGCAACCGAGCCTTCCGGTCCCGGTACGACTCGAACTCGGGAGTAACCAGCGGCGTGGTGTGCAGTTTCTCGCGCATACAGACGAGGTGCTCCGCCTGCGGCTACCTGGGGATCAGAGACGGCGCGCGAGCGGGAGTGCGGCGGCAGCGAAGGCTTGGGCCTGCTGCGCTGCGAGCACCCGTGTCTCGAGCGCGGACTGGATCGCCGCCTGTTCCAGGCTCGAGACCGCCGCGTCGAGTTCAGCCTCGGTCGGTGCGCTCACCGAGACGAGTCCGGTATATCGCAGGACGCCATGACCGGTGACGAGGTCCTGCTCTTGTTGCAGCACGTCTCGTAGCTCGGCGGATTGACTGGCGTCCTCGATCTGCCCCATGCGCTTTCGTTGGGCGGAGTCGGAGATGTGCTCGACCTTCTGCTTCCGGATCTGTCGGGCAGCGACATCAGGGCGGATCGGTTCGTAGAGCACCGTGAATGCTCGTCGCGCGCCGCCGGTGAGCAGCAGGGGCGAGAGAAACCCCGGGTAGACCTCGGAACGCGGCCATTCCGACACCCACAGCACTCGATGGAATGCGGAGTCTGTTCGGATGCGGTCCCAATGCTCTTCGACGGCGACGGGACCTGCGGTAGCGAGCGATCGGCCCATCGTCTTGTTCCTCTCGAGGGTGGCCGCGATCCCCGGGTCGTAGGCGGAGCGGAGCATCACCGCGACCTTGCCCTCGTCGAGCCATGGCGAGGGCTGCAGGTCGGCGGCGCGCAGCGCATTCGAGACGGTCGCCATCTCTTGCCGGAGGACCGAGGCTGCTCCCGCCATTCCGCCCCCGGCCCGGCGGATCGCCTGGTGCGCGGCCCGCATGTCGAGCGACAGCGAGACGGTCGTGAGGTGGCGCTCCCCGGAAGGACCGGCCTGCTGGATCAACTCGTCGTAAACCCGTGAGACCCAGGAGTCGTCATGCGTGCCGCGTTCGCGCCACCACTCGCTGAGACCAGAACCCCCGTCGGGCAGCGTCTGCTCGAGGATCTGCAGGCGAGCGATGCGCCCGGATCGGCAGATCGTGGAGAGCACGCGCCCCCATCCGAGCACCCGGCGCTCCTGCTCACCGGGATCGAGGAGTACGAACGCGGGATGCCGTACTTCGCAGCACACCGTCAGCGTCGCCGCGTGCGGGTCATGGATCATGACAGCGTGCGATTCGGGGTCGAGGTACTGACGAAGCCTCGCCGCATCGCCGGGCAGCGCGAGGCTTCCGGCGGGGCGCGGCTTGCTGACTCGTGCACGGTACATGAGTTGACCTCCGAGGCTTCGCCGCGACCATTCCCATACCAACGGCACCCAAGAGATCGCCGGCCGTCCACCGATTCGCATCCACGTTGCCGCGAGGCCTCCACCCCAGATCGGCAGCGTCCAGATCAGGGCGTTCGCGCCGATCGTGTAGAGCGTCAGGATGAATGTCGCCACTGCGGTGCCGGCAGAGGCCAACTGCCCGGCGGTGAGAGACAGCAGAATTCCGCGTTGGGAGAGACGCGAGAACTTCACCGGCCGCAATGCCGGCCCGGCGTGAAGTGCGCGTGGGCTCATGATTCGCTCGCCCCCGAAGCCGGCGCGGACGGGGAGACGACCGTAGGCGGAGGGGCGGTTTGCTGGGAAGCCGGGGGCGGATCGGACTGCGCGGCCGAGACATGCCCTTCGGCCCCTTGGCCCACCGCGTTGCCGATGGCCGGTCCCGCCTCGGCGGTCTCCTTCACCACTTCAGCGACTACCAGGACGGGCGCGGCCACTCCTGCACTGCCCGCCTCCGCCCCGATGCCGGCCTCGGCCATCCCGGATTCCGTGCCGGCCTCGGCCATGCCCTCGGTCGGCGCGACCGCCCCGCTATTCCCCGGGACCGGGGCGTCCTCGCCGGTGGGCGATCCGGTATCGCCCGGTCCTGTGGCAGGCGGGTTGGGCGAGGACTCGCCGCTGCTTTTGCTGTCGAGAACCTTCTTGGCGGTGTCGGCGCTCGGCGGGCGGGTGATGATCGGCAGAGGGCGGTTCGCCGCATCCTTGGCTTCCTGCTCGGCGCTCATCGCCAGGTAGAGGTCCAGGCCGATGAAGCTGATCAGTTTATAGACAATGAACGGCGCAAAACCTGCGACGAGCATCAGGACGATCCCGGAGAGGGGTTCGGTGATCGCCCCCAGGTCGAGGGTGATCGGCGCGGCCATCTGCGCGGTCGCGACGAGGAAGATCACCACGACCACGAGCTTCGAGATCGCGAGCGCGAGCACGAAGGCGGCCCATTTTCCGACCCAGCCCTTGGTGGCCTCCCATACGGTTCCCGACAGCGCGAGCGGAGCCAGCACGATGCTCACCAGCAGAAGCACTTTTCGAGTCAACATGCTCATCCAGAGGATGAATGCGGCGGCCATCGCGAAGAAGGACACGAAGATCAGCAGCAGAATGCCCACGCCGGGTCCTCCGACCGTGAGGAGCCCGACGAGGCCGACCATCATCAACGAGGCCTTGTCTGCAAGCGTCTCCATCGTGTTGCCGGTGGCGTGGACGATCCCGATCGAGAGCTGATCGACAACCTCCAACACCATCGCCGTCAGGGTGAGAACCAGGAAGCCGCCGAGTACGGCGCGGGCCAGCCCGATCAGCGCGTACGACAGTGCGTGCGGGTCGCGTCGAATGAGGCCGGTGGCGAGCTGCAGGAAGAAGAACAGCAGGGCGACGGTGATCCCGATTCCGAAGAGCAGTTCGTAGACCGAGACGAAGGTCGGGGTGGTGACGTCCACCGCAGTGGTGGAGTCCATGACAAGCCAGACCGCCTCGACCATCCACTTCGCGGCGCCGGCCGCCCCTTGCCCGAGCATGTCGAACGGGGCAAGCATCACGCGCGCCTGGGTGTCGCCGACCGCCTCGCACACGTCCGAGATGCCGGGAATGTCGCAGATCGCCATCGTCGTCCTCGCTTCCGCTTGCCTGGCCTAGATCGTTTGCCCGATTCCCCACGCGAAATTGATCAACGCGACGGCCGCTCCCGAGAGAAGAGCAGCGGCGCAGGAGATCAGCACGCCGAGTTTGCCTCTCGCCGCCATGTGAGGATTTGCCGAATTCGCACCAAAACCCCAGATCACGGCAGAAACCAGGAGCGCCATGACGGAGAGGATCAGTGCGATCGTCATCGTCGCGCCGACGATCTTCTTGAGCGCTTCGATGCCGGGCAGGCCGTTGTCGTTCGGGGAGATGTTGACCTCTCCCGGAGTGATTGTGACGAGGGTGGAGAGTAGGTCGATGATCGGCAAGGCGGCCTCCAGATGCTTTCTGCGTCCGCGTTGGTGCGGAGGGGTCTCTCTGGAAGCGCCGGTTGCGGGCCACCCGTCATGTCGATGTGTTGCTCGGGCGGGCCTGGGCGTTTTCGAACCCTTTTTATCGGCCTGGAANGCGCGGTGGCAAAAAAGCAGTTCGAAAACGGGCATGAACGGTGCCCCCCGCAAGCGGGACCCCCCATTACAGGCCCTCCGTCCGGCACTCCCGCGTCGTCCACTCCGCTGCCGCGCTTCGCGAGCGACCGGCACCCGGCCGTCGCAGAACGGAGCATCCTCATGTCCACCAGCACTCTGAACGCGATCCTGATCACCCCGGGAAGGACGCGACCTGTTTCGATCCCGGTCCTCGAAGTCGGAGAGCGTATCCGCTACTTGATCGGCTGCGATGTGTTCGATGTCGTCGGCCTCGAGGAAGGGATCGATCTGTTCGTCGATGATGAGGGGCTGCTCGAGGAGCAGCCGGAGCTCAATCTCGCGGCGACGGTGGTCGCCCATCAGCTCGGGGCGCAGTCGGTGCTGTTCGGCTCGGTAGTCGCAGTCGGAGTCGATGCTGAGAGCGGGGAGACGGTCGGCTTGACGGCGGAGCAGATGCGCAGGGTTTTGGACGCGATGCGGACCAAGCCGAGTCGTGAGGTGTTGGAGCGGTTGTGCGAGAGCTTGGCACCATTCGAATCGGTGGTGCAGCTGCTGCGCGCGCATGGTTGACGGGTAGCACCTCGTGGAGGCGGGGCCGTTCGGCCCTGCCTCCACCGCTGTTCCTCAGAGGCTGTGGCCGGTGGTGATGAGGAAGTTCAGCCATGCGATGCCGCCGCCGCAGATGACGGAGGCGGCGACGGCGACCCAGAGGCCCGCGCGAGCTCGCGCCGCTCCCTGGTAGTTTCCGATCGCCGAAGCGATCGCCCAGGCGATCGCGGAGATGATGAGCATGAGCACTGCGAGCACGAGCACGAACGTCATCAGCGCCCCGATGGCGTGCCCCAGACCCCCGGCTTGGGACACGGCTCCGAAGTCGGGTTCGACCTCTGGGCCGTTCACGCGCCGCACCTCGCGCCGGAGTGCTCGCCGGCCTCCACCCCGACGGCACCGTGCTCTTGGAGCCAGACCAGTGAGTCGACGGCGGGCTGCCCCCATCCGCCGGGATGGATCTCGAAATGGAGGTGCGGCCCCGTACTCCAACCAGACGACCCGACATCGCCGATGTGCTGCCCGGCGGTCACGTGCTGGCCCGGGGTGACGTGGATGCCGTGATCCCACATGTGGAAGTAGGCAGACGCGACGCGCTGGCCGCCGACGGTGTGCTCGATGACGATCGCGTTGCCCCAGCCGGGCAGATAGCCGCCGACGGTCACGACGCCGTCGGCGACGGCGAGGAACCCGGTTCCGTCCGGGGCGGCGAAGTCCGTGCCGGTATGGAAGTCCTGGCGTGCCCCGGTCACCGGGTCGGTCCGCCATCCGAATCGTGAGGTGAGCTCCCCGACTCCGGCGGGCATGGGGGCGACCACCCGTGAGGTCTCGGCTACCGTGGTCGTGCCGCTGCCTGGTTTGCCGGTGCCGGGTCGAGGCCGCGTGAGGGTCGTGAGGATCGTCTCGGCGACGGGCTCGTAGTTCTGGTATCGAGTGGGGAAGGCGGAGACCTCGACCGACTGGGCGGCGGTGCCCGGGTCCATCTGCTTCCACCCGGGGATGTCCAAGAGGCCCCGCGGGCTCCCACCGTTGGGTCCCTGCGGCCCGCCGTAGAAGGCGCGCGCTTGATAGCGCGGATCCATCAGCTGCGCCACGGTGCCCCATCCCGATTGCGGACGCATCTGGAACAGTCCGAGAGAATCGTGGTCGGAGGCGTCGCCGTCGTGAGGGTAGTCCCCCGACTCGGGATAGGTGCCGGTGTTCGCGAGCATCCGCAGTGAGGACTCGGTGAGGGCTGCCATGAGCGCGACGGTGACGCCCGCCCGTTCGACACCGTCGGTTTGCCCGCCGACGGCGATGATAGTCGCCGCGTGCGTGAGCTGTGCCCGCGTCAACGTGATCTGTTCGCCGTTCTTCGTCGTCGCAGTGAGCGAGTCGGGAATCTCCCCGACGGTGAGCGAACCGGTCGAGCAGGCGGTCGTTGCGGGGTTGAGGAATACCGCGACCGAGAGGGTAGCTGCCGCCGGGGTGAGGAGGAGAGCGGCGACCGCGAGCAGCGCGATGATCCGTTTCATCGGAGCGGGCTCCCGAGCGCCGATAGGCGTAGGAGATGGCAGCTGCCGGTCTGCTCGGGGCAGGCGAGGAACAGCGTGAACGCGACCTCTTCGGTCGCCCGAGTGGGCTCACCCTGCCAGACGCCCGAGCGGATTCGGGTCGCGTCGACGGTGACGGCGACGGCACCGCCAGGAAGCTCGTCCGCGGATTCGGACGCGATCTTGTTCCAGCCGTCGGGCACTCGCGCGGTCCCGATGTCGAGGCTCTGCCGAGTGCGGTAGTCGCGGAGCTGCCCCCATTGATCGGTGGTGGGGAGGTAGTGCTGTAGATCCTGGTAGAGCCCCGGTGACTCGTAGCCGGTGGGGTCGCCGACCGCGGAGATGTGCTCGATGACGGGATCGGGGCCGGGAAGCTGCTGAGTATCCCACGTGAAGAGCGCGTCGGCGATGCTGCGTGCGAAGGCGACGGGGTCTCGGGTCTCCGCGAGTGGTTGCAGCTTCGGACCGCTGGTGACGTCCTCGTCGGCGCGGCCCGGCGAATCGATCGCGGCCGTCTGCTCGGTATGTTCGGGCTTCGGCGGTCCGGCGAGGAGACCGTAGACGCCGACGGCCGCACAGGCGGTGACGATGAGGCCGAGGGCAATGAGGATGGCGAGGGAGCGGCGAGTGACCTTCATGCCAGTGAAGCGCCACGAGGCGGCCACCCGTCGGGAGCGCTCACCGGACGCGTGCCTCGCGAACGGTTTCGTAGAAGGCCGTCGTCTGGGCGATCCATTCCTCGAACAGCTGCCATTGCTCATCGGTGAAGGCGGCACCGACCTCAGACGGATCGTAGTGCAGCCACCAGTAGTCGGTCTCGTGGAGCATCATCGCGAGCGCGCGCGGCGAGTACCGACGGGGCTCGGCAGGCGCGGCGCGCAGCGTCACGTCTTTCGGAGGCTTCGCAGGACGAGACCGGGCCGCTTTCGCGTGCCGCAGTGCGTCTCGGGCACGGGCAATGCGCTCATGGTTGTTCTCGGCCGCCGCCAGACGGGAGAGGGCGCGCGCGGTCTCTTCTCGCAGGGAGGTGGGCAATTCGGGCTCGGCGATCACCGCTTCGAGGAGGTGTTCGGCCTCGGCCGCCTTGACCTGCGCGTAGGGGCCGGTGACGGTGCGCTCCGACTCAATGACTTCGAGTTGTTCGCGCGCTATGTTCCGCAACGTCTCGGGGATCGCGGGGTCCTCGCTGAGCCGCTGAACCTCGAGTACCCGCTCGAGGGTGAGGTCGGAACGGGAGCCGGTGACTGCAAGCGCAGCGCGCTTGCCCGCGTTCCCGACCGGGGTGCCAACGGTTGGCAGGCCGGGGGAGGCCCCGAAGCGGGTGACCGCCATATTGCGCTGGGCCTCCTCCTGGTAGAGCTTCTTGAGCTCCTCGTAGATGCGTGCGGCCTCGATCGGCGAGTAGGACTTGCGGACCGCGTTCTCGTGCTGCTGCGCCAGCGCACGCTGCAGTTCGGTGGACAGGCCCGATCGCACCCAGACGCGGATGCGCCTCTTCCCGAGGCGGCGGCAGGCCTCGAGTCGACGCCATCCGCAGATGAGGTCGCCGTCTGGGGTGATGGTGACGGGTTGCAAGAGGCCGAGTTCCGAGATCGAGTCGCAGAGTTCGGTGAGGTCGCCGAGATCCTGCCGCAGCCGGTCGGCGACGCGAATCGAATCGACAGCACGTTCGACTTCCACCATTCCTTCCATGCTGCTGCGCTCATTTCCGGGGCCGAAGATCGAAGATGTCGATGATGAGCCGATCGTCACGGAGGAGCTCGTCGATGACGTCGACCGGCGTCAGGCCTCGCTCGAGCTCGAGCACGATGCGAGCGATGAGGCCGCGGCGGCCGGGTAGGCCGGGGCCGCCGGGCGTTCCCACCAGGATCCGGGCGAGGCCGCGCCAGGTAGCGAGATCGAGATCGAGCAGGACCGGGGCGGCCTGGTCGCGACGCAGGTACTGATAGGCCCGGCCGGCGTCCATCGCGGTCATCATCCGGGCCAGCACGTATTCCGTCGCGGCCTGTGCGAGTTTCCGATCCCAGCTCAGGCAGGCGAAGAGCCCGACGATCGTGAACTGGACCTGCGCCAGGAGCGGCGAGCTGTCGGGCTCCGTCTCGGGACCCGGGGAGAGGACGCTGTAGAGGTAGTCCTCGTGTTCTCCGGCGCGGATGGGCCGATCGAGGTCGGTGACATCCTCCTTCTGAGCGCGCGTCGGGGAGATGAGGAGCCGTTCCGCTTGGCTTTCGGCGATCATCGCGGCCCGCACGGCGACGGTCACGATCGCCCACGGCTTCTCCGCGCTGAGAATGTAGTCGCGGCGCATCACGACGAAGGCGGCCGCTGCGGCTTCGCCGGGGTCGCGATTCCATTTGCGGGCGAGACGCTCGTAGCGTCGCATGGTGTATTCGATGAGGGCGCGTGCTTCGGGGTCGCGCTGCCACAGTTCCGGACGCTCGGCCAGGCGGCCGAGCAGCTTGCGCAGCCCTTCGTCCGTGGTGAAGGCGTCGTCTGCGGGATGGGTCTGGCTCGGGTACATGATTCCTCCTTGAATCAGAGGCGCCGGCCCGACGTCACCCGGGACGCCGGGCCGGATTAGGGAAGGCCCGGGGTCTGAGCCTCGGGAGAAGTGGGAGCCGGAGCGCGGCGTCCGAAGGAGCGCGGATCCGGGAGACGGCGCAGCTGTTGCGCCGCCTGGGTGCGCACGGTGCGGAGCATGGTGCGGTAACGGTCGTGCATGAGCATGTGCAGCTGGGCGCTTCCGCGGAAGCTGACGCTCGCGGCGCGCATGGCCAGATCCGTGGGACGCTCCCATCGCACCTGGAGCTTGCCGGCGTCTCCGCTTTCGCGATTCGTCGCGGACTCGTCCCGCTGTATCGAGGGGTCGCCCAGTTCGAACAGTTCTTCGCTCGCAGTAGCAGCGGAGGTCGATGCGGGCGCGGGAGATTGCTCCTTCGGGGCCGCCGTGAGTCGGTCAGCCCAGGAGAGGGGAGTTGAAGTGTATTCGTCAGGCATTGGCGTTCTCGCTTTCGGTCGATGGTTCGGGGCCGGTGGTCGTCGGGCGCCGCTCCGCGTCGGCGATCCATCGGCTCACTGTGGCGCGGTGAGGGCCGTCGAGCCGGTCGGCGATCTGCCGACTCGTGAATCCTTCCCGGTGCAGGCGCAACGCCTCGGCGCGCTGGCCTGGATTCCTCGACCGCCCAGAATGCGACGAAGATGTCGGGCGCAATACGACCTCGCGCCCGACCGGGCGCCCAGCGTCTTCAAGGCGGGTGACTTCGGGCCGCGTCGCCGCGAGCCGCGGCGGCCCGGTCACCGAGGCGCGCGGTTCTGTTGAGGTATGCGACGCGGTTGCACTCAGTTCGGGGGCCCTGGACGTCGCTGGATCCGGTCGCGCAGGCATGGTGCGCCGGATCAGGAGCACGGTCAGGTGGGTGACCGAGATGAGGATCAAGGGCGGCACCGCAGCGATCGCGCCCGCGAGGGCCGGGGCGACGGTATCGGGTGCCCGCACCACTGCGTGCGCGATGTTGGCGATCACGGAGACTCCTGCCGAGGCCGCGAGCAATACCCAGGGGTAGGCTGCGGCCCGTCGGCCGTATTGGTCGAGGGCGAAGGCGGCGCGGGTCGCCATCACGATCATTCCGTCGACGATGACCGCCCAAATCCAGGCCTGCTCTTCGGGCACTCCCGCGAGGCCCGCCAGATCGGTGAGCGCACCGAAGGAGAGCACGAAGGCCCCCACGCCGATGACGACCGTGCCTGCGATCGCGTCTGCCGCGACCCATTTTCTTCGCGGCGCGTCCTTCTCGCTCATAGCCGCACCGCCTCGGTTTCCGCCAGAGTCGGCCGAGCGGCTGGACGGCTCTGCTGCGCGCAGGTTCTCGTCTGGGGCGCTTCGTTGGTTGGACTTGGAGGTGGTGGACTGCCGTCTCCGCCGACTGGCTCGGGAAGTCGGTCGAGCAGTTTCAGGACGATTCTTCGGACTCGTTCCCCGGTACGCCGGATCACCTCTGCAGGCTCCACGTCTTTGACTGTCGATGCCCAACCGGCGACATATGGCACGGAGGAGGGGCCACTGTCGAGGCCATAGATCGCGCAGACCATCGCGGCCGCAGACTCGGCCTCGACCTCGCGAATCCCGCGATGCGGCTCGCGCCCCTCGGCTTCGGGGTCGTGCATGAGGATGTGCCCGACCTCGTGGGCGAGCACTGCGACGCGCTCAGCGTCCTCGGCGTCGGCGCGTATGATCGTCTCCCGCGTCGTGTAATCGGTGACCCCGTCGGCGCCATCCAACGCGAGGACGTTCGGCGCGTTGCGGAGCGTGAAGCCTTGCTGTCCGACCTCGGCAGCGAGGCCATCCCAGAGCCCGGCCGGCGCGGCACCCACGAGCACTGCGGGCCGCGGCCGTTCCGGCACCGGCTCTCCATCGGTCTGAGACACATCCCAGACCTTCCCATAGGTGACATTGACCATCTTCTCCCGGACGGTTTCCCCGGGTCGGGGCTTCTCGCGCGACCCAAGCTTGCGCCACCGGCCCGAGGCGGGGTTCGTCGCGGCGTAGCGTTCGACCACCGGTTTGCGCACCAGGTATCCGGTCTGCTCTTTCGCCGGCCATCTCCCGAGTTTGCGCCAATCCGAGCGCCCCGCAACATAGCTCGGATACGGGGTGGGCACGCGCCCTTCCGAATAGGCGTTGAGATGCTGCACCTGGATCAGGAGCGTGTTCAAGAAGCTCCGGCCACGGAACTGGGCGGCGAAGCGCATCGCTTCCAGCCACTGATCCCCGGTCACCAGCTCATCGACGCGGCGGGTGAGCTGCGATTCCATCTGCTCGAGATTCGCTTCGCGCACGGCTCGCGCTTCTTCGGGCGTGTACGGCTTCCAGGCCACGGCTCCCACCTCCTCGCACGACGACGTTCGCGCCGCAAGGCGGCGCTTAGCCATGAGGTGCCGATCCGCGTTCACCCGATACTGCTGATCCTTCCGGATCGCTCCCCCAGGGGCGACGAGGGTGAGGGGTAGCCCTCAATGGTCATATGATGCTGCGCCACGCCCGAAACGGGCGTGAATCTGCGCGCTCACCGTCGGTTTCTGAACGCTGACCAACGCTCTGTCAGCGCCCAACGTGACACGGAGGCTTCGATACGTCCTGATCGATACATCGAGACCTGGTCTCGGCTGAGGCAATCCTCTCGGATTGCCTTCCGGCCCCGAGATGATACGGGACCGCTTCGCCGCGTCAAGGCACGCAAAACTTTTCGGCCGCGCTGCGCTTATTTCGGCCGAAAACTTTTGCTCTGCGGCCTTGACCCGGCTGCGCCGGTCCCGTCTTTCGGCGAGTGCCGAAAGGCAATTGCGAGTTGGAGGGTGCCCGACCTCGGACGCCCCCGCGCGCTACTCACCGGAAGGAACGAAACCATGTCCACCACCACCGAAGCCCAGGCCGTCACCCTGCAGATCGTGGATGCCCGCGAAGTCGTGATCGACGCGAACATCCGCACGAACGTCAAGCTCGACCGCCCGTTCGTCGCATCGGTCAAGCGGCACGGCGTCATCGCCCCCGTCATCGGGCACCCCGCAGACGGAGGCCGTGTGCGGATCGAGGACGGGCAGCGCCGCATCCTCGCCGCCATCGAAGCGGAGCGCTACGACGTGCCCGCCTATATCGTGCCCGAGAACGACAACGACGCCATGCGGATCGTGAGGCAGCTCATCGCCAACGAGCACCGCGCCGACTTGGACGAAACCGAGCGCGTCGCCGCCTGGCGGCAGCTCGAACTCGAAGGCATGAGCGTTACCGCCATCGCCCGCGCCGTGGGCGAGAAGCCCAAGCGCGTCAAGGCCGGTCTCGCCGTAGCCGCGAGCGAGAGCGCCACGAAGGAGGTGATCGAGCATCAGGTCACGCTCGACCAGGCCCTCGCTATCGCAGAATTCGAGGACGACCCCGAGGCCACGAAGCGTCTCCGCCGCACGGCCCAGTACGATCCCGAACAGTTCGAGCACGAAGCCCAGCGGCTGCGCGACCGCCGCGCCGAACGCGAGGAGGCCGAAGCCCTCATCAAGGCCTACGCCGAGCAGGGCTTCCAGCAGATCGACTGGCCCCGCTACGACGACAAGGCCACCCTCCCGTTCCGCGACCTCACCAAGAAGGACGGTACCCCGATCGCCGAGGACAACTACCTCGGCGGGAACGGCCACCGCTTCGCCGTACGCCAGGCCTGGAACGGCATCGAGGTCGGGCACTTCGTCACCGACTGGCGCAAGTGGGGCCTCAAGAAGCGCAAGGCCGACGGCACCCCCTCGCTCCCGATGAGCGACGAAGAGAAGGCCGAACGCCGCCGCGTCATCACCAACAACCGCCTCTGGAAGTCGGCAGAAACCGTGCGCCGCACCTGGCTGCGGAACTTCCTGAGCCGCAAGACCGCCCCCAAGAACGCTACCGCGTTCGTCGCCGCCACCTTCATCGACGGCCGTGGCATCCTCAACAACGCCATCAGCGACCATCACGCCCTCGCGAGCGACCTGCTCGGCCTGCCGAAGTTCCAGTGGGGCCAGCCCAATCCGATCCTCTCGCACATCGAGAAGCAGCCCGCTCGCACGACGATGGCGCTCCTCGCCGTCTCCGTCGCCGCCCACGAGGCCGCGACCGGCACCCACACCTGGCGCAGGCCCGGCGCGGAGATGGAGCACTACTTCCGGGCACTCGCCGGATGGGGATACCCCCTCTCTGACGTGGAGAACATCGTGATCGGCATCGAACCCGAGGCCGACACGGAGAACGACCAGGAGGAGGAAGCGCCCAGCGCCGATGAGAACAGCGAGGCTGACGATTCGAGTACCGCCGCGGGCGACGTGACCAGCCGCGAGCAGAAGAAGGCCAGCGGTGAGGGCGAACCGCCCGAGGAGGAGGGCGCACCCGCCGAAGCGGCAGATGAGGCGAGCGACAAGAGCGAGGCCGCGTCAGCGGGACACCCCGACGAAGGCGCAACCGTGACGGTATAGCAGCGACCGCCTGACATGCGGGGGCCGGAACTTCCGGCCCCCGCACTTTCATGCGAACGGAGCACCGACATGACCCAGGACCTATCCGACGACCTCACCGCACGCATCGCGCTGGCCGCCGCCACCGATATCGGAGACCAGTACACCCACCGAATCGTCGCCCGGTACGGTCCATCGGGTGCCCTCGATCTGGCGCAGCGCGGCACCGTTCCATCAGGCCTCACTCGCAGCGGCTTCGACTCCTGGCGCACCCAAATCCTCGCCCGGCACAATCCCTACGTTGTGCAACAGGCCATCGCCTTGGGCGAGGAACACCGACTCACGATGCTCACCCCGGACGATCCGGCCTGGCAGAACTCTGGAATTGCTGATCTGGGAAGCAGAGCACCGCTCGCGCTCTGGACGCAAGGAGACGAGAGTCTTCTCGACCGCCCACGTCAGCAACGACTCACCGTCACTGGTGCTCGCGCCAACACCTCATACGGCCAGCACGCCACCGACACCATCATCCAAGAACTTGCCGCCGATGATGAAAACTACGTCATCGTCGCCGGCGGCGCTTACGGCATCGACCGATCCGCTCATCAGGCCGCGATAGCAGCACGAACGCACACCATCGCCGTGCTTCCTTCAGGAATTGATCGTCCCTACCCTCAGGGCAACCGCGAACTCCTGTCACGGCTCGGCCACAGCGGGCAGCTCCTTCTCAGCGAAACGCCGCCGGGAATGGTGCCTACCAGGCACCGCCTCGAGGAGAGACACCGGCTCATGGCCGCGATCTCCTCGGCCGTCGTCGTTGTCGAAGCGGGTTCACGCTCGAGCACGTTCTTCGTCGTCGATGCAGCGGAAGCGCTCCACCGTCCGATCGGTGCCGTTCCGGGCCCCGTGACCAGCGCCACGAGCAATGGCCCCCACCTCCTCATTCGAGACGGCAGAGCTTCGCTCGTGACCTCCGGCGCAGACGTCCGCCGCCTGATCGAGACGGGGACATCCCGCCCACCCGCCCTGCAGCGCGACGCGCGAAGCGCGCGTCGTCAGGCTCCCTTGGCGGACGTTCGAAGCTTCGGAAACGCCCAATCGAGAGACCAAGGGACGAGCGGCCTGACCAGATAGGCCGAAGGTCCAGTCGTCATGCTTCGGCGACGGGAGGGCAGACGAAAACTCTCCTCACTCATCGGCGCCTTACGGTGGGCCTTCGATGCCATTGGGAGGTTCTGCTGCCTTTTCCGACCGGCCCCGTGCAGACGTCTCGGCTTCGCAGGCTACGGGACGAGCATCGCCTCCGGCCATCGCCGCGCCCGCCCAAGGTCGGCGCGTCGCTTGCCTCCGACGCCGCTCGCCCCGTGGCCGCCTGGCGCCGAAACGCCCACACGGGGCCGGCAGAAAGGGGCAGTCATCATGAGCGCCTACCTCGTCAGCATTCACCACATCCGAGCTCTTGTAAACGCAGGCCTTGCGACGCCCGCAAACGGCTGGGGGCCTCTGTCCTGGTCGGCCGGAGCCGGCAGCAATGTCCGAATGACGCTGACACCCGAAACCGCAGAACGAACCGGGGCAATGCTGCTCGCAGAGAACATGCGATCCGTGAACTACCGCTACGACGAAGACGAGATTGAAACGGTCTACACCCACGGACCGTCCAGTAGGAGAAGCCCCACCGAGATACTCAAAGCGATCGCCTGCTACGAGTATCAGACCTGCGAAAGCGTCGATTGGGCAGAAACCGAAGCTCACGACTTTTGCCGCCAGCTCCGAATCGAGATGATCCACTCCCTGCTGGGGTATGCCGATATCCCTTGGGGTATCGACGAACCCTAAGAGGAGATCGGGGCTTTTCGAACGTGTTTTTCATGGACGCGTGCGGAGTCGACCACAGCGAGCTCAAGCAGACCGAGTTCTACGTGAGCCACGAGGCCCTGCTGCTCGACTACGAGCGNACGCCGAAGGCAAAAGCGCTTCGAAAACGGTATCTCGGCCCGCCTCACCCCGACCAGAGGCCCACCTTCCGGGCGGTGGCTTGCGCCTCAAGGACCGCCGACATACCATCTATTCGAAAGTTTGTTCGAATGCGAGGTGTGGGGATGCGAGTGGATGATGACGTGGTAGCAATCCAGTTCGAGCATGAGATCCCGAGCGTACTCGAGTGGGAAGGGCAGTGCTGGGAGGTGATTGACGAGCCGACTGTGCTTCTGGGCGAACCGGAGTGGCTACATCCGCTCATCACTCATCCACCGACTCTGCGGATCGGCTGGCGCTTTACTGCGCGTCCTGCCCGCGGCGAGACTCGCGTCTTTGACCTGCTCCGAGTTGAAGATCGTGGATGGAGGGTGTGCTGTGTTTGAGACTAGGCCAACCGAGGGAGACCTGCCTGAGGGATTCGAACTACGAGAAATGCCGCGCAATTTCCGAAAGGATCCGATTCGATGGGAGGTGTTGTTCAAGGGCGAACCGATCGGCTACTTGCGGCCACACCGAATCGGACGATGTACCTACCCGTTTTATGAGGCGGTTGGCTATTTTCCCGGTAGCGGAGAACTCGTCAGCCTTGAGAGCTCACCCTATGTTTCGGAGCGATGCGAGGTGCTGCTGCGTTTTCAAGAATCACCGCAGTCATCGGTGCACTTGCCCCGCCACCTATGCGCCGAATGACGCGCCGAAGTTGCGCGGTGCGATTGGCGCACTAGTTTGGCGCGTTGCTCTTTGGCGCATTTTGTGGCGCAATGCGATGTCCCGATGCGCCAATGGGCGCTTCCCAACGGTCTGTGCAGGCATCTTCGCCAGACGGGTTGAACGCAACCGTTCGAACCCCGCTGCCTGGACGAACGTCTGTCTCTCGCCTCGCGCCTTCTCAAGACCATTTGCATTGCTGCTGAAGTCATTGTCCGAAGAGCAACCGTCAGTGCATCGTATTCTGCTTCATCCCACCGCCCGAGGGGCCCGAGATGCTAGATCCAACGTCTCTCAAAACCCGTTAGACACCTCTTGCAGTTGGGCGAGAAAGGCCGCGGGTAGACCCTGGGTTGACATGCTGGGCAAGCGCATCCGAACACGTTAACTTCCACCCGACTGGTTACCGGCGAGTGAAGTGGGCTGAAGGCGACGCATCGATGAGGTCGCGATCCTACGCGTAGGCTGATAGATCAATCGACGCACTCTGTGCAACACTGTTACTGGGACGCATAGCCAAGGTGTCTCGGAATGCTTGCCACGGTCAGTAGCGTCGAGTCAGACTGCCACTCCGGTCTTGGCGCAGGCATCCGCGTAGCTATGACCAGTCCCACCCCAATGGAAAGAGGTTTATCATCGTGCCTGCAGATCGTGCAGAAAGTGGCTCTCAGGCTCTTGATAGGGTGCTGGCGGCTCTCACGCTACTAACCGATGGCCCGAAATCCATCAGTGAAGTAGCGCGCGCTCTCGGGGTACACCGGTCGACAGCGTTGCGCCTGCTGAGAGCGCTCGAAGAGCGAAGATTCGCTCGGCGAGATCGTGAATTGCGATACTGGCCTGGTTCTATGTTCCTGTCACTGGGGCAAAAAGCACTTGAGCTTAGCGAAATCCGAGGAATAGCCCGCCCTCATCTGGAACATTTGCATGATCTCACACGCGACACGATCCACTTGGGCACGATTGATGATGATGCGGTCGTTTACCTTGACAAAATCGATGGGCTTGCCGCAGTGCGGATGCGGTCGAGGATCGGCAAGAGGGCACCAATCTATGCCACCGGCCTCGGTAAGGCAATCAGCGCGTTTATGCCGCGCGACGAGCTAAAGGAGTTGTTGGCGCACACGCAGTTCGAGCAGTTCACGGAAACTACCTTGAGCGATCTCGACGCATTCTTATTGGACGCTGATGAGAATCGCGAGCGGGGCTGGGTCGTCGATGATGCCGAGCACGAAGCGATGGTCCACTGCATCGCAGCACCAATCCGACAAGCGGACGGCGTCGTCTCTGCTATCTCCATCGCATCGCCCGTCACCCCGCTGGATGAGCTGATTGCGTACGCCCCGCAGATGCTGGCCGCTGCTGAAGCAATCACGCGAGATCTCGGCGGGGAGCCCTTCACCGACGCGCTTCCTACTTGACCCAAAGCCATGATTGCTGGTCACTGACCGGTGTCTTGCCTCATGCTCTTTCTGAAGAAAAGACCAACCGCCCCAAACCAAAGCCGGCTCAGGGCGGTCAGTCTTCTGTAATCGCTAAGATCTTTCCCGCGACTTGTTGGCTACAGCGTCTGCCACGACTGCGAGTACCAGGACAGTGCCGGTGACGATGTTCTGAATCGGTGCACCAAGACTGAGCAGGTTCAATCCGCTTGAGATTGAGGTGATAATCATGACTCCGAGCAAGGCTGTCAGCGCGTTGCCGCGGCCGCCAAAGAGACTTGTCCCTCCGATCACCGCAGCTGCAATCGCTTGCAGATTTAGGTCGCCGGCGCCAAGCGTAAGACTCGAGGACGCGAGGCGACCAGCGATCATCATGCCGCCTATTGCTGCCAACACTGAGCAAGTCATGAAAGCGCCCATCGTGACCATGCTGGTGTTGATACCTGCTCGTCGGGCAGCTTCGGCGTTACCGCCGACGGCATAGAGATCGCGTCCCCAGCGAGTGCGAACGAGAAAGAAGTTTGCGCCGAGGATAGCCACGATCAAGAGAGTGAACTGAAAGCTGACTCCCATACTGAGGTTGAGATACCAAACAACTAGCTCGAGTACGAGCAGCACGATGACCGCGCGCACAATGGCCAAGACTAGTGAAATCGACTTCAAGCCCATTGCGATGCGCCGGTGCCGACGCGCCAACGTTGAGATAGTCCAGACAAGCACGCCGACGGCTACCAAGCCGTAGGAGAGCCAAGCAGGCAAGTACCAGTCCTGCGATGCTTCTACAAGCAGGCTGTCGTACGGCAGATTGATGGATCCGTCCTTGAGGAGCAGGAGATGGATTCCAGCCAAAACAAGGAGCCCGGCCATACTGCTAACAAAGCTTGCAACTCGAAACCGAACGTACAGGAACCCATAGGTGGCTCCGGTCAACAGCGCAGTGGCCACAACAACCAGGAAAGCGATTCCAAGCGACCATCCTTGTTGGACAATCAATACGCCAATGATCGCGGACGATACTCCGGCCATTGAGCCCACTGAAAGGTCGATCTGAGCTACAAGCAGGACAAACACCATACCCAGCGCGATGATGCCGACTGCCGCGGCTTCAGTTCCGAGATTCGCAAGGTTCCGACTAGTAAGGAAAGTCGGTGACATGCTCTGGAAGATCACACCGATAATAACGAAGCCGAGCAGCATCGGAAGCACGCCATAGTCACGGCGGAGCAACTGTTTGAGTGACCTCGGAGGCGGGGGTGTCGGATCCTCGGCTATTGAACCTGAAACTTCCAGGGTTGTCTGATTCCCGCTATCTGACGTCATTTTGAAAGCCTCTCAGCGCCGTGCTTATCTTTCGCGGATGTGTCCGAATCCTGCGTCGAAGCACCGGTAATCGCCGCGACGAGGTCAGCACCAGTGACATCACTCATTCGGAAGACGCCGTTGTTCTGTCCGAGCCGAAGCACGACTGCTCGGTCGGCTACCGACTTTGCATCCAACATATTGTGTGTAATGAGAACGACGGCGTAGCCATGGTCTTTTAACTGCAGGATGAGATCTAGAACCTGCTTTGTTTGAGACACCCCGAGGGCGGCCGTCGGCTCATCGAGGAGGACAACTGAAGGATCGCCCAACAGTGAGCGGGTGATCGCGATGCTTTGCCGTTGTCCACCCGACATTGATGCAACTTTCACGCGAGCCGAGGGTAGGCGCACAGCGAGTCGTTCCAGGAGCGCATACGACTCTTTCTCCATTGTCTCTTCGTCAAGCACGAATCGGCCCCTTGGCCTGCCGAGAAATAGGTTGCCGACGACATCGAGATTGTCGCACAGCGCTAGGTCCTGGTAGACGGTCGCAATTCCATGTGCCTGCGCTTCCGCGGGTGAGCTGACATGTACTTTCTCGCCCCTCATCCGGAAGTCACCCGAATCGGGGGAGATCGCACCTGACAACACCTTGACTAGGGTGGATTTCCCTGCGCCGTTGTCACCGAGAAGCGCTGTGACTTCTCCCTTTCGAAGTTCAATGGAAACATTGTTAAGCGCCTGAACAGCGCCGTAGCGCTTGAAGACGTTGCTCAACTGCAGTAGTGGTTCATTTTCCACAAGGACTCTCCTTGGCGAAGCTGACGGATGGTCGGTGACCAGTTGCGTGGCAACTGGTCACCGACGAGGTTTGGTACCGCGCGTAGCGGACGGCTCATTTGATCCCTGCCGCCTCGCATTCCGCGACGAGGTCCTTCTCAGCGGAGCAGAGGTCTTCAGCCGTGTAAGCACCTGAATCGATAAGCTCAGATTGAATCTTGTCGACGGTTACGGCAACGGGTTCGACCAACTGAGTAGGAACACCGTCGACCTCCGGGTAGTCGATTGGCTCACCCTTGGCGAGTTTGAGCGCAACGTCTGCGGCAATGGCACCTTCGCCAAGCGGGTCGGTATAGGTGGTCATGTATTGATTGCCCTCGATCACCTGTTGCACACCGGCCAACGTAGCGTCCAGGCCGGTGATCGGCGGCAGAGTGCCGTCGAAACCGCTACTCCGGAACGCAGCAATCGTGGCCCCGGCATTCCCGTCATTTGCCGCGAAGACACCCACGATCTGATCCGCTCCAACCCGGGAGATCTGGCTCGAGACGAAGCTCTGTACCGTCGGCCCGTCCCAAGTATCGGTCTCACCGAGGAGAGGGTATCCGCTAGCTTCGAGAACTGGAAGGGCGCCCTCCTTCATTCCAAATCCCGCCTCAGACTGCAGGTCACCCCAAATTACGGCGATCCCCGCATCGGAGTCTTTAGGAACATCCTTGGCCTCGAGCGCAGCCACAAGTGATTCGGCTTGCACCTTGCCGACCTCGGGCCAGTTGACTCCCACAGCGAAGGAGACTTTGTCACTCTCGATCGTACGGTCGTACGCGATCACTGGGACACCCGCGCGATCTGCGCTGTTAACGAAGGAAGCGGCGCCTTTGCTGTCGACCGGATCAAGGACCAGTACATCGATACCCTGTGTGAGCATCGACTCTACCTGTCGCTGTTGCTCGGAAGGGTCATGATTGGAGTCCGCAAAAAGAACCTCGCACGAAGGGCACTGTCGCAGGATCTCTGTCTCGAAGCCCGGATAGTCGAACTGGGTGTAGCGAGGGGAACCGTGATCCGGCATGATGAAGCCGAACTTGAATGATTCTTCTCCATCGGCTGCATCAGCATTGGCTCCGCAACCGGAGATGACTAGAGCAAGTGGCACTAACGCCGCTGCGAACAACTTTCCTCTGTGCTTCATCGAACTGAGGCCTTTCCATGTGATGCGTAGCTCAATTGGGCTCCGCGTTTTTGTTGAATCAACGTCACCCATGGCCGCGACTATCAAACAGTGATGATCAATAGATGTTGCAGTCACAGCAACGCTGCTGGGGGGTAGGCAACACTTTACAATTAAGGTCGCGAATATGTCAATGTCTCTACGCCGCCTCCGCGCCCGAGTGAAATAGCGCAACTTACCGCCGAAGAGAAGCGCCCTCCGGGCCCGATGAACCCGCTGTGATGAAGCTCGGCTGGTCGGTGTACGAGGTTCGAGCGCTACGGAATTGCATCTACCGACCAGGCTGTCGGCCTATAGGGCTAACTGATCGCCAGGTTTCTGAGAGGAATCGAAATCGCCTTGCCGTCGCTTGGTAGCCCATGGTGTGGCGTGTAGCTCTATTGGGAAGTGCTAGTCCACCTATCGGGAAGCATAGTTCTGCCTATCGGGAAGTGCTCGGGTGATCTCTGCTCGGCTGGGTGGTGGTCGTCATGTCCGTGACGGCCACCATTTCGAGTTTGAGAGGGGTGGTCGTGTTGCACACGGACTACCGGAGAATCATGAGCCTGCTGCTCGAAAGTCGCAGCTACCGAGAGATCAGCGCCATGCTGGAGTGCGCGCCGAAAAGTATCGCTGCGGCCAGGCGTGTGATCAAGGCAGAGGCGCTCACGAGTGATCGTCTGGCGCAGCTGAGCGATACTGCTCTGGCTGAATTGTTCCCTGATGGGCGTTCCCGGGTGAAGAGCGAGTATGACGACCCTGACTATGCGAAGGTCGTGGCGTCGTTCAAGAAGAACCGCCACTACACCCTGCTGCAGGGCTGGCGCATGTACACGTCAAGACCGTCGAGCCTGCGGAAGTATGGGTATTCGCAGTATTGCGCACTGTTCAACAGGTATGTGCAGTCGCATGATTTGACGGCGGTGCTCCATCATGAGCCAGGGAAGACGATGTTCATCGACTGGGCTGGCGACACGATCGATCTCGTCGACGAGGTCACCGGTGAGGTAACGAGGGCCTACTTGTTCGTGACGGTGCTCCCGTATTCGGGGTATCTCTGGTGTCAGGCGTTCACTGACATGCGAATGCCGTCGTGGCTTGCTGCTCACGTTGCAGCGTTTGAGTTCTATGGCGGGGTGCCGCAACTCTTGATCCCGGATAACGCGTTGACCGCGTCGCAGCGCAGAGAACGTGGGGATACGGTCAGGTGGGTGACGGGCAGGTATCAGCAGCTCGCTGATCATTACGGCACTTCGGTGCTGCCCACGAACGTGAGATCACCGAAAGAGAAAGCCGCCGTCGAGTCGGGCGTGAACGTCGTGAACCTGCGCGTGATTGGCTACCTCGCCGAAGACGTGTGGACCCGCCTCGATGACCTCAACGCTGCGATCGGTGAACGGGTGCGGGAGATCAACCACGATATTCGCCGGGTAGATGGATCGACGAGGTGGGAACGGTTCAGCCAAGAGGAAGCCGGGCTGCTCGGCCCGCTCCCGTCCGACAGCTTCGAAGAGGTCGACTGGCGCGAGGTGAAAGTGCAACGGAACTCGCATGTCACCTGCGATTCGCAGCACTACTCGGTCCCGCACGAGCATGTTGGGAAGCTCCTCCGGGTGAGACTCACCAGTAGCCGGGTGACGGTGTTTGATGGGCAGCAGATCGTGTGTGAGCACGTGAGGCTCACCGGGCGGAAGGGTGGGTACTCGACCGAGGGCGCGCATCTGCCTGACGAGTACCGAAACATTGACGGGCTCTGGTCGAGGCAATGGTTCATCCGGAGGGCGCAGGCTTACGGGCCGGCGACAGTGAGCGTGATCGAGCAGCTCATCGATCAGCGGACGCTTGAAGCGCAAGGGTTTTTGGACTGCCGGAACGTGCTCGACGGGCTCGGCAAACACAACAAGCAGCGGTTGGAGGCTGCCTGCCAGCAGATCATCGACACCAGGGTGACGCCGTCATACACGACGATCAAGCGTGTGATGGCGGCGATCGATTCCGATACGAAGAAGCCCGCTAAATCCAGGCCAGCAGCGTCTACTCGGAAGAGCAATGTCAGGTTCGAAGAAACACACGACGCCGACAGCGCCTCAGGGGTGCCTGCGGGTGCGTTGGTGCGCGGAGCGGACTATTACCGTCGTCTTGATGCGCAGCGGGAGCAGTGAAACATGTTCACTAGCACTGATTACGAGAAGTTCCGTGAACTGCGCGTCACTCATCTCGCCACGAGATTCGCCGCGCTCATCAGCGACGAAGCAAATGATGACCTCACGCCGGAGCAGCTGTTCCTCACTGCCGCAGACGACGCCCTCGAGTTGCGACGCGAGAACCAGGTCACCGGGCTGATCAAGAAAGCCGGGTTCCCATTGCCTCAGGCATCGGTCGCGGAGATTGACTACCGGGAAGGGCGAGGCATCACGAAAGTGAGGATGCGCCGCTACGCCGCGCATGACTGGAGTAGTGAGACGTTGAACGTCATCGTGACCTCGCCGTCGGGCGGCGGGAAAACGTATCTCGTATGCGCTCTCGGTATCGCTGCCTGCCAGAACGGGCACACCGTGATCTACACCCGCATGGACGACCTTGCCCGAGCGCTCGTCATCGCCCGAGGAGACAGTATCAAGCATCAGGCCCTGCTGAACGACTACTCGAACACGGACCTGCTCATCATTGATGACTTCCTGACCGTCGGTATCGATCCCGACGCGGCAGCGGATCTCTTCACGATCCTCGCAAACCGGGAGCACCGGACCGCGACCGTGATCGCGTCGCAGTCAGGGCCGGACTATTGGGTTGATGTACTGCCCGACAAAGTCGCTGCGGACTCAATCGTGAACCGGCTCGTGAACCACGCCAAGAAGATCACTCTCGGCGAGGTCGATATGCGGGCCGAACTCGCCGAGCGAGCGAGGCATAGCGAGGGCTACTGGGAGTAGCAGTCAGAGGTTCTGGCGGCCGGGCGCTTCACGGTCGCCAGAACCGTGCTTCCCGATAGGTGGACTACCACTTCCCGAAACCCCTACTCGCCATGGTGGCCGTCTTTGGGCTAGCAAAGGAATACTGCTCCCGACCCCACGGTGTCACGTCGGTCGATCGCTAGAGATATATGCCCCGTCTCGGGACATGAAGGTGCTCCGTAGGGCAGTCGCCAGGGTTAGCTGCCGACCCCCCCCAACGACCGTATCCTTCACTAACGCTGTTGCGTGGTCAGTGAAGAGAACTGTCCGGCGCGACGACTTGCCACGTGTGGAATGGGACTGTCAACCCTGCCCGGGTTGGTGCGCAGACAAACGGCCCAGCTTGCGCGTTTAAATCCGAGCTGAACGGGATAACGCGAACGAGCTGAAGCTCATTTCCATTGATACACGCTCGAATGGTTATTGCGCCCCCGACTCGACTCGCTCGGATCAGAATACGTTGCTGGTTCCAGTCAGGTACTGGGGCAAGTGACCAATCGGAGTTTGGATTGGTGACGACGGCGCCGAGCTGCGCCTGCCCGTCTGCGTACTCAACACCCGCCTTGATCCAGTTTGCGGGTGTTGACTTGATGAAAATTCCTGCTTGGTCGAACTCTTCGGCAAAGTTGGCGGTGAACTCAACTTCCATCGCGGTATTGTTCGCAAACTCAACAACGAGTGCGTGCTCACTGTCGTGTATGAATCCGTAAGAGGTGTTTCGCCAAGCGTCACTTCCTTTTTTCGCGGTAATGCATAGACCGACGTCGCTCTTGCTGATCCGTGCTGGTGGGTGGGTCCATGTCCCGTCCACCCATTGAATGTTCTCAATACTGCTCATTCGATCACGCACCGCTATCTGGTCCCACGGTCAACTGCAAGTCTGGAAGGTCTCTCTTCGTCAGAGAAATCTCCACCAACCTTAGACGCTGACAAGGCGCATCTGGTCATTAAGGTCACCTTGAATGAGACCTCGCACTAGACAGGAATTCAGCGGTCCGTATGCCGGAAACGGCAGGCTCCCGCGCCGAGCGATGTTGTAGAACGTGCGAGTTCCTCGCCAACTTCTAGCTGAGACGGTTAAAGGTTGAGGCTCGAGCCAACAAACTGTGATCGATTCGTTCCGAACCAAACGGGGCGAGTCTGGGGGAGTCATGTAGCTGCCGCTGCAGCTGGGGCTCTTGAGCACCTGCATATTCACGCACATGGGTGCTCGCCCGCGCTGTGCGCCAAATCGAATGAGCAACTCGAGGCGCCCCTGCGCTTCCATCTCAGGCGGGGCGGAGCAATTCATTGACAATGTTCGTTCGCGGACCCTAAGGTTGTTGCTGTTAGATCAACATTGTTGCATGAGACGCATCATGCGTCTTCGGATTGACCTGAGTCTTTTTATTACGGTGTCCTCGGGAACTGCTCTTCTCGAGAAGCAACTAACGATCTCCCTGGAAAGGAGACCCGCCAATGAACGTCTACACGGATAGCAGCCACGAACGTATTTTTGGAACCTACCCGCTCACCGGAGACACGCTCCGAAGCGCGCTTGAAGATGCCTACGCCGTGGGGTATCGGGCGTTTGATACCGCTCAGGAGTACGAGAATGAGTCGGTGATTGGTGACTTCCTTGCTTCCGTGGGGCCTGAAGCAGATGGGGCGCACCTAACGACCAAGGTGATGCCGGCCAATTTCGGAAGCGCGACAGAGTTCCTCTCCTCGGTAGAAAAGAGTCTCGAAAGATTGCGCGTCGAGCGAGTAAATGTACTCCTTGTGCATTGGCCCCCCATTGGGGAGGATATCCTCCCATCGCTTGACTACTTGCAACAGGCACTTCAGCGCGGATTTGCTGAGCATATTGGTATCTCCAACTACACGCGTCAGATGATGCATACAGCGGCAGCTGCCGTGGAGGTACCGCTTGCAGTGAATCAAGTTGAATTCCATCCGCTCATCGATCAGTCGCCGCTGGAGGCTGGCGCCCTAGAAACGGGCATCCCGCTATCTTCATATTGCTCCCTCGCCCGAGGAGCTATCGCAGGCAGGCCAGAGTTCGAAGAGATCGGGCGAGCCTATGGCAAGACTGGCACGCAGGTAGCGCTCAGATGGATCTTGCAAAAGGGGATTCCGGTAATCACGATGTCGACCAGCTACAAGAACATCAAATCCAATTTCGACATCGTCGACTTTGAGTTGTCCCATTCAGATGTCGAGAAGATCGAGGCCATGCGTGCTGAAAACTACCGAGTCATCTCCCTGGAGGAGGCTCCGTGGGCTCCGCGCTGGGACACCCCGACACCACGTGAAAATCGACCGGCAGCCTCGTTTACGCGACCGGCAGCATCATCCAAAGGAGTATGAATGTATCTCGAAAAGTACAACCTTGATGGCAAAATCTCGGTAGTGACAGGAGGAACCCAGGGCATCGGGCTCGCCATCGCAGAGGCTTTAGCCGAGGCGGGATCGCGAGTCGTGGCCCTAACCAATGATCAAGATCAGATTCCTTCTGCGACAGAACGAATGACTGAACTGGGCTACGAGTATGAAGCGAGAGTTCTCGACGTCACGAACTCAACTGCGGTGGCCGACATGGCTGCTCAGATCGAAAGTGAAGTCGGCGCGGTTGACATTCTCGTGAACAATGCAGCAATCTCGCCGGCGTTCATCGGGGCCGAAAGCACACCTGACGAACTCTACCTAAAGGTTCTGGACGTCAACCTCAACGGCGTTTTCTGGTGCAGTCGAAGCTTCGGCGCCGCAATGCTGAAGCGCGGAACTGGGTCAATCGTCAACATCGGCTCGATGTCTGGGGTTATCAGCAATATCCCGCAGGACCATAGTCCCTATAACATCTCCAAGGCGGGCGTCCACCACCTGACGAAGTCGCTAGCGGCAGAATGGGCGGCGGAGGGCGTACGCGTCAACTGCGTGGCCCCGACATACATTGAGACGAAGCTCACGGCTTTCGGCATGACCGAGAACCCAGAGATGGCAGAAGTTTGGCTAGATATGACGCCAATGGGGCGAGTCGGTCAACCAGATGAAATTGCTTCTGTGGTCCTCTTCCTTGCTAGTGACGCTGCCAGCCTTATGACGGGATCTATCGTCATGGCTGACGCGGGATACACATTGTGGTAGACGCCTAGCTGACGGGTCTCCTTGAAGCAGAATGTGTGCTCAAACTGCGGAGTTCCGGACACAACGTGGCGAGACATAGTTGCCCACTATGTCTCGCCACTTTCCTTTCTTTTTGTCATTTTCGTCACGTCAGACACAGCCGGCTATTTACGAATGAAGCTGAACTCCGCAGACTGAAACTTCTTTCGATTCCTCTGCAGTTCGGTTCATCTCCCGAGTTCGTGAAGCCAGTCGGCCTGACGCGCAAGCTGGGCTTCGGCGCGGAATGCGCTCGGGGATATCCCCTGCGAGCGGGCGAACACAGTGCGCGCATATGAGGTCGAAGACCAACCTACCAAACGCGTTATCTCAGCAAGGGGCAGATCTGTGTCCGCGACGAGTTGCTCGAATCGAAGGAGCCGGATTCGATGCAGATACGCGCGGGGCGAAAGACCGGTGGCCGCCGAAATGGCACGTCGGAAAGCTGACTCAGAAAGAGATACTTCTCGAGCCAGAGTGCCTATTGACAGATCCGAGGCGTACCGCTCATGCATGGCCTCAACTGCGATCAACACTTCCTCCCGCGCCGAAGGCACCTTTCGAGCGAGCTCCAAGCGAGCAGCCGCAGAACGAGAAATCTGGAGCAGGTCTTCGATCTCCCAGATCAATTCCGTTGACCGGGTGATCATCCTCCCCAACGCAGGAGGTCTCTCCGAGAGGTGCACCAGCTGTCCGAACAGCTCAGATAGACGAAAGAAATCTGGCTCGGCAAGCCCTATCCGCCGCGGCCTATGAGAGCGGCCCAAGAGGCTCTGATATATGACCCGTTTTGCGCGGTGCTCAGATGGTCTCGCCCATCGCACTTGATCGACGAGAAATGATGGGTGTATGTGCAGTGCTGCGATCTCCAATGGGCTGATCGACACGCTCGAGCATCGCGTGCCTGGCCGCATTAGTACCAAATCACCAGCAGAAACGGTCATCGGTGAAAAGTTGCCTTCTATCAACGCCGACCCCTCCCGAATCAGTGTTGCCTTGAAACTAGTCACGAGAAAGTCCGGCACCCCGGTCGAGATACCCGCTTCGAACGCTTCGACAGGGTTGGGCATTCGCATTAGTGGGACGTAGGAGGGCAGCGACATGGTGGATAGTAGCGGCTAGGTCAGCGCCGCCACTTCTCGTCTGGTGACCACTTAAGAGATAGGTGGAAGTACATCTAGAGCTCTTTCACGCTTTGCGCCCGGCCGTCCAAGCAATTTGTCACATGCCAGCAGCATCGCCCGCAGCAGCTAGCCCTACCGGTGCCGCTTACCGCCTGGATTCCTGCGTGTCTGACGCGGTTCACACTGGCCCCAGCGAAAAAACCAACGCAGGAGGGCAGGCATACTGAGTACTAACGGGCGAGCCATCCTCCGTCGACGGGCAGGACGATCCCAGTGACGTAGTCTGCTGCAGTCGAGGCCAGAAAGCACGCCGCTCCAGCTACGTCTTCTGATTGCCCCCAACGGCCGATAGGGATCCTTTCGGAAATCTGCCTTGATCTGACGGGATCCGAGATCAGCTGTTCGTTGAGGGCGGTATCCATGTAGCCAGGTGCGATAGCGTTGACGTTCACGCCGCGCCCCGACCATTCGTTGGATAGCGCCTTTGTGAGTTGAGCAACCGCACCTTTGCTTGCTGCGTACGCCGCAACGTTGATCCCTCCTTGATAGCTGAGAAGCGACGCAATCGAAATTATGCGCCCGCTTCCACGCTTCAGCATCTGTTGGGCGACGAGCTGAGAGACCTGAAATACGGCACGTAGATTGACATCCAGCACAGCGTCGAACTCTGCCATGGGAAATTCCTCAGCAGGGTAGCGGCGTTGAACGCCAGCGTTATTGACGAGAATGTGCACTTCGCGTTCTAGGAGCAACTTGTCGAGTTCGCGCCTGGTCTGTTCAGCATCGGAGAGGTCAACGGCGATATGACGCAGGGTGCTCCTCACCGAATCGGCAGCCTGGTAGAGCTCGGCTCCAGGCGCGGATCGGCTCAGGACTGTCACGTTCGCCCCGGCCTGTAGAAGTCCGGCTGTGACTCCTGCGCCGAGACCGGTATTGCCACCAGTGACAAGCGCTTCTGAACCAATCAGTTGGTATGGAAGATTCAAGGTCTTAGTCATCGTTGCCTCCGCAGTCCACAATGATCTTTGTTCCAACGGATCCGGTCGATGCGGCGTTGATTGCATTCTCCACATCCGCCAAGGCGAACTCGACTACTCCGAAATTGGTCCAGTCGACGCTCGCGCTCGCAAGCAAGTCGATGGCCTCGTCGATATCGGCTGAACGGTAAACTCGAGTGCCGAGCAGACGCTGTTCAGCGAAGTTAATAGCCCGGAGATCGAGGGCTGCGGGCTTCTTGTACACAGCGACCAGGACAATGACGCCACGTACCCGCGTTAGTGCGCTCAACTCAAGGGCAACAGACGGGTGCCCAGCGCAGTCGAACGTGACATCGGCTCCCTCCCCGCCTGTGCGGTCGAGAAGTAGCGAGTGTAGGTCGTCAGTAGATTCAACACTAGTGAATCCCAAGGATTGAGCCGTCTGTCGTCGGCTCTCATTAGGTTCGGCAATGATCACCTCTCCGAGGCCGCGGGCCCGGGCCGCAATAGCTGTCAGTAGGCCGATCGGTCCACCGCCAACGACCGCAACGACCCCACTACGCTCATCTATGTCGGCAACAGAATGCAGAGCAACGGCGAGAGGTTCGGCAAGCACCGCAATCTCTGGTGCCAGATGAGCAGGAACGACATGAAGCAACTCTGAGGGGAAAGAGGCGTATCTCGCCAGTCCGCCAGGCTGGTCAATGCCGTACATGGTCAATTGTCGGCACACGTGTGCATCTCCAGTGCGGCAGGCGCGGCACCGGCCACAACTGATCAGCGGTTCTGGGACAACACGAGTGCCGACGGGCAATCGCGGGTCGTCAGACTCAGCGACTCGCCCGACTATCTCGTGGCCGAAGATGAGGGGGGCCTGAGCCCGTGGATGTGTCCCGCCGACGATTCCAATGTCGGTTCCGCAGAGTCCAACACGTTCGACCTGGATCAGCGTCTCACCTGTTTCGCGTATGGGCGTCGGGGCATCGGCCACTCGCACATCTCCCGGCCCGTACCAAACTGCGGCGCGCATCGTACTCGGAAGGGTACTTGTGCCAGTTTGACCGATGATCGGGTTCATGCCGTTACCTCTTCCTGGAGGACCTCACGGAGAGCGCTAATGGTGTTCTGCACCGTGCGTCGTTTGAGCGTCTCGAACGACTGTTCGGAGTACCATGCGGCATGCGGTGTGAGCACGACGTTGTCGAGGGCGAGCAGTGGGTGCGCGGCGGGCACAGGCTCCTCCTCGAAGACATCGATGCCAGCTCCTGCGATCGTTCGATCACTCAGCGCCGTCACAAGCGCATCGGTGTCGACGACGCCTCCGCGGCAGGTGTTAACCAGAACTGAGTCTGAGCGCATTCGTTTCAGTACGGCCGCATCGATCAGGTGGGCTGTATCCGCGCTTAGCGGAAGGTGAAGCGATAGCACGTGTGCGGACTCTATGGCTTCGTCGAAAGAAACCAGCTCGATGCCTGCGAGCGGACCCTGCAAGGTACTACTTGAGATGTTGGGGTCGTGAGCTCTGACGTGGTAGCCGAGGCCAAGTGCTTTCCGAGCGGTGGCCGCACCGATACGGCCTAGGCCCAGCACGACGAACGTTCGACCCTGGATGCGATAGAGAGGCTTTACGGCGGTTACGTCGTACTCCCCAAGCCGCATTGCCCTGTCCAACTGTGCGATACCCCGAACCGTTGCCAGAGTCAGTGCGATTGCGTGATCGCTGACCTCCTCCACGCCGTAGTCAGGTACTCCACGAACTTGCACACCGCGAGCGGCGGCAGCCTCGAGGTCGATCATGTCGAGACCGACGCCATACCTTCCGATTGCTCGTACGTTCGGCAACGCATCGAGCACGCGGGCAGTGATCGGGGCGTACTGAACGATGAGTGCATCAGCACTCTGTCCGGCCCGGATGACGTCGTCCTCGGTGCGGCATGAGCGGACCTCAAGCTGCACCCCAGCGGATCGGGCCTCATCGAACTCAGGTTCGAGTGATTCATAATCTGCGTCGGTGATGACGATGGTGTGCACGGTCGTTCTCCTCTTGGGGGCGCTGCGGATAAGTTCTCAAATCGAAGCTGGCTAGCTATGGGTAACTTCGCATGTCATGTTTGGGTAGCGATTTCGGCAAGAACCAGAAGCACTGAATGGGCGGGTTACGCCGCATTCCAGGCATGAACGAGGTCGTTGCCGCGTCGGACGACTTCGTCGGCGGATCGACCGGCCTTGTAGATTGACGAACCCAAACCGATTCCGGCGGCGCCAGCTCGCTTGTATTCGCCAATATTGGTGACATCAATTCCACCAACTGGGACCAGCCTTGTGGTTGGCGGGGTGACCTCGATCATCGCCTTGAACGCGCCGAGCGAGAGCACTTGAGAGGGGAAGAGCTTGACGACAGTTGCGCCGGCTGCAGTTGCGTTGGTGATCTCGGTCATTGTCTGAGCACCGGGGCACGTCTGCATACCCAGTTCATTCGCGGCGGACATAACCTCGGGCGAAAGGTGCGGGGAAACAATGAAGGTCCCGCCTGCTTGCTGCACGGCACGAACCTCGTCGCTGGTATATACCGTCCCCGCACCTATTGCGATCGTTTCGCCAAACGCTGCAGCGATATCGTGGATGCTGCGTAGCGGATCTGGGGAGTTCAGCGGTACCTCGATCGCGCGAAATCCGGTGCTAATGAGCCCTTCTGCGACCTCAAGGGCATCGACTGGGGTGAGGCCGCGCAGGATGGCCACAAGGGGTAGTTCTGCAAAAGCGGTTTCAAAGTCCACTGGGTACCTTCCGATCTTGGAAAAGTTTGAAGAGTCCGGCTGCTGCTGCATCCTCGTTGCCGAGTTCGACAGCGAGACCGCTAGTCTCCATCGCTGTGATGTACTGCCGAGCAAGGACGGAATTACCGATCACATAGGCGCTCGGCAACCTTGCTAGCTGTTGGGTGGCCTCACGAATCTCCGTACCGAGGATAAGCCCGGCGAGGAGGTCCTTTGAGACCGCCCCATTGGGATTGTCAAGAGCGCGCACCCGCAGGGAGAAGAGCTTGTGCAGTATGCCTCCCTCGCCGGTTTCCGATGCTGATCCCAGCGTCACACCTTCGACGAATGCCTTCTTGCTAGATTTGTCGCTCAGTGTCGTCCGCAACAGAGTATGCTCGGCGATCGCATTGAACAGTTCCCCGGTCAAGAAGGTTGAGAACCAGGTCACTGTGCCGCCATCGATGAGCACCCATTTTGAATGGCTGCCGGGGAGGATGATCAGGGAGGTGCCGGAGCTGTCCTCAGCGAGTTGGCCAAGTATCTGAGTTTCCTCGCCGCGAATCACATCCACTGTTGAAGCGTCGCGCTCGAATGCCAGGCCTGGCGCGAACCAGAGGTCGAGCCCAGCAACTCGACGGTGCACCATCTCCTCGGCGATACGCATCGCGTCGGCCGGGAGGGACACATACGGGGTCTCGACCCACCCCTGGCGGCTAGTGATCATCCCTGATAGGACGACATCGTGAACTCCGGTATCGACCCAGTCGCCGATGTAACGCAGCAGGGTCTGCTCCCACTGTCCAGAGGTCTTGGATATCCCGTCGCGCCCGGAGCGTTGGTCGAGAATCGCACCCGTGTCATCGATCAGGTAAGCGCGGAGCGAGCTGGTGCCCCAGTCAACGCCGACGAAGCTCATGGCCCCTGCCCTTCCTCACGAAATCTCAAACCGCTTGATAGCGTCGAGATCGATCTCGACGCCGATCCCGGGCTTGTCAGGCACGCGCGCTGTCCCTCGTCTTGCGACTTGCCCATGCACGTCCAGCGGTTCGGTGAGGATCTCGTCTTGGAACAAGTGCGGAGTGGTGTCGCACTCGAGCATGGGCTGTACGGCACTCATTGCGCCAGGCAGATCCGGCATTGCCGCCAGCAGATGCAAGTTTGTGGCGATCGCGATCCCTGATCCCCAGACATGGTTGATCACTGGGATGAAGTTCGTGTGTGCCAAGGTGAGGACCTTCAGATACTCGCTGACGCCTCCGACGGCGCAAACTTCAGGCTGAGCAATGTCGACGCCACGCCCTTCCAAGAGGTCGCGCCATCCCCATCGGGAGAACTCAACCTCGCCGCCGGCGATCTTCACATCCAGCTTGGAAGTGAGGAAGCGATAGCCGTCACGGTCTTCAGGAGCTACAGGCTCCTCGAACCATTCCACGTTGAGGTCACCGAGGGCTTTGCCCACGACGAAGGCCTCCGTCGCCGTGTAGGCGTGATTCGCATCGACCATGAGCATGCCATCTGGCCCCAGCGCGTCACGCACAGCCTCTACGAGCTTGATGTCTTCCCGCGGCCCAATACCAACTTTCATCTTCAGACCCGCATACCCACGGTCCTTCAGCTCCAGCGCCTCATCGTGGAAACGCTGGGGAAGATCTTCGCCGCGTTTGAGCATCATGCCGTAGCCGTACACCGGAAGTTCGGTGCGGAACGCGCCACCAAGCAGCTTGTGCAATGGGAGACCTGCTGCCTTGCCAGCAATGTCCCAGAGGGCAATATCGATGCCGGAGAGGGACTCCAGCGGCATGCCTTTCTGACCATGGTCGCGCATCATCTTGTAGGCGCGGTGCCACAGAACCTCGCGGTCCAGTGGGTCCTGGCCGATAAACAACGGCGCGAGAACCTGCTCGACGATTGCCTTGTTGCCCAAGGCAAAGTTGCCAGCACCAAAACATTCACCCCAGCCGACGAGACCGTCGTCAGTGCGGACTTCGACCAGATGCGCCGTACGGCGGTTGTAATACTGCTGTGAGTAGCCCAGCTCCTCGTCGAGATCGTAAGAAAGGATGCGGCTCTTAACACTGGTGATTTTCATGTGATGACCAGAAGCGAGTGCTTCATACCTCTCATTAGTTGATGGTCGAGGCGTCAGCCTCGTCGGCAGATACGGCATTCTTGAACGGGTTCGCCGCGTCGGTGATGCCATAGCTCACCCGCTTGAGTGCGAGGTAGTCGTGGAGGGCGTAGCGCGAACCGTCGTGCCCGAGTCCCGACTGCTTGATGCCGCCGTGCGGCATGTCCATCCCGTATTTGACTCCGTTCACCTGTACTTCGCCAAAGCGCAGGCCTCGGGAAACACGATCAATGCGGTCCGCATCGGGGGTGAAGATGAATGATGACAGGCCGGCGTCGGTGTCATTGGCCTGCGAAAGTGCTTCCTGTTCATCCTCGAACGTGAGGATGCTGACTACCGGACCGAAGATCTCTTCTCGATAGATGCGCATGTCGGGTGTCACATCCCGGAGTACCGTTGGCTGGAAGTACGTGCCACCGTTCTCGGACTCAGCGCGGCCGCCGCCGGTAAGTACCGTTGCGCCCTTAGCCACAGCGTCGTCAACGAGGCCCTTGATGCGGTTGAGGGCACTGCCCTCGATCAGCGGTCCCATATCAACGGTACCTTCAGGCCCGAAGCCGATGCGGACGGTTTCGGCGCGCTGAACGACCATGTCGGTGAAGGTATCGGCGATGTCGGTGTGCACGAAGACGCGGTTCGGCGTTACACAGATCTGGCCGGCGTTCTTGAATTTCAATCCGGCGACGATGTCAACGGCGAGGTCAAGATCGGCGTCGTTAAACACCAGGGCCGGAGCGTTGCCGCCGAGCTCCATGGAGTAGCGCTTGATCGACGAGGAACCGAGTTCCATGATGCGCCGGGCGACGTTTCCAGAACCGATGAGGGTGAGCATCGAAGGGATTGTGCTCCGCGACAGTGTGTCGCCGACCGCGGCGTTGTCGCCCGAAATGATGTTGACGATGCCGGCGGGCAAGCCGATCTTCTCGCACAGTTCGCCTACCAGGTACGCCGATAGCGGGGTCTTGCTGGATGGCTTTATGACGATGGGGCAGCCGGCGGCCATCGCGGGCCCCAGCTTGTACCCGAGGTTCAGCAGCGGGAAGTTCCAGGCGAGGAACGCTCCCACGACACCGACCGGCTCGTAGATCATCTCATTGCGGTAAGAACCATCAAGATCCGGGAGTTCGGTAGGTGTAAGGAAGCCGCGGATCTCCTCGGCATAGTAGGTGAGGGAATCGATAACCCCGTCGACGTCTTCGGCAGTCTCCTCCCAAGGCTTGCCGGCCTCGTTTGCGACCGCAGTGCGCAGCTGGTCGGCATGAGCCACCACCTCGTCGCGGAGCTTCAGCATCCATGAGATGCGCTCCTCAACGGGAGTTGCGGGCCAGAAATCCAGGGCAGCCTTGGCGGCATCAAGGGCCGCGAGGGTCTCCTTCTCGCCGCCCCAGGCGATCGTGCCGACGACCTTGCCCGTCGCAGGCGAAATCACGTCGTGGGTTTCGCCGGACTCAACCAGCTCACCACCGATGTACATATGCTTCACGTTGCTCATTGCTTATCTCCGTATGCGGATGTGTCAGTTGAACGGCTGATCGTCGGTGTGCAGATCCAGCCAGTCGCGCTCGGCCGCGGTCAGCTCGAGGTCGCCGGCTCTCAGCGACGTGGACAGCTCGCCAGGAGTAACCGCACCGTTCAGAGCGATCACTGGGAAACTCTGGCTCGTGACGTAGGCGAGGGCGACTTCGAACATTGACAGTCCCTTTCGGCGACCGAGTTCCTCGGCACGCTCCTTCCGTGCGAAGTTCTCATCGTTGTAGAAGACCCGCACCAGATCCTGATCCGTGAGATTCTCGGGATCTGCCAAGGCGAAGAACCCCCGACCCAGAGCTGACCACGCGATAAGGGGCATGTTGCGCTTAGCGAACCACTTCTGATCGTCGTCCGTGGTTACAACAGTCTCAGGCCAGTAGGGCTCCTTGGCCTTTGCGAGTGAGAACTGGGGGCTTGCGGACTGCATCGGGGTCAGTCCGTTCTCTTCGGCGTACCTGATCGCTTCGTCGATGCGGGCGGTACTCCAGTTGGAGGCCCCATAGCTAAGAATGCGTCCAGCCTCGACGTGGCGATGAAGTGCTTCCACGAGGGGACCGACAGGTACATCCGGATTGTCCCGATGGAACATCCAGATATCCAGACGATCAGTCTGCAGACGCTCAAGCGATCCCAAGATCGCCTGATCAATACACTCCGGGGTGACCTGCGCTCCGCCCGGGTGCATTTCCTCGCAGGTGCCGGGGATGAGTCCCTTGCTGCCGAGGACGATCTTGTCGCGCATACCAGGGCGTGCCTGAAGCCAACGGCCGATCACGATCTCGGACAGACCGAGTTGTTCAACTGCACCGTAGATCTCCGCGGTGTCGACATACGTGCCACCGCCGTCGACAAAGGCATCGAGCAGGGCGAAATCTCGATCTTGGGTATCCGTATGAAAAATCATGGTGCCGAGTCCGATGACCGATGCTTTCACCGGAACAGATGGGAGAGTGACGTAACGCATTACGAGTGATCCTTTCTGATGGAAGACGTCAGGGTGAGATGGCCGATACTCAGGCTCGACTACGACCTCGTCGTGAGACGGCGTCGAGAGTGACAGCCAGTAGCAGAATCCCGCCGGAGAACATCAGCTTCTGTGCCGAACCGGCACCCTGCAGGTCCAGGCCGTTGGAAAGGCTGCCGATGACCAAGGCACCCAGAATCGCATTCATGATGCGGCCACGCCCTCCGAAGAGGCTCGTTCCCCCGATGACGGCTGCTCCAATCGCTTCCAGCATGAGCGAGCCTCCCGCGAAAGCGTTGAAGGAGACAGAAGCGTACCGTGAAGCACCGAAGATGCCGCCGAGGGCAATGACAAGGCCGAGGATCATAAATGCGCTCATGCGCATACCAATGAGGTTGATGCCCGCGCGACGTGCCGCCTCGGGGTTGCCGCCAACGGCATAGACGTACCGTCCATACTTGGTGCGCTGCAGCACCCAAGTCAGGATGCCGCAGAGTGCCAGTACGAGTACGACGATCAACGGCAGACCCGCATAGCTATTGAGAAGAGTAATGACCGCCAACGAGAGCACGGCGAGCACGATGACCTTCACGAACAGGCTCTGCAGCGGGACCACAGGCAAATCGGCTGCTGTACGCTGCTTGCGGTTCCAAAGGCTGGTGCCAATGTAGACGAGCAGCACGATAACGGCTAGTCCATATCCTGCGACCGGCGAAAGGAACGTGGTGGTGAGGGAGCGCACGAACGGGTTGTCGACGTTGATAGCGCCGTTGTCGCCCAGCAGGATCAGCATGAGTCCCTGGAAGCCCAGCAGGCCGGCCAGTGTGACTACGAACGATGGAACTCTGGCTACTGAGACGAAGAAGCCTTGAAACGCGCCTATGGCGATACCTGTCACCAGCGTCACACCCAGGACAAGCCAGACTGGCATATCCCCAGTGAGGAGTTGCGCCATGAGAGCTGCACAGACTCCCGCGACGGCTGCGATAGACAGATCGATCTCGCCGAGCAGTAGGACGATGGTGAGGCCCATTGCGAGCGTCCCAACCACTGCGGCTTGGAGAAGCAGGTTGGTGAGGTTGCGCGAGGACAGGAAGAGAGGCTGGTTGATCGAGAAGAAGATCCAGATGGCGGCCAAGGCGAGAATGACGGGCATTGCGCCCAGCTCACCATGACGGATGTTCGTGATCTGCCTCTGCAGGAAGCCTTGACGTTCCGGCACGAGCGGGAAGGTGGTCGTGTCGGTTGCCGGTTCTTTCGCGGCTCGGGCGTTTGTAGTCATGCCATTCCTCCGGCGAGAGCTCGTCCACCAGTGATGGAGGAGACGACCGTCTCTGGGTTCGTATCCTTTACGTTGAAGACATCAGCGGTGGCGCCGAGTCGCAGGACGGTAATTCGATCAGCCACCGCGAAGACATCACCCATGTTGTGCGTAATGAGGACGACGCCGTGTCCGTTCTCGCGCAGCGTGCGGACGAGGTTGAGCACTTGTGCGGTTTGCTCTACGCCCAGAGCGGCGGTCGGTTCGTCAAGCATTACGATGCGAGAATTCCACATCGTCGCACGCGCGATCGCCACCGACTGCCTCTGGCCGCCCGAGAGGACCGACACTTTCGTGCGCGGATCCTGTAGGGTTCGGACACCCAGCGATGCCAGCACCTCTCGGGCTCGCTTTTCCATAGCGACCTCACGAAGAGGTCCGAGCAAGCCCGGCATCCAGTGCCGCTCGCGGCCGAGGAACATGTTGGCGACGACATCAAGGTTGTCGCACAATGCCAGATCCTGGTAGACGGTCTCGATTCCCAGCGCCGTTGCCTCATGGGGGGATTTCAACTCGATCTTCTCCCCATCGAAGGTGAGCTCGCCTTCGTCGGGCTGATGGTGACCGGAAAGAGTCTTGACAAGCGTCGACTTGCCAGCGCCATTGTCGCCGAGAAGAGCCATCACCTCACCGGCACGAACTTCGAAATCAACACCGCGCAGAGCCTGAACCGCGCCGAAGCGCTTCCGAATGCCGCTAGCCCTCAGCAGCGGTTCTGGCCCTGATTCTGCCGTCTTGGAAGTCGACACGTCATGCATTTCACTGCCGTCGTTGATGCTGTTCATCATCACGACCCTGCGCAGAAGGGAAGCGAGGCGGTGGCGCCAGTGCATACATCCGACATCTCGATGGAGGGATCCTTGTCGATGATGTACTGAATGCCTTCCTCGTCGGTTGCGACGTAGAATTCGGTCTGAATCTGCGGAACCTCAGCGTCCACGCCATTGGTGACGGTGCCAGTGACGATGTCGTCAATGTCCTTGCCTTCGAGCAGACGCTGGACGACCTCTGCGGTCTTCTCACCCATCTGGTCGAAAGGCCGCCAAACGGTCATGCCCTGCTTTCCCTGAAGCATGAGCTGCAGGGCCTGTACGGTGCCATCCAGTCCGGTAACCGGAACTTCGCCGGCCATGTTCTGCTCCTCGAGAGACGCGATGGCGGCGGCCGCGTTACCGTCGCTAGACGCAAGGATGCCCTGGACATTGTTGTTGAGCCGGGTCAAGGCCTGGTCTACCGACGTGCGCGCGATCGCCGGATCCCACCCCTGGGTCCAAGTATCGTAGGCCTTTACTCGCTCGCCACTGTCGTACAGCGGCGAAAGCACGTTCTGATAGCCCTCATCGAAAAGCCGAGCATTGGTGTCAGTGGGCGAACCCTTGATCTGGATGAGGTTGTCCCCATCCTCCGTGTGGTCGACGAGCCATTGGGCCTGCGCTTCTCCCACAGCAACCATGTCAGCCTGAATCCAGGCAGCGACGTTTTCGGAATCGATCATGCGGTCGTAGGCGACGGTGGGGATGCCTGAGCTGGCCGCGGAGTCTGCGATGACGCCCGAAGCAGCTGCATCGACAGGAATCACAACGAGAACATCCGCTCCCTTTGTCAGCGCCTGCTCTGCCTGCTGCTGCTGCTTCGACGCGTCGTTATTGGCGTTGTACACCTCCACGGTCGCATCGGGAACGAGCTTCTTCAGCTGCTCTTCAAAGAAGGTCGCGTCCTGGCTCTCCCACCGAGGGTTGACGTTCTCAGGGAGGAGCATGGCCACAGTGGGAGGACCGTCCTGGCCACCGCCGGTCGGGGCTCCTGAAGTCGTCAAACCACTGCAAGCTGAGAGCATCCCGGCCGTAGTGATGGTACCCACGATCGCCAGCAGGCGAAGAGATCGGTTCTTGAGAATCACATCAACTCCTTTGTTGGATTTTGTTGCATTTTCCGCAACACTGTTTGAGTAGATGCAACAATATCATGATGTCGAAGCTTCGTCAACGAACTGCATGGTTGGCGGGCACCGGCTGAGCAAATGAGCCTGCTAGGTTCAACCTTCAGATAATCAGGGAGATGGTTATGGGGCGTAACAGCAGTGAAATGGGCCCACAGGGAGTCGACCGAGCACTCACCGCTCTTGCTCTACTGGCCGACGGTCCCCGCTCGATCAGTGAAGTAGCGCGTGAGATCATGGTCCATCGATCCACGGCACTCCGTGTCCTGCGGACACTAGAAGATCGAGGATTCGCACGACGGCAAGATGACTTACGCTATCGAGCGGGATCAATGTTGATTTCTCTTGGGCAGCAGGCTCTTGATCAGTTTGACTTGCGTGACATCGCTGCACCGCACCTGAAACATCTGCACGAAAAGACCAAAGAAACAGTCCATCTCGGCATTCTTGATGGAATGGACGTCATCTACATCGACAAGATCGATGGTCAGGCGGCGGTTAGAATGTGGTCGCGGGTAGGAAGACGGGGCTCAGTGCACTGTCGAGGGATCGGCAAGGCTGCCGCAGCTTTCCTCCCTGAGAGCGAGTTATCCGCTCTAGCTAGTCGCTTGACCTACACCAAATACACGCCCACAACGATTTCCTCCCGTGACGCGTTCCTTGCTGAGATGAGGGCCATCCGAGAGCGAGGTTGGGCAACTGATGATGGCGAACATGAAGCAATTGTCCGGTGCATTGCGGCACCCGTATTTCAAGGAGATGGCGAACTCGCCGCTATTTCTCTGGCATCGCCCGTAAAAACACTGGATGAGATGCTGGCGTTTGCCCCCGATCTTCTCGCTACGGCCTCGGCTATTTCTCAAGAGCGTGGTGCGAATCTTCCACGTTCTGCAACTGCAGAACGTTAGCCCGCGTTAGATCTTCCACCGGTGTTTGTGGAGGTTTTCATACCTACGCTCCTGGGCCGGAGCCCCTGCAGCAAAGCGTTGTGCGGCGCTGCGCGGTGTCGTTTCGTAAATAGTGATGTGAGTCTCACCGGTGCCTACGTAGTATGACGGTCTCGATGCGTGTGATGAGCTTTGGCGGTGGATACCGCTATCTACTCGACTCGGTGGTTGCCAGTGATGTCCCCCGGGGGCTCACTGAACCTCTGGTGCGCTACTACCAGCAAGCTGGAACCCCTCCGGGCATCTGGCACGGCTCCGGGGTAGGAGGCTTTCAAAGCTCGGCGATATTCGCAGGTGCCGTCGTCACAGAAGGTCAGCTACGTCTCCTACTCGGAAAAGCCTGCCATCCGATCACGGGTGAGCCCTTGGGGCGTCGCCTACCACGGCCGAAATCACTCGAGGAGAGGATCGAGAAGCGGGTCGCTTCGTTGCCGCTTTCGCTCACGCTCGATGAGCAGGCGGAAGCCACGTCGGCAATTGAAGAGGAAGAACAAGCTCGTACGATGCGACATCCGGTGGTCGGGTTCGACCACACCTTCTCGGTTCCGAAGTCTGTCTCTACGCTCTGGGCCGTGGCCGATGGGGGAACGCAAGCCTTGATCGCGCGGGCGCACCGGGCGGCGTTCTCCGAGGTGCTCGATCTCCTAGAACGGGATGTTGCAATGACCAGAGTCGGTGCGGATGCCGGTGATGGCTCGGTCGCGCAGGTGGAAGTGCGAGGCGTCATCGCGACCGCCTACGATCATTTCGATTCTCGTGCTGCTGACCCCCAGCTGCACACCCATGTCGTGATCGCGAATCGCGTCCAAGGCGTGCACGACGGCAAGTGGAGAACGCTCGATGGGCGCCCGATCCACCGGGCCGTTGTAGCGCTCTCGGAGCACTACAACGCGGTGCTCGCCGACCACCTAACCCGGGACCTCGGTGTCGAATGGGAGTGGCGTGATCGCGGCCCGCGCAGAAACCAGGCGTTCGAGATCGTCGGGGTGCCGGACGCACTGCTCGCCGAGTTCTCCTCGCGTTCCCACGACATCGAGCTACGCGCAGATGAGCTGATAGCGGAGTTCACCGAGAAACACGGAAGGCCTACCACGCAACAGACCCTGATTCGGCTCCGTGCCGCGGCGACGCTGATGACTCGCCCCGACAAGCAGAAGCGGTCTTTGGCTGAGCTCACAGAGCAGTGGAGGGCTCGTGCCGATGAGATTCTGGGCGCAGACTCTACAGAATGGGCGACCAATCTCTTGAAAGGCGCAGAACCGGTACGAGTCCCACTCCTCAGAGCATCTGATGCTTCGCTCGAACTCCTCGAAGAGATCGGCGGATCGGTTGTCGAGCAAGTCGGCAACAAGCGAACCACCTGGCGAAAATGGAACCTCTACGCCGAGGCGGCGCGCCAGCTCATGGATATCCGATTCGCTTCCACCGAAGACCGCGAAGCTGTCACCGGCCTTGTCGTCGACGCGGCTGAGCGCGCGTCTCTCCGACTCACACCGGGAGAGCTGGCCCATTCGCCCGTTGTCTTCCAACGCTCGGATGGAACGAGCGTGTTTCGCCCGAAAGACGCCGCGCTGTTCTCCTCCGCTGAAATGCTTGCCGCGGAGGACCGACTTCTCGCACTCGCCGCAACCGACGACGCTCCGAAAGCGGACGTGCGCCGTGTGGATCGTGCGATAGCCCGAAAGACGGATGCCGGCCACCTCCTCGGCGAGGATCAAGCACGGGCTGTTGCCCAAGTCGCGCTCTCCGGCCGGGCGGTCGACGTGATGCTCGGCCCGGCAGGAACGGGCAAGACCACCTCCTTGCTGGCACTCCGCAAGGCTTGGGAGAGCGAGTTCGGTCCCGGCTCAGTGGTGGGTCTCGCAACCTCCGCTCCTGCAGCTGAGGTCCTCGGTCAGGAGTTGGGCATCAAGACCGAGAACACCGCGAAGTGGGAGTACGAGCACCGCAACGGACGGTGGGATTTCAAGTCTGGACAACTGATCCTCGTCGACGAGTCCAGTATGGCGGGAACCTACTTCCTCGACCGGCTCATGGCACACGCGCGAAGCGTCGGTGCGAAAGTCGTCCTGGTTGGCGATCCTGCCCAGCTCGACGCGGTAGACCCTTCGGGCGTGTTCGGGCTGATTGCGCGGAACCTCGGCGGCGACGCTCCGCAGCTCAACGCGGTTCACCGCTTCGAGCACAAGTGGGAACGATCCGCCAGCCTGGCACTGCGGCTGGGAGACGAGAGTTCGATCGACACATATAAGAAGGAGCAGCGACTCACCGCCGGCGAATCCGAAGCGATGCTCGACGCCGTCTACAGCGCCTGGCTCACCGATATCCATGCCGGGCTCACGTCGTTGATGATCACCGAGACGATCGAAGCCACGATCGCACTCAACCAGCGCGCCCGGCTCGACCGCATCATCGCGAGCACCGTGGACGCGACCCGATCGCTGAAACTCCACGACGGTACCGAAGCGTCGAGAGGGGATCTGGTGATCACGCGAAGGAACAATCGCCGTCTGCGCCCGGACCGGAGATCCTGGGTCAAGAACGGAGACATCTGGAACGTCATCGAGGCCCATTCCGACGGCTCTCTCACGGTGCAGCGCACACATAGCAAGGGGAAGGCGATTCGGCTCCCGGCCAACTACGTCACCGAGCACGTCGAACTCGCCTATGCCATCACCGCCCACCGCGCACAAGGGGCGACGGTCGACACCGGCCACGTCGTCGTCCATTCGAACCAGATGACTCGCGAGGCCTTCTACGTGGCCATGACGAGAGGCCGCCAGTCCAATCACGCCTACGTCGCGATCGACCAGGCCCAACTCGAGGAACACCAGGCGCGACCAGATGAGGAAGTCACACTCGAATCCGTTCTCGCCGGGGTCCTCAGACATTCCGGCACTGAACTCTCCGCGCACGAAGCCATCGAAGCCGAACAGGAAAAGTGGTCGAGCATCGCCCAGCTGGCCGCGGAATACGACACAATCGCTCAGGTGGCACAACAGGATCGTTGGGTAGGCGTCCTCGAAGCCTCTGGGCTCCCAACCGAGCAGATCGACCAAATCGTGGAAGGCGATTCCTTCGGGGCGCTCGCGGCCGAGCTTCGCAGAGCCGCAGCGAACGGCCACCGCCCCGAAACCCTGGTACCTCAGGTTCTAGCGGGGCGCCCGATCACCCACGCGACCGATATCGGAGCGGTGCTCCGCCACCGGATACAACAGGCCACGACCGCGCGCACCGGGAGTACGCAGTCGCGCGCACCGCAGCTGATCGCCGGCCTCTTCCCGAAAGCAACCGGTGTCTCAGACCCGGACCTTCGGAGAGCGCTGAGGGAGCGAGAACAACTCATCGAGGGTCGCGCGCGTGCGCTCGCCCAGGCAGCACTGGACGAGCACCACCCCTGGATTGCCGAGCTGGGAGCGCCGCCCACGGGCCGCAGGAGGACCGCGTGGGAACGCAACGCGGCGACGGTAGCCGCCTACCGGGACCGCTACCGAGTGACCAGCGGTAAGACGTTCCTGGGGAAGATTACGGGAACAGTGCAACGCATCGACGCGGCACGAGCTCGGGCGGCCCTGAACCGGGCGGCCGCGCTCGCCGAGCGGGCGCCGAGTCGCCGCCGTTCTGCACCCGATCGGGCGGCTCCTCTGCGCCTCTAACCCCGCCCTTCCCCAGCGCGATGGCGGCGCGTAAAATAGAAGGAGTAGGCAGGCCTCCTGTAGCCGGTTCGCCGGCAATCCGCCTCCCGCTTCCGTGGGAGAACACCGAGAGACTGAACCTGTCGAAGTCGGCTGGTCACCGGAGTTTCATTCACCGTGATCTCTTGGAGGCCCCGATGTATCGCTTCATTCGCGGCACCGCGTTCCGAGCGGCAGTGCTCCTCGCAACTGCCCTCATGTTTCTGTCGGGTAGCCGACTCCGAGCCCTTGTGCGCCGTCGCCGAGGCCTGAAGTTCGGGATTCCCGCGATGCTCCTCGCAATCCCATACTGGCTCCTCGCCCAGTGGCTGATGGGTCTCGTCGCGGCCGGTGCCACGCCCGCGCTCCTCTGCATCGCGGTCCCCGCGGGCTTCTCGGCGCTGCTGTTTGTCGGCCTCGGCCCCTGGAGCCTGGTGCTGCTCGCTCGAGCCCGAGCGATCGAGGCCCACCAGGCCTGGCGAGCGCGTCGGACCCAGCCGGAGCCGGCGTGACCAGCCGGCACCGTGAAACGCACTGAGGGGGCGAGCCGATGGCTCGCCCCCTCAGTGTCGACTCCCTCCTCTACTCCTCGAACAGCTCGTCGAGACCGTCCAGCGCTTCGCCGTCGTCCCGATCCCTCTCGGTCGGCTCCTGCGCACCGTCGTTCTGCTCGGCACCTGCGCGCCGCTGAGCCAGCCGTCGGCCGAAGAGCAGCACTCCGCCGCTGGTGAGCAGCACGACGGCTGCGATCCCCGCTGGCAGGACCCAGTCGGTGCTGCCGGTCGTCGCCAGCGAGCCGGGGTGCTCCGGCGAGGAAGGCGGGGTGCCTGGCTTGTCCTTCACCACCGTGGTCTCGCCCGGTGCACCGAGATAGCCTTCGGCGAGCACTTCGCCCTCCTTCGTGTAGAGCGTCTCGACCCAGAACACGAGGCCGGCACGGTCAACCGTTGTGGCCCCGGACTGGTACTCACCTGGCCCGTCGACGGGGATCTTCTCGCTCGTGAAGAACGGGCCTCCCTCCGCGTCTTTCGCAGGCTGCGCCGCGTAGGGGCCGAACGCTCGGAACACCAGGTAGGAACCGTCGGGCAGGTTCTTCCCTTCGACGACGGCGGTATCCGAGAACGGGTCGCCCACCCAGGCCTCGGGCTGGGCCTTCGTGCTGACGCGCACCTCGACACCGGGCGGCGGCTTCGGCACATAGAAGCGCTCGAGCACGTCGGCCGGGCTCGACCGGAACGGCTGCACGCGGTCATCGCCCTCGAATACCGAGACCACGACGTAGAACCCCGGCTCGGTCGGCTGGATCCGATCCGCATCCGTGAACCCGACCCGATAGGTTGCGTTCCTCGCGGGCGTCGTGAGCTTCGTCAGAACGGGAGCGGAGCCGAGGTCGAGGTCATCGGTCAGCTGCTCATCCGACTCGAACGGCCCATACACCGTGTGCTCGATCACATCGCGATCGGCGCCCCAGTAGCCATCGCCGGTGAAATCGCCATGATCATCGGGGAACCCGGATACAACGATGTCGTCGAAAGCGCGGCCCGACACGTGCACGTTGTACTCCTTCACTTCGCTCGTGATCTTGACCGGATGGCGAACGCTGGTCGTCTCGACCGGGATCCCGTACTGATCGGTCCAGTCGGCCGCGATGTAATCGCGATACTGCTCGGGCTGCTGGTCGAGGCGCATCTCCCACACCCACGTCACGAACCCCGGGCCGGGGAATTCAACCGGGGGAGAGGTATAGACGCCAGGGGCGTTCGCCACGACCTCTACGGTTCCCAACGCTGTCGCATTCTCCGGTACCTCGGCCTGCTCAGCCGGCGGCAGCGTTCCCGGGACCTGGTAGGCGGTTCCCGTGAACGTGACCGGGATCGGTACGCCATCGATCTGCAGCCACTCGCCGTTGCTCGACTCGACGGTGATCGTGTCGGTCACCATGTCGCCGGGCACTGCGAGACGGGCATCCGACTTCGACTCGGCCACTGGCTGGAAGGGAACGACATGGGTCTCCGAGACGCGACCGAACCAGTCTCGGAAGCTCTCGCGAATGTACTTCGCGTTCGCGCCTTGCTCGTCCTTATCGATCTCCCACACCCACGTATAGAAGCCGGATTCCTCCGCGACGGTCTCCCCGGAAGAGTGGTAGGGGCCGGCTCCATGGTCGAGGACCAAGGTCTCGGTTCCCGCGATCGGCGCGCCCTCCGGAACCGTCTCCGACTCCTGGGGCTGTTCCGCGAACGGTCCGTACAACGTGCCTCGGGCGCTGAGCTCGACCGGGGCGCCGTCGATCACGATCCAGTCGCCCGGCCCCGTGGTCTCCACCGCCAGCTGATCCACGAAGGCATCGCCCTCTTCGACGTAGCGTGCGGCGACCTGCGTGCCGATCACGGGCTGGAAATCCAGCTCGATCAGTGGTGACTCCGCGGTCGCCGTGGCCGCGCCGGGCGTGCCCGCCGCCATCAGCCGCTGTGCACCCGGTGTCGCATAGAGATTCACTCGCGAGCCCAGCCCCGCACCGGCGTAGGACGCGGAGGCTCCGACCTTGTAGGCGGGCGCACCCGAGGGAGGGGTGCCGGTGATCGCATAGTTGCCGGGCGGGAGGGCCTTCGACGTGGAGCCGTCCGCGAATCGGGCGTTGGTCAGCGTCGCGGTTCCGGACATCGATGCCGGCTCGACGCCGACGGTGAGGGTGCCGTTGTACTGATCCCGCATCTGCACCGCGAGCGTCACCTTGGGGGAGACCGTCGCATTCGCCTCTGCCTCGGCCTCCATCGTCGCCAGGTTCGCCATGACGGTGGCACGCTCGCCCTCCGGGATCAGCCCGATGTAGTAGCCGCCCTTCTCGGCGTAAGCGCCCGGGTCGACGATCGTCCAGACGTAGAGCTGCACCGCGGCCGTGACCTGCGGGTTCGTCGAATCACCCCAGCGCGCCATCACATAGTTCAGGCGCGCGAGCGTTTCGTCGGACAGCCGATGGCCGTTGACGGTATCGAGCTGAGTCACCGTGGTCGGTCCGGAGGTCGGCTGCCCCAGCGGTGATGGCGAAAGGATGTCGAGGCAGTAGACCAGCTTCCCATCCGACTCGGCCACGAGCGCCCCGAGATACCCGTCGCTCTGGTTCCCGTAGGCCGGCCCAGCGGATGCCGCCTGCGCGCTCGGGGACGGCAGCACCGTCCCGCCGATGCCGAGCAGCAGCACGAGGAGCAGACCGACGAACTGCCAGATCTCCCGCGCCCTCCTCTCGGGAACGGGGGCCGGTCCGGTATCCAGCGCCGGCAATGTCTGATCGCTCATCCGTCTACTCCTCTGTTCGAACCTGCGGAGCGAATTCGTTCCGCACGAGAGGAGGCGCCGGTGGGACGTCACCCGGGGGAGCACCCGTGACGAGGGGCGGGCAAGCTACTATGGGCCTAGACCTTTGACGATGACGTCATGGAGATGCCGCACCCGGAGGGTCCGGCATCGGGTGGACCGGGTTCCGGGCATGGGCGCTCCCAGCGCCTACCGGATACTCATCGAAATCACCCGACATCGACCCGCAGCGACCGGCTATACTCGGAGCAGGCGGAGCGTCTACAGTCCCAAGAACACACGGGAACTCAAGAAGCTCCACGACGACCGGGGCAACCGGATTGAAGCCGCGACCATGACGGGGTCGCAGGTTCAAATCCTGTCATCCCGACGAAGAACCCCCGGTGAGGTCATGAATCTCACCGGGGGTTCCGTCGTATGGCCCTCGTGAACGCCGATGGGTTCCCCGCGACCTCCCCGGTTGCGGAACGCGGCCGTGCGGATGGCCCTCGGCGTCAGCCCGCGAGGAGTGCAGGGGTTCCGGTGAGCGATGCGGCGGTTCTCAGGGTGACGCGCAGCGCCTCGGCCGGATCGAGGCGCCCTGCCACCACAGGAATGGCGATACCGTCCTCGACCGCGAGAAGCGCACGAGCGATGTCTCGCGAGCTCATGGAGAGCTCCATGACGCGCGCCCGCGATCCCGCATCGAGGATCTCCTGGAACAGGTCGAGTTGTTCCGTCTCGAATCTGCGGCCCGAAGCGGCGATGCGTTCCTGGCGGATCGCCAACGCCGAGAGCTCGATCAGCAGCACCGTCGCCGCGCGTGAACTCGAGTGCTCCTGGGGCACCCCGAGTGCGAGGCACTGGCTGAGCTGCTCGACGGGCTCGGAGATGCTCTGCACGCGCTCGCGGCGGCGCACGAGGTACTGCTCCACGGCGCTGGCGTAGGTGTCCGCGTAGAGGTCTGAAAGATCGGGGTAGTAGTAGCTCACCGCGGCCGGCGTGACCCCTGCGGCCTCGGCGATGTCGATCAAGCGCGCCCCGCCCTGCCCGTGTCGTACGAGGAGCCCCGTGGCGACTGCCACGAGTTCTCGTTTGCGGCCTTCTTGATTGCGGGGACGTGCCATGCAGCCATTGTTTCAGAGCCGTGCGGTCTCGTCGCGTTGACATCGTCGAATTAGTTATTTAAAGTATCATTAATTAATGAAAGGAAGGCTATGAGCCGATCACTCGGTGTTGCGCTGGTGCAGCACCCCGCAGCTTCTCTCCCGCAATTCGAGGCACAACTCAGAAGGGGGGTGGCTGCCCACCCCGAGATGCGACTCTGGGTGTTCCCCGAACTCCATCTCGACACCCCTGCCGGCACTATCGATGTCGAACAACTGGCGCGCCCGATCACCGACGATCGTTTCGCCGAGTTGGGCGCGATCGCGGCCGAACTCGGCATCTGGCTGGTGCCCGGCACGTTCTACGAGCGCGGAGTCGGCGGGCGAGTGCACAACACCGCCGTGGTGTTCGGCCCGGACGGCGCCGTTCGGGCGAGTTATCGAAAGATCTTCCCCTGGCGGCCCGCCGAGGTGTGCGCCCCCGGAGAGGCCTTCACCGTCTTCGAGATCCCGGGATACGGCAACGTGGGGCTCTCGATCTGCTACGACATCTGGTTCCCGGAACACACGCGGCAGCTGGCGTGGCAGGGCGCCGACGTGATCCTCAACCTGGTGCAGACCAACACGAGCGATCGTGAGCAGGAACAGGCGATCGTGCGCGGCAACGCCATCATGAACCAGGTGTGGATCGCCTCGGTCAACGCGTCCGCGCCGACCGGACGCGGACGCTCTCTCCTGGTCGACCCGGATGGCGCCGTGCGCATGTCGTCCGGTACGTCGGGGGACGAGATCCTCACGACGGTCATCGACTTCGAGCAGGTGGACGACGTGCGCCGATTCGGCACCGCCGGCGTCTCCCGACCGTGGGCGCAATTCAGGCGAGAAGACGAGCCCGTGGAACTGCCTCTCTACTCGGGGCGCATCACCCCGAGTGCCTGGGCCCCCCGCACGACGGAGGTCCGCGCATGAGCGTCGTCATGGAGACCACGAGTGCTCCCGCCACGAAGCTCCTCCCGCGCCTCGGACTGCTCGGGGTCGTGTTCTTCGGACTCGCCTACATGTCGCCGAGCATCGTCACCTCGACCTTCGGCGTCGTCTCCGAGACGAGTCGCGGGGCTGCGCCGACCGCCTACCTCGTCGCCACCGCAGCAATGCTGCTCACCGCGGTCGCATATGCGGTGCTCGCCCGCGAGTATCCGACGGCTGGATCGGCCTACACCTATGTGGGGCGCACTCTCGGCCGGGTGGTGGGCTTCTTCGCCGGGTGGGTGATCCTGCTCGACTATCTGTTCCTGCCCATGGTGGCCTGGCTCATCCAATCCACCTATCTGCATGCGCAGTTCCCGGGGATCCCCCTGTGGGTGTGGCTGCTCATCAATGTCGGGGCGACGACGACCATCAATCTCCTCGGGATCGCGCTCGCCGACCGCGTCAACATCGTGCTCACGATCACGGCGATGGCCTCGGTCGCCGCGCTCGTCGTGGTGCTGCTCCTCTTCCTCGGTCGTGAGGGTGGAGGGCCCGCCTCGAGCGCCATGTGGAACGAAGAGACGAATCTCGTCGCGGTGAGTTCGGCGGCGGCCGTCGCCGCCTACTCCTTCCTCGGCTTCGACGCGATCTCCACGCTGAGCGAGGAGACCAAGCAGCCTCGACGCGACATTCCGCGGGGCATCGTGCTCGCCGTACTGCTCGGCGGGTGCATCTTCGTCGGCGTCTCCTTCCTCATGCAGCTCGTGCACCCCGGCGGCGTATTCGAGAACGCGGACACCGCGGGCTACACCCTCTCGATCTTCGCGGGAGGTGAGGCGTTCACCAACGTGAACAATCTGGTCAGCGTGATCGCGGGCTTCGGTTCCGGTCTCGCGATCCAGGCGACCTCGAGCCGGCTGCTGTACGTGATGGGGCGCGACGGCGTGCTGCCCAGGTCGGTCTTCGGTCGCCTCAGCTCGGTCTTCCGCGTGCCGTGGATCAACATCCTGCTGATCGGGCTCATCGGCATGCTCGGGATCCTGCTCGACATCGGGAAGGCGACCGCGTACATCAACTTCGGCGCATTTCTCGCGTTCGCGCTCGTGAACGTCGCATTCCTCGTGTGGATCTGGCGCAGCTTCCGTACCCGCAGTAGCGTGGCGCGCGCGGCTCTGCTCAGCCTGCTGCCGATCGCGGGTTTCGCGGTCGATCTGTACCTCTTCTCGAAGCTGCATCCCGAGGCGTACGCGATCGGGGGCGGCTGGCTGGTCCTCGGTCTCGTGATGCTCGGGATCGCCACCCGCGGATTCCGTCGTCCGGTGCCGGTGCTCTCCGAGCGCTAGACGCGTCGCTCGGCCGCGCTGCGAGCATGGTCGGGCGGCGAGGCGCGCCCCGGGGGCGCGGCGGTTCTCGGCCTCCGGGGCGGGCATCGAACGTCGAGGCGAGTACTCTGAGGGCATGGACGACGGCACCGATGCCCGGCCCGCGATTCAGGTCGCGGGGCTGACGGTGCGGCGCGGCCGGAGCACGGTGCTCGACGACGTCGGGTTCGAGATACCGCGCGGGCAGGTCACTGGTCTGCTCGGCCCCTCGGGCTGCGGCAAGAGCACGCTGATGCGCTCCGTGGTCGGGGTGCAGGGCGGGGTCGCGGGCGAACTGCGCGTGCTCGGCGAGCCGGCGGGATCGAAGCGGCTGCGTCGCCGGGTCTCCTACGCCACGCAGGCCGCGTCGGTGTACGACGACCTCACCGTGCAGCAGAACCTGCGCTACTTCGCCCGCGTGCTCGGCGCGCCCGGCGGCGATACCGAGCGCGTGATCGAGCTGGTCGGCCTGGGCGGCCACGCGAAGCGACAAGTCGAGGCGTTGAGCGGCGGGCAGCGCAACCGGGTCTCGCTGGCTGCAGCGCTGCTCGGGTCGCCCGACGTGGTCGTGCTGGACGAGCCCACCGTCGGCCTCGACCCCGTGCTCCGGGTCGAGCTGTGGGATCTCTTCCGAGAGCTCGCGGCCACCGGCACCACCCTCCTCGTCAGCAGTCACGTGATGGACGAGGCGCTGCGCTGCGACCGCCTGCTGCTGATGCGCGAGGGCCGCATCATCGCCGACACCTCGCCCGCCGACCTGCTCGAGCGGACCGGCACGACCGACCCCGAGGCCGCGTTCCTCGCGATCGTCGCGACACAGGGCGGCGCGCCCGCGCGGCCTCCGGCTGCGGCGTCCCACCACGGGAGGCACGAGGCCGCCGACCCCGCAGAGGCTTCGAAGGAGGGTACGGGATGACCCTCACCCGCACCCTTGCCACCGCCGGCCGCGTGCTGCGGCAGCTCGGTCACGACCCGCGATCCATCGCTCTGCTGCTGCTCATGCCGAGCCTGCTCGTCGGCCTCTTCGCGTGGCTGCTCGACGAACAGGAGGGGGCGTTCGAGCAACTCGGCGGGCCGATCCTGGCTCTGTTCCCCTTCATCCTCATGTTCATCATCACGTCGGTGACCACCCTGCGGGAGCGCCGATCCGGCACGCTCGAACGGCTGATGACCACACCCCTCGGCAAGGGCGACTTCATCGCGGGCTACGCGCTCGCGTTCGGCCTCGCCGCCGCCGTGCAGGCGGTGATCACGGTCGGCTTCGCGGTGGTCGTGTGCGGGCTCGAGGTCGACGGTCCGATCTGGCAGCTGGGGCTCGTCGCCGTGCTCGACGCCCTGCTCGGCACCGGGCTCGGGCTGCTCGCCAGCGCCTTCGCCCGCACGGAGTTCCAGGCGGTGCAGTTCATGCCGGTGCTCGTCTTCCCGCAGATCCTGCTCGGCGGACTGCTGATGCCGCGAGATCGCATGCCCGACCCGCTGCACGCGGTCTCGGACTGGCTGCCCCTCAGCTACGCGATCGACGCGGTAAACGCGGTGACCCGCGGCGACGTGGGTTGGGAGCTGGGCGGGCCGCTGATCGTGATCGGCGCAGTGACGCTGGCCGCGCTCAGTCTGGCCGCGCTGACCCTGCGCCGACGCACGCCGTAGAGCGAGCGGCACTGCGGCACGGCGGCGCGGCCGCGCTGCAGCCGGGCGCCCCGGCGGACCGCCCAGCAGCGCCCTGCGCAGCCGGGTCCCCGAGGCGCCGGGTTACGACCCCGTGCTCCTCCGGTTCCAGAGCTGATGCGTGAGACCGCTCGAACTGCTGACCGACTCGAGGGTGAAGCGATCCTCGAAGCCCGTGACATCGTGCCACAGGCTCACCCCGCGCCCCAGTGTGATCGGCACGATCACCAGGTGCATGAAGTCGATGAGATCTGCGCGCAGGAACTGCCGCACGGTGGTCGGGCCGCCCCCGATGCGCACGTCGAGGCCGTCCGCGGCCTCCTTCGCCCGGCGCAGCACCTCTTCGGGGGTGTCGTCGACGAAGTGGAAGCTCGTGCCGTTCTCGAACACCATCTGCTCGCGCGGGTGGTGGGTGAGTACGAAGCAGGGCGTCTTGAAGGGCGGTTGCTCGCCCCACCAGCCGCGCCAGCCGTCGTCCGGCCAGGGCCCCTGCTGCGGGCCGAACTTGCGGCGGCCCATGATCTCGGCGCCGATGCCCTGTCCCCACATGCTGAACAGCGCCCGGTCGAGGGTGACCGGCTCCTGCACCCGGTGCACCCCCTCGATGACGCGGCCGTCGAACCACCCGAAGAGACGGCTGGCGTCTCCGATCGGCTGATCGAACGTCACGTACTCTCCGGCCGAGTAGCCGTCGAGCGATACGAACTGATTGTGCACGCGAGTGCGGACCATGACCCCTCCAGAGGCTCGTGCGATCCCGAGCCGATCCCGGGTCGTGGGTGTCGGGCGGTTGCCGTCGCCAGGCGAATCCCCGAAGCCCGGTGCGAACCGGGGGTCGTGTGCTCGGGTGGCGCACTCGCAGGTTAGATGATCGTGCCCGGTCGCGCCACCCCTGGAAAGCCCGGCGCCGCTGGCGCAGTCTGGAGAGACGACGCATCATGAGGAGGAGGGCACCATGGACGAGCAGATGCCGCGCGCGGTCGAGGAGGGTGCCGAGCGCGCCGAGGAGGTCGTCGAGAAGACGAACACCGGATCGGACGCCGAGTCGGCGGCCGGGGCGGGCGGTGAGCCCGGTGGCGAGCCGTCCCAGGAGACGGGGCGGGGCGAGGTGGACGCCGCCCGCGACGTCACCGACGACGAGCGATGGCAGCAGCCGCAGGAGCCTCGGACCACCGTCGACTGACCGCCGCTGAACGACGAGGGCTCCGCGTCCGCTCGAAGAGAGCGGGCGCGGAGCCCTCGTTCGTGTGCGTCGCGCTTAGGCCGGACTGTTCTCCAGCTGCGCGGGGGTGGGATCGGAGGCCTGAATGGTCTGCGGCGTCTCGCCGGCTCCGCCGGTCATGACCTCCACCTTGCGCGGCTTCGCGCGCTCGCTGACCGGGATCGTGACGCACAGGACCCCGTTGTCGTAGCTGGCGCTGATGCGTTCGGTGTCGATGCCCTGGCCCAGGCTCAGCTGGCGCAGGAAGCTGCCGGCGGTGCGCTCGCGGGTGATCCACTTCACGTTCTCGGCGTCGGGCAGGGTGCGCTCGGCTCGGATCGTGAGGAGCTGCCCGTCCACGTCGATGTCGACGGAGCCGGGATCCATGCCGGGGAGGTCTGCCGTCAGCAGGTAGTGGTCGCCATCGCGATAGAGATCCATCGGCATCTGCCGGGGGCCGCGGAGCGGTTCGCTGAGCAGCACGTCGGCGAGGCGTTCCACGTCGCGGAGGGGGTTGTAGCTTGCCATGTTCGCACCTTTCTCTCATCTGGCGATACGGAGTTCGAAAGTTGAGTCGATGCGACTCAACCTGCTTGTAGATTAGCACTCTCGAGGTGGGAGTGCTAAGAGGCGTTCGCTGAGGGCAAACGAGCCGGCGGGTGAGGACGGATCCTCTCCCGGGTGCGTGGGCGCCTATCATCGCGCGATCCTGAGCCGCAATGGGCAGCGAACCGTGACCCGCGCTCGTTAGACTGCGAACACAGAGTCGCAGGGGGTGCCATGACCGAAATGCAGGACATGACGGGCGGTCGCGAGCTCGTCATGGTTTCCAATCGACTTCCCGTCGACCGCGTGGTCGCGAGCGACGGATCGACCTCCTGGCGCACCTCGCCCGGGGGGCTCGTCACCGCCGTCGCGCCCATCGTCGAGCAGCTCGGCTGCCTCTGGGTCGGGTGGGTCGGCGCCGCCGACGAGCAGCTCGAGCCCTTCGAGATCGGATCGATGCGCCTCGCCCCCGTCGAACTCAGCGAAGACGACATCGAGTTCTACTACGAGGGCTTCTCGAACGGCACGCTGTGGCCGCTCTACCACGACGTGATCGCGCGCCCCGACTTCCACCGCGTGTGGTGGGACCGCTACCGTCGGGTGAACCAGCGGTTCGCGGAGCGCGTCGCCGAGCAGGCCGCCCGGGGAGCGATCGTGTGGGTGCACGACTACCAGCTGCAGCTCGTGCCCGCCATGCTGCGCGAACTGCGCCCCGACCTCACGATCGCGTTCTTCCTGCACATCCCGTTCCCGCCGAGCCGCCTCTTCGCACAGCTGCCGTGGCGCAAGAGCGTCGTCGAGGGGCTGCTCGGCGCCGACGTGATCGGGTTCCAGCAGGTCACCGACGCGGTCGCCTTCCGCATGACCGCCGAGCGCTTCACCCGCGTGCCCGCCCTCGGCAATACGATCGTCGTACCCGGCACCGCCGACCATCCGTCGCGCACGGTGCTCGCCCAGGAGTTCCCGATCTCGATCGACGCCGCAGCCTTCGCCGAGGTCGCCGCCCGCCCCGAGATCCAGCAGCGCGCGCGGGAGATCCGCGCCGAGCTCGGCAACCCCAAGACGGTCATGCTGGGCGTCGACCGGCTCGACTACACGAAGGGCATCCGCCACCGCCTCAAGGCGTTCGACGAGCTGCTCGGCGACGGTGAGATCGACCCCGCCGACATCGTGTTCGTGCAGGTCGCGAGCCCGAGCCGCGAACGCGTCGACGCCTACCGGCAGCTGCGTGACGAGGTCGAGCTCACGGTGGGGCGCATCAACGGCGAGCACGGCTCGATCGGGCACGCGCCGCTCGTCTACCTGCACCGCGGACACACCCGCGACGAGATGGTGGCCCTCTACCTCGCGGCCGACGTGCTGCTCGTCACACCGCTGCGCGACGGCATGAACCTCGTGGCGAAGGAGTACGTGGCGTGCCGGGCCGACGAGCAAGGGGTGCTGGTGCTGAGCGAGTTCGCGGGCGCGGCCGACGAACTGCGCGACGCGCTGCTCGTCAACCCCCACGACATCGAGGGGCTCAAAGCCGCGATCGTGCGCGCCGCGCACATGCCGCGCGAGGAGCAGCGCCGACGGATGCGCTCGCTGCGGCGCACCGTCTACGACAACGACGTGGCGCATTGGGCGACGGGCTACCTGGGCGCGGTTCGCGCGGCCGCCGAGTCGCAGCGCCCCAGCCAGACCGGGCACCGCACCGAGCCGATCCAGGTCAGCACGGCGTTCGTGCCGCGCAGCATCGACGACCGGGTGCGGCGCCTCGCCGCGCTCCCGCAGCTCATCGTGGCGAGCGACTTCGACGGCACGCTCGCGCCCATCGTGCCCCGGCCGCAGGACGCGCGGATCCTGCCCCGGGCGCGTCAAGCGCTCGAGGTGCTGCGCAGCGCGCCCGACACCTACGTCGCGGTGCTGACGGGCCGCTCGCTCGAGGGGCTCGCCGAGACCGGACTGCAGAGCGAGGGCTGGATCGTGTCGGGCTCGCACGGCTCCGAGCTGACGGGGCTCGACGTCGGCGCCGTCGCCGGCGCCGGGGAGGCGCCGCCGCTCGGCAGCCCGCTCACCGATGAGGAGCACGAGCGCCTGCAGCGGATCGCGCGCCGCTTCGAGCGCGTGCTGGGCGGCGAGCCGGGGGTGCGTCTGGAGCGCAAGCCGTTCGGGATCGCGGTGCACACGCGCCAGGTGGCCGATTCCGAGCAGGCGGACGAGCTGATGGCCGCCGCCGTCGAGCTGGGGCTCGCGGCCGAGATGCACGTGCGCGAGGGCAAGCAGGTGCGCGAGTTCTCGGTGCGCGACTCGAACAAGGGATCGGTGCTGCGCAGCATCCGCGCGGCACTGCCGAACGCGCCCGTGCTGTTCCTCGGCGACGACGTCACCGACGAGGACGTGTTCACCTCGCTGGGCCACGACGACCTGGGCATCAAGGTGGGAGACGGCGCGACGGCCGCGGTGGAGCGCGTGCCGGATCCCGAGACCGCCACGGCGGTGCTCGCGCTGCTCGCCGAACTGCGCACCGGCATCATCATCGGCTCCGAGTAAGCCCGGCTTCGGGTCACGGCCGCCTATCGGTTGTCCGCCTGCGAAATCAACCCCGGTGACACCGCGCCCCGGGCGCTCTACGCTCGAACTCCAAGCCGGGGCGCGCCGCGCCGGCTGAACGCGAAGGAGGGCCACATGGCAGCCGATGAGTTCCGCAGCTTCGGGGTCGAGGAAGAATACCTGCTGCTCGACGTCGAACACGGCGCCCCGACCGACCTCGCCGCCGAGCTCGTGCGCTCGGCTCCGAACTCGGTGGCTCCCGCCGAGCGCGAATTCTTCTCGAGTCAGCTCGAAACCGCCACCCCGGTGTGCCGCACCGCCGAGGAAGCGCTCGACACGCTCACGGGCTTTCGCAGCGCGCTGTCGCGTGAGGCCGCGGATCGCGGCATCGTGCTGGCAGGCAGCGGCCTGCCGCCCGTCGGCGGCGACGCGGCCGGAACCGTCACGCCGAAGTCACGGTACCGCGAGCTCGACGCGCAGCTGAGGAACGCCGCGGCCTACCAGTACGTCACCGGCACGCACGTGCACGTCGAGATCCCGTCTCCCGACGCCGGGGTCGAGGTGCTCGCCCGGCTGGCGCCGTGGGCGCCGGCGCTGCTCGCGATGACCGCGAACTCCCCGCTCTGGTGCGGCGAGCCGACGGGCTTCGCGAGCTGGCGCCACATCATGAACATGTCGTGGCCGGTGGCCGGGTTCCCGCCCGACTTCGAGAGCGGCGACGACTACGCACGTGCCGTCGAACAGCTCGTCGACAGCGGCGTGCTGCTCGACTCTGGGGTGGTGACCTGGCTGGCTCGGCTCTCCCAGAACTACCCGACGATGGAGCTGCGCATCGCCGATGCGCAGCTGGAGGCCGAGGACGCCGTCTGCTTCGCGGTGCTCGTGCGCGCCCTCGTGGAGCGCGCCCTGAGCGACGCCGAGGCGGGCGCGCCGCGGCCGCGCGCGACCCCGGGGCTCGTGAACGGCGCGATCTGGATGGCGGCGCGCGATGGCCTCGGCGCCGACCTCATCGATCCGACCACCGCGCGCTCCGAGCCCGCCTTCGACACCCTCGAGCGCATGGTCTCGGGGGTGGAAGCCGAGCTGCGCCGCACCGACGACCTCGAGCGCGTGCGGGGCTACGTCGAGCGCCTGCGCCGCACCGGCGGCCCGGCCCGCCGCCAGCTCGAACGGTTCGAGGACGACGGCCTCGAGGGCCTCATCCGGCTCTACCGGGACAGCTCGCGCGTCGAGCCGGCCTGAGGGTCCGGGCACCCGCCCGCCCCTCTTCGAGATGCGGGGCGCTGAACCGCTGCTCGTCGAGATGATGAACCGGCAATCCGATGCTCCGCATCTCGGAAGCACGGGTCTCTAGTCGGCGGCCGCGCTCGCGATGAGCTCCCGCGTGAAGGGGTCGCCCGGATCCGCGAACACCCGCTCCGTCTCACCCGACTCGACGACGCGCCCGTCGCGCATGATGAGCACGCGGTCGCACACGGTGCGCACCGCCGCGAGATCGTGCGAGACGAACACGAGCGAGACGCCGCGCCGCTCCTGCAGATCCCGCAGCAGTCGCAGGATGCCGGCCTGCGTGGTCACGTCGAGCGCCGACACCGGTTCGTCGCAGACGAGCACGTCGGGTTCTGCGGCGAGGGCTCGCGCGATCGCGATGCGCTGGCGCTGACCGCCCGAGAGCGTCGCGGGTCGGCGATGCAGGTACTCGGGGCCGAGCCCGACCTGCGCGAGCAGTTCGACGGGCGAGCGGCCGGCGTCGCGCAGCGAGGCGGTGAGGATCCTGCCGACCCGCCAGCGCGGGTCGAACGTGGAAAGGGGGTCCTGCGGGATGAGCCGCACGCGGCACCCGGGATCGACGCGCTCGACCGATCCCGCGTCCGGCTGCTCGGCGCCCACGAGGATGCGCGCGAGTGTGCTCTTGCCCGCCCCGGACTCGCCGACCACGCCGACGGCCTCACCGCGCCGCAGCACGAGGTCGACCCCGTGCAGACCCGTCGTGCCGCCGTCGGGAGCCGGGAAGCGGCGAGCGGCGCCGTGCAGCGCGAGCAGCGCGGGTGAATCGGAGGAGGCGGGGGAGCCGGAGGCTTCGGCGGCGGTTCGGCTCGCCGACCGGGGCTTCGGGCCGCGCGGGATCGCGTCGACGAGCGCGCGGGTGACGGGGTGGGCGGGCCGGTGCAGGATCTGCTCGGCGGCGCCCTGCTCGACGACGCGGCCCCGGTCCAGCACGGCGATCCGATCGGCGACGCGGGCGACACTTGCGAGATCGTGGCTGATGAGCAGGATCGCCGTGCCCCGCCGCTTCACCTCGTCGAAGAGGCGCAGCACGCGGGTCGCCGTGGTGGGGTCGAGCGCGGTGGTCGGCTCGTCGGCGACGAGCAGCTCGGGCTCGTGCACGAGCGCCGATGCGATGAGCGCCCGCTGACGCATGCCGCCCGACAGCTCGCCCGATCGCTGCCGCAGGCGGGATGCGGCGTCGGGGAGGCCGGCCCCCTCGAGCGCGCGGATCACGGCGGCGCGCCGCTCGCGGCGGCCGATCCCGCGCACCGCGAGGGCCTCGCCGACCTCGGCCTCGATGGTGCGCAGCGGGTCGAGCGACTGCAGCGCGTCCTGCAGCACGAGCGACACGGAACGCCCCCGCAGCCCGCGCCACTGCCGGGGCGTGAACCTGCGGGCATCGCGGCCCGCCGCTTCGAAGGCGTCGGCGCGTACCGTCCAGCGGGGGTCCGCCTGGGTCAGTCCGAGCAGGGTGCGGGCGAGCACCGATTTGCCGGCGCCCGATTCGCCGACCACCGCCACGCACTCGCCGGGGCGCACCCGCAGATCGATGCCGTCGAGCACGGGCCGGTCGCCGGCCGGGCCTCCCGCATCGCGCGTGCCCCGGGCGCTCGCGCCGAAACCCGACCGCGGGCCGCGCAGCGCCGCACTGAGCCCCTCGACCTCGAGCACGGCCGTCGCGCCGTCCCCGGTCGGAACCGACCTAGTCACGAGCATTCCCCAATCGTCGCCCCAGCACCGTGAGCGCCCCCGCGACCAGCACGATCGCGAGGCCCGGGCACACCGTCATCCACCAGGCCGTCGTGAGGTACACGCGCCCCGCGTTCAGCATCGCCCCCCACTCGGGCGAGGGAGGCAGGGCCCCGAGACCGAGGAAGCCGAGCGCCGACACCCAGACGATGGCCTGGCCGATCCCGAGCGTCGCGGCCGAGGCCAGCGGCCACAGCGAGTTCGGCGCGATGTGCCGCACGAATACCCGCGCCGGGCCCACCTCGTCGAGTCGGGCCCACTCCACGTAGCCGCTGGCCGCGATGCCGCGCACACGAGCGCGCAGCATGCGCGCGTAGCCGGGGATCGTGGCGAGGCCGATCGCGAGGATCGACGCGGTGGGGCCGGATCCCATCACCGAGATGAACAGCAGCGCCATCACGAGCGTGGGCAGCGCGAACAGCACCTCGAAGACGCGGTCGAGCGAACCGTCGAGCCAGCGCGGGCCGAGCCCGGCGGCGAAGCCGAGCGCCGCCCCGACGCCGATGCCGATGCCGGTCGCCGCGAGGCCGATGCCCACCGACGCGGCGGCGCCGTGCACGACGCGGGTGAAGAGATCGCGGCCGGACTCGTCGGTGCCGAAGAGGTGCGCTGCCGAGGGCGGCTGGAAGCTGTCGGCCGGGTGCACCGCGAGCGGGTCGCCGGGGGCGAGCAGTCGCGGTGCGCAGACCGCGACGAGGGCGAGCAGCAGGATCGCCGTGCTGATCCATCCCGACCATCCGAGGCGCAGGCCGAGCACGACCCCGCCCTCGCGTCCTCCGAATCGCCGAGCACTCATGCGGGGATCACCCCTCGGTGGCGCAGTCGCGGATCGACCAGGTGCTCGAGCAGATCCGAGAGCAGCATGATCGCCACGTACAGCAGTGCGATCACCACGACCGCCCCGATCACCACCGGCACGTCGCGCACCGTCGCCGCCTCGAGCAGCATGCGCCCGATGCCCTGCCGGGCGAAGAGCGCCTCCACCACTACGGCTCCGCTCAGCAGCGAGCCGTACGCCCACCCCGACAGCGCGAGCGCGGGCAGCGCGGCGTGGCGCAGCGTGTGGCTGAACAGCACCCGCGCCTCCGACGCCCCCCGCGAGCGGGCCGTCACGGCGAACGGGGCGTCATCGGCCTCGACGAGGGATCCCTGCAGCACGTGCGCGAGATAGCCCGCGATCGGCACGGCGAGCGTCACGACGGGCAGCACGAGGCCGGTGGGCGACGATCCGCTCGTCGCGGGCAACAGGCCGAGGCCGCTCGCGAAGACGAGGATCAGCACGGCTCCCACGAAGAACTGCGGGGCGACCGATGCCACCGTCTCGAGGCCGGCCAGCGCCGAACGGATCGCGCGGCCGACGCGGCCGCGGCCCGCGACCGCGACGACGAGCGCGCCGAGCACCACGAGCACCCAGGCGAGCAGCAGCGCGAGCGTCGCGATCACGAGCGTGGGCGGCAGGTTCGCGGCGAGCAGCTCGGCCACCGGCTGTTTCCGGGAGTAGGAGTCGCCGAACTGCAGCGTCGCCGTGTTCCACAGCTGCGCGAGGTACTGCACGACGAGGGGCCGGTCGAGCCCGTAGGCCTCTCGCGCGCGGTCCGTCGCCTCGGCACCGGCCTGCGATCCCGGTCCGCCCATGATCGCCTCGAGCGGGTCGCCCGAGAGTCGCAGCGCGAAGAACACGACGGTGGCGGTCAACCAGACCACGAGCAGGGCTGCACCGATCCGCGTCGCGAACGCGCGCGCGATCCCTCTGGCTCTCACGTGAACTGCTGCCCCTCGGTCGAAGCGGTGCGCGCGGCTCGCCCCCCGGCGCGCCGATCCGCGGAGCGGCGTCCTGCGCCGGTCGGGCACGGGACGCCGCTGCGGGTCGGCCCATCGGGGCGAACGCCTCGCACTCGGATACGCCTATTCTGCCGGTCGCCGCTCAGGCGATCCGTGCGTTGACGAACGTGGGGGTGGCCACCGTGCCGAGGGTGGTCACGCCCTCGACGCCGTTCACCAGGAAGTGATTCTGCTGGTCGTAGAGCGGCAGCACGGTGTAGCTCTCGAGAATGCGCTGCTGCGCCTCGGCGTAGAGCTTCGTACGCTGCGCCTCGGCGAGGGTGGCCGAGGCCTGCTCGAGGATCGCGTCGAGCTCGGGATCCTTGAGCTGCGCGTTGTTGGCGAAGTAGCCCGACGGCGCCGGGATGGTGCCGTCGGAGTGGTACAGGACGCGCAGCACGTCGGGGCCGACCTTGGTGTAGGGGGCGCTGACGGCCTCGTACTCGTGCGCGGCGAGCGCGCCGTACCAGCTGCTGAGGTCGACCGGTTCGAGGATCACGTCGAAGCCGACGACCGCCGCGTTCGCCTGGATCTGCTCGAAGAGCGACTGCTCGGCGGCGGTCGACTGGTTGGTGCTGACCGGGAAGCGCACGTCGAGGCGCTCGCCGTTCTTCACGCGCACCCCGTCGTCGCCCTTCTCGGTCCAGCCCGCCTCGTCGAGCAGCGCGTTCGCGGCATCGGGGTCGGTCTCGAACAGCGACTCGTCGCCGGCCGCGGTCGGCTCGGTGCTCGAGAGCGGCGAGTACGAGCGCGTCGCGACGCCCCGGAACAGGGACTCGACCCCGGGGTTCGGATCGGCGACGCGGATGAACGCCTCGCGCACGCGGGCGTCGTCGAACGGCGCCTGACCCGAGTTCAGCTCGATGCGGTTGACGGCGCCCGGACGGGGGGCGTCGATGTGCTCGATGCCGTCGCCACCGTTCTCGGCCGCGACGATGTCGGCGGGAAGCGGGTTGTCGATGACGTGCACCTCACCCGAGGTGAGCGCCGCATTGCGGGTCGCCGCATCGGGGATGAAGCGCCACTCGATGCGCTCGAGGTGCGCGGGGCCCTCGTGGTCGGCCTCGGGACCGGGGGTGCGGTAGTCGTCGTTGCGCACCAGGTCGACCTGCTGCTGCGGCGTCCAGCCCTCGACGATGAACGGGCCGGTGCCGATCGGGGCCTGGCAGTTCTCCTCCATGCCGCGCTCGATGCCGGCGGGCGACTGGATCGCGGTCCACTGCTGGCTCAGCGACTCGAGCAGGGCCGAGTCGGGGGAGGAGAGGTGGAAGCGCACGTGCGTGTCGTCGACGACCTCGATCTCGGCGATCTTCTGCACGGCGAGGTAGCCGGTGGAGGACTGCGTGTCCGGATCCTGCAGGTGCTCGATGTTCGCCTTGACCGCGGCGGCGTCGAGCGGAGTGCCGTCGGTGAAGGTCACGCCCTCCTGCAGCGTGAAGTCCCAGGTGAGGCCGTCGTCGCTCGGCTGCCACTCGGTCGCGAGCCACGGCTGGATCTGGCCGCTCGCGTCGCGGCCCACCAAGGGCTCGAGGTACTGGGTCGAGATGAGGGCCTGCGGGTAGTTGCCGCCCACGTGGGGATCGAGGCAGGTCGGCTCGGCGTCGCCGGTCGCATAGATCAGCGTGCCGCCCTCCTGCGGGGCGGCGTCGCCGGCGTCGGCGCTGCACGAGCTGAGGGCGAGGGCGCCGGCCGCGGCGAGCGCGATCAGCGAGAGCGGGCGGGCGGAGTGTCGGGACATGGGTGCGTGAAGCTCCTCGGGTCGGGGCTGGAGAGGGGTCGGATTCGAATCCTCAGGATTTATTAGATCCGGTTCAACAAATCGATACTAGCGCACACCGCATGCACCGGGTCCCGTCTCACGCGCACGACGCGCGCTGCGTCCTGCCCCGCGGCCGAAGCGGGAGCCGGCCGGCTGAGTAGGGTATTGGCATGAGCTCTCCCACGCGCGGGCGCCCGCCCGCCTCCTCCCGCGAGGTGCTCGCCGACGCGGCGTGCGAGCTGTTCCTCGAACAAGGGTACGAGGCGACCTCCATCACCGAGATCGCCCGCAGGGCCGGGGTGAGTCGGTCGAGCTTCTTCAACTACTTCGCGGGCAAATCTGAGATCCTGTGGTTCGGCTTCGACCGCCGCGTCGACGCGCTGCTCGACGCACTCGCCGATCCCGCGCCGCCCCTCGCCGACGCCCTCGCGGTCTTCGCCCTCGGCGACACCCCCGACACGCTCGCCCTCGCCATCGTCGACGCCCGCACGATGGGGGTCGAGCCCGAACTCGAGGCCGGCCGCGCCGCGCGCCAGCTGCGCATCGGCACCGCGATTGCGGCTCGGCTCGAACGCGACGGCGTCGAAGCCGTGCGCGCCTGCGTGGCGGGAGCCGGGTACGCGGCCGCGCTCGTCTCCGCGGTGTGGCGCTGGGCCGACCGGGGTGCGGGGCGCAACCGCCTCGATCTCATGCTGCTCGACGCGCTCGCGACCGCGCGAGCCACGCTCGAGCCTCGCGGCTGACGGCTCGCCCCGGCGCGATCGGAGGTGCGCTGGTAGGGGCTCCTGGCGGGGCGCTGCTGGTGGGGTCGCGCTGGCGGGGTGGCGCTGGTGGGGTCGCGCTGGCGGGGTGCTGCTGGTGGGATCGCACTGGCGGGGTGACGCTGGTTGGGGGGTGACGCTGACGCTGACGCCATCGAGTGGTCGATAAGTGCTGCCTCTCGCCGCTGCGGGCGCGCTTTTCGACCATTCGCGGCCGGGAAGGGGGAGAAAAGGGGGGAGGGGGAAGCGGTAAGGAAGAAGCAAGAACGGGGAAGGGGAAGGGAAAGGGAAGGGGAAGGGAAGGGAGAATGGGGAAGCAGGAATGGGGGAAAGGGCCCGGGCTGCGGGCGCGGTGCGGGGGAGGCGCCCCGGGCGACGCGCCAGGGAGGCCTCGCCCTACAGCGCGGCGGCGACCCTGGTGCCCTGCGCGATCGCGCGCTTCGCGTCGAGCTCGCCCGCCACGTCGGCGCCCCCGATGAGGCGCGCGTCGATCCCGAGCCGCGCGAGTTCGCCGTGCAGCTCCCGCGCGGGCTCCTGCCCCGTGCACAGCACGATCGTGTCGACCGCGATCGTGCGCTCCTCGGCGGCCCCGCTCTCGGGCGCGCCCGGCGCGGCCTCGCCGTGGGGCACCCGCACCCGCAGGCCCGCGTCGTCGATGCCGAGGTACTCGGCGCCCGGCACCATGCGCACGCCGCGGCGGGCGAGTTCGGTGCGATGGATCCAGCCGGTGGTCTTGCCGAGGCCGGCCCCGAGCTTGCCGGCCTTGCGCTGCAGCATCACCACGCTGCGGGCGGGCCGCTCCTCGAGCGGGGTCCGCAGACCGCCGGCTCGCGCGTAGTCGCGGTCGACGCCCCAGAGCTCGAGGAAGGCGTCGAGGGCGGCGGGATCCTGCGCCGCGGCGTCGCTCCAGCCCGGATCGTCGGCGGGCGCCGTCAGGTACTCGGCGACGTCGAAGCCGATGCCGCCGGCGCCGAGGATCGCGACGCGATCGCCCACGGGCGCCTTCTCGCGCAGCACGTCGAGATATCCGAGCACGCTCGGGTGATCAAGGCCCGGGATCTCGGGGCGGCGCGGCACGACGCCCGTGGCCACGACGACCTCGTCGAAATCGTGCGCCGCGAGCTCCTCGGCGGCGACCCGGTGCCCGAGCCGCAGCTCGACCCCGGTCTCCTCGATGCGCACCCCGAAGTAGCGCAGCGTCTCGCGGAACTCGCTCTTGCCGGGCACCTGCAGCGCAACGTTCAGCTGCCCGCCGATGCGATCCGCGGCCTCGAACAGGGTGACCTCGTGGCCGCGCGACGCCGCCGTGGTCGCGCAGGCGAGCCCGGCCGGTCCTGCACCGACGACCGCGACGCGCTTCCGGGTGAGGGCGGGCGCGATGATCAGCTCGGTCTCGCTGCCCGCCCGCGGGTTCACGAGGCACGACGCCGGCCGGCCCGAGAAGGTGTGGTCGAGGCACGCCTGGTTGCAGGCGATGCAGGTGTTGATGCGTTCGGGCGTTCCCGCCGCAGCCTTGCTCACGAACTCGGGATCGGCGAGGAACGGGCGGGCGAGCGAGACCATGTCGGCGCCGCCCTCGGCCAACAGCCGCTCGGCCGTGCGGGGGCTGTTGATGCGGTTGGTGGTGATGAGCGGGATCGACACGGCGCTCGCGAAGCGCTGCGTCACCCAGGCGAAGGCCGCCCGCGGCACCGAGCTCGCGATCGTGGGCACGCGCGCCTCGTGCCAGCCGATGCCGGAGTTGATCATGGTCGCGCCCGCCGCCTCGACGCGTCTCGCCAGCTCCGTCGCCTCGTCGAGGGTGGCTCCTTCGGGCACGAGCTCGAGCATCGAGAGCCGGTAGATCACGATGAAGCGCTCGCCCACGGCCTCGCGCACCCGCCGCACGATCTCGACGGGGAACCGCAGGCGGTTGTCGAAGGAACCGCCCCAGCGGTCTTCGCGATGGTTGGTGCGCCGGGCCGTGAACTGGTTGATGAGGTAGCCCTCGGAGCCCATGATCTCGACCCCGTCGTACCCGGCGAGCCGGGCCAGGCGGGCCGTGCGGGCGAAGTCGTCGATGGTGCGCTCGATCTCGGCGTCGTCGAGCTCGCGCGGGGTGAGCGGCGAGATGGGGGCCTGGATCGGGCTGGGGGCGACGATGTCGGGGTGCGCGCCGTAGCGGCCGGCGTGCAGGATCTGCAGCGCGATCCTGCCTCCCTCCTCGTGCACGGCGTCGGTGACGGTGCGGTGGTGGGGCAGCTGCTCCTCGTGCTCGAGCGTCGCGGCGCCCGGGGTGAGCCGCCCCGCGGCATTGGGGGCGATGCCGCCCGTCACGATGAGTGCGGCCCCGCCGCGGGCTCGCTCGCGGTAGAACGCGGCGAGGCGCTGGGCCCCGTCGGGCGCCTCCTCGAGGCCGAGGTGCATCGATCCCATGAGCACGCGGTTGGGTAGCGTGACGAAGCCCAGGTCGAGGGGCGCGAAGAGGTGCGGGTAGGTCGACGTTGACATGGATCCCCAGTTTCGATTCGGACGCGGTGCCCCGAATGTAGTGCGGCGTCCGAAGCACTGTCGAGCCGGGTGTGGCGAATGCACAAAAGGGGCGCCCGCGCCGGTTCGCTCCCGCGAGGCCCGCGCCAGGCGGAGCCGGCTCGGAGGATCCGCGCAGCCGGTCGGGCGCGCCGCGGGGCGATACTGGAGTCGTGACCGCGCGCGGCGAGCGAAGGAGACGCTGATGGGTGCACTGATCTACTCGATGATCGTGACGGCCGACGGCTACGTCGCCGATGCGCACGGCGCCTTCGACTGGGGAGTCGCGAGCGAGGAACTGCACGAGTTCGTCGCCGAGAGCACCCGGTCGGTCGGCACTTATCTCTACGGGCGGCGCATGTACGACACGATGGTCTACTGGGAGACCGCGGGTCTCGACGAGGAGCTGCCCGCGGGGATCGCCGACTATGCGCGACTGTGGCGGTCGTGCGACAAGATCGTCTTCTCTACGAGCCTCCACGAGCCCCGCAGCGCGCGCACGACGCTGCGCCGATCCTTCGATCCCGACGAGATCCGGGAACTGAAGCTGAACCTCGACCACGACCTCACGATCGACGGGCCGATGCTCGCCGCCCAGGCGCTGCGGGCGGGCCTCGTCGACGAGATCGGGCTGTTCGTGGCCCCGGTCGTGGTGGGCGGAGGCAAGCGATTCTTCCCTGAGGGGGTTCGCTGCGAACTGCGGCTGCTCGAGCAGCGCGGCTTCGACAACGGCACGGTCTATCTGCGCTACCGGGTCGCGGACTGAATGCCGCGGCGGGTGGCGGGCTGAGCGCCGCGCGGGTGGCAGGTTGACGGGCGCGCCGGGCAGCGGGGTGTCGGATCCCGGGTTCGGGGTCGGCCGAAACAGCAGCGGGGGTGCGGGGCCGAAGCCCCGCACCCCCGCCGGGTGTCGCGCTGTGCTTAGAGCGCGCGGATGTTGCTCGCCTGCAGACCCTTGGGGCCCTGCTCGACGTCGAACTCGACGCGCTGGTTCTCGAAGAGGTCGCGACGGCCGTTGCCCTGGATCGCGCTGAAGTGCGCGAAGACGTCGGAAGCTCCGTCGTCGGGGGTGATGAAGCCGAAGCCCTTTTCGGAGTTGAACCATTTCACGGTGCCGATGGCCATAGTGTGTTTCCTTCGTGTGTTGCTGGCCGCGTGATGCGACCCGGGTGCCACGGCGACGGCGCCGACGTGGAGACTGGTGGTGCGTGCTGCGGCGGGCCGCAGCGATAAAACGTGTCTGGAGTGCTCCAACGTTCGGCATTACTGGTCTTGCGGCGAGCCTATCCCAGATACCGGCATTGCGACAGCTTCGTGACCTTCTTGTGTCCTGGGTGGGATTGCGCTGGGAGCGAATTGACTTATAGTCATTGTGACTATAAGTTGGCGGAACCGGGCGCGAACCCGCTGCCGCCCCGACGAGGAGAACCGTGCCGTACGAGAACGCGAGTGTGAGCGAGCGACGCACCCTGCCTCCGGCGGTGGCGGTCTCGACGGTCGCCTTCGCGCTGCGACCGCCGGAGGACGCCCTCATCGGCGATCAGCAGGGGCGCACCGGCGGGGCCGACGCCGCCATCACGCTCTGGCTGCCCCTCGTGCGCCGCACCCGGGCGCCGTTCCTGGGGTGCTGGGCGCTGCCCGGCGGCCCCACCCAGTGGGACGAGACCCTCTCGGACACCGCGCTGCGCACCCTGCGCGCGGCCGTGCTGCGGGATCCCGGGTATCTCGAGCAGCTCTACTCCTTCGGCGGCGTCGAGCGCTCCGCGGAAGCACAGCGGCTCGTCACCATCGCCTACTGGGCGCTGTACGGGGAGCGCGACCTGCTCGCGCCGACGGCTCCCGCATCCGGCGAGGCGGTCGACCCGCGCAGGGATCCCGAGCGCCCCCGGCGCTGGGACGACCCGGATCCAGGCGAGACGACGAGCGGCGCACCCGGTGCGGCCCCCGAGGCCGAGGCCGGGCGCACCGGCGAGGCCCGCACGGATCGGCGGACACCGCCCGGCGACCCCGACCCGAACGTGGTCTGGTTCTCGGCCGACCGGCTGCCCGAGCTGGCCTTCGACCACGCCGAGATCGTCGCCTACGCGCTCGCGCGCCTGCGCTCCAAGACCGAGTACGAGGCGGTCGCGCACCGATTCCTCGGGCCCGTCTTCACCCTCGGACGGCTGCGCGCCGTGACGGAGGCCGTGCTCGGCGAGACCGTCGACCCGGCGAACTTCAGGCGCCAGGCCCTCGCGCAGGGCAACCTCGTCGACACCGGCGAGGTCGAGACCGGCGCTCGGCACCGGCCCGCCCGCCTCTACCGCTTTCGGGACGAGCCGCTCACGGCGCCTCCCGGCCGCCCCGACCAGCCGACCCGTGCCGCAGCCCGGTCACGGGAGACGGCCGAACCCCAAGACCCGACACCGAGGAGCACACCATGACGAGCGTGCACGAACTCATCCGAGCGGCCGCCGAGCGCGAGAGCGCCGCGCGACCTCCGCAGAAGCCCGCGAGCGGCCCGGCGTCGCATCGTCGGCCCATCGCGCTGCGGGCGACCGGCGTCTCGAGCTGCGATTCCGGTCTCGCCAGCGACCCCTGGGCGATCGACCGCTCCGCGGGCTACGGTCCGGGCGCTTCGGCGCCGGACGCGATCCCGGGCGACGCCCCGCGCCAGGGCCCGCTGCCCTCGCGGTACACCGACGCCTCCGACGAGCAGCTGCACGACTGGATCGTCGCCGCCAAGCAGCGGCTCGGCGACCGCGTGCAGATCCTCGGCCACTTCTACCAGCGCGACGAGATCGTGCAGCACGCCGACTTCGTGGGCGACTCCTTCATGCTGGCCCAGGCCGCGAAGGCGCACCCCGAGGCCGAGGCCTTCGTGTTCTGCGGCGTGCACTTCATGGCCGAGACCGCCGACATCCTCTCCGGGCCGTCGCAGGCGGTCGTGCTGCCGAACCTCGCCGCGGGCTGCTCCATGGCCGACATGGCGACGATCGAGCAGGTCGAACGCTGCTGGGAGGAGCTGACGGGCGCGCTGGGCGCCGAGAGCGAGAACGGTCTGCACCCTGCAGGCGAAAACCGAGAAGACGCAGCGTTCGAATCTTCGACTGGTGCCGTCACAGCGTCAGCCCCCGGAGCGAAGCGAGGGGTGATCCCGGTGACCTACATGAACTCGTCGGCGGCGATCAAAGCGTTCTGCGGGCGCAACGGGGGCATCGTCTGCACCTCGTCGAACGCCCGAACGGTGCTGGAGTGGGCGTTCGAGCGCGGTCAGCGCGTCGTGTTCTTCCCGGATCAGCACCTCGGCCGCAACACCGCGAAGGCGATGGGCATCTCCGAAGAGCTGATGCCGCTGTGGCGGCCCCACCTCCCGCTCGGCGGCAACACGGTCGAGCAGTTGCGCGACGCTCGCGTGATCCTCTGGAACGGGTTCTGCTCGGTGCACAAGCGCTTCACCGTGCAGCAGATCGAGCGCGCGCGCGCCGAGTACCCGGGCGTGCGCGTGATCGTGCACCCGGAGTGCCCGGCCGCGGTCGTGGAGGCCGCGGACGGTGCGGGATCGACCGAGTACATCCGCAGGGAGATCGAGGCGGCGGCGCCCGGCGACGTGATCGCGGTCGGCACCGAGATCAACCTCGTCAATCGTCTGCAGGAGCAGCACCCCGAGCTCACGGTGTTCTGCCTCGACCCCGTCGTGTGCCCCTGCTCCACGATGTACCGCATCCACCCGGCATACCTCGCCTGGACGCTCGAGTCGCTGCTCGACGGCTCTGCGCCGAACCGCATCCGGGTCTCCGACGACGTGGCGGGCGACTCCCGGGTCGCCCTCGAGCGGATGCTCGCGGCCCGCCCGTGATCCTCGTCATCGGCTCGGGGGTCGCGGGGCTCTCGTGCGCACTCGCCGCGGCTCGGGCCGGGGCGGCGACGACGCTCGTGGTGCCCGGCCGCCTGGGCGGAGCCGACGAGGCCGAGCGCGCCGCGTCGGGCGGCAGCACCGCCCTCGCGCAGGGCGGGATCGCCGCGGCGATCGGTTTCGGCGATACGCCGGAGGCGCACTTCGCCGACACCGTCGCGGCGGGGGCGGGGCTGGTCGACGCCGAGGCGGCGGAGGTGCTGACCGGCGAGGGCGCCCGAGCGGTGCGAGCGCTGCTGCGGGGCGGTTTCGACGCGGACCGCGCCGAGTCGGGGGCGCCGCGCCTCGGGCTCGAGGGGGCGCACGGCCGTGCCCGCATCGTGCACGCCGGGGGCGATCGCACCGGCGCAGTGCTGCACGAGCATCTCGTGGCGCGCGTGCTGGTCGAGGCGGCTGCGGGGCGGATCGAGCTGCTGGAGGATCGTGTCGCCGTCGAGCTGCTGAGCGAGGCGGGTGCGGTGCGCGGCGCGGTGCTGCGGAGCACCGTCGGTGAGGCGCTGGAGGATCGTCGCGCGGATGCGGTGGTGCTCGCGACGGGCGGGTACGCCGCGCTCTACGAGCGCTCGACCAATCCGACCTCTTCGCGCGGCGAGGGAGTGGTGCTGGCGGCGCGGGCGGGCGCGGTGCTCGCCGACCTGGAGTTCGTGCAGTTCCATCCCACGGTGCTGCACGGCTCGGGCGTGCTCGTGTCCGAAGCGGTGCGCGGTGCGGGCGCAGTGCTGCGCGACGGCTCGGGGGCGCGCTTCATGGTGGGGCGGCATCCCCTCGCGGAGCTCGCGCCGCGCGATGTGGTGTCGCGCGAGATGCAGCGGGCGATGCTGGAGCGTGGGGAGTCCCGGCTGTGGCTCGACGCGAGGTGCGTCGAGCGCGAGGGGGGAGCCGGATCGCTCGCCCGCCGCTTCCCCGGGATCACCGCCGCGGTCGCCGAGCACGGCATCGACTGGAGCCGAGAGCTCGTGCCCGTCTCGCCCGCGGCTCACTACACGATGGGCGGCGTCGCCTCCGACCTGCGGGGCCGCACCTCGGTGCCGGGACTGTTCGTCGCGGGAGAGACGGCGGCGACCGGCGTGCACGGGGCGAATCGCCTCGCTTCGAACTCGCTGCTCGAGGGGCTGGTCTTCGGCCGCCGGGCGGGAGACGCCGCCGCGGGCTTCGCGAGGGCCCGCGGTTCGTGGGTGCTCGAGGGAGCCGGCATGCGCGCGCTCGTCGCCGAGGCACGGCCGGGGGCGATCGCGACCGGCGGCCCCGACACGAGCCTCCGTGCGATGATCGCGCTCGCTGCGGAGGCGCGAACCGAGTCGCGCGGCGCCCACCAGCGGCTCGACGCGCCGCGCACCGACCCGGCGCAGGCCCGCCGCCGGGCCTTCGCGTTCGCCTTCGCGAGCGCTCCCGAGTCTTCCCCGGATCCTGATCGGCAGAGGAGCCTTGTGCAGTGCTGACCCCACACATCATCGAATCCGTCGTACGTTCGGCGCTCGCAGAGGACGCGCCGTGGGGCGACCTGACCGTCGAGCTCGCGATCCCGGCGAGCGCCGAGATCGATGCGCGCCTCGTCGCCCGGGAGTCCGGCGTCTTCGCGGGCGGACCGCTGATCGTCGAGACCTTCCGGCAGCTCGACCCGCGCATCGAGGTGACGGCGCTCGCCGACGAGGGCGAGGCGTTCGCCGCCGGGCGGGCCCTCGCCCGCATCGCCGGCCCTGCCCGCGGGGTGCTCACCGGCGAGCGGGTCGCCTTGAACCTCTGCCAGCGGATGAGCGGCGTCGCGACACTCACCGCCCGGTACGCCGCCGCCGTCGCCCACACACAGGCCCGCATCGCCGATACGCGGAAGACCACTCCGGGCCTGCGGGCGCTCGAGAAGCACGCGGTGCGGGCGGGCGGCGGATCGAACCACCGCTTCGGGCTCTCGGACGCGATCATGGTGAAGGACAACCACCTCGCCGCCCTCGGAGCCGTCGACGACGCGTCGATCACGAGCGCGCTGCGGCGACTGCGGGAGCGCGCCGGCCACACCACCTCGATCGTGGTGGAGGTCGACCGTCTCGAGCAGATCCCGCCCGTGCTCGACGCCGCGCCGACCGGCCTCCTGCTCGACAACTTCTCGATCCCCGAGCTGGTCGAGGGCGTGCGTCTCATCGACGGCCGGGCGATCGCTGAGGCGAGCGGGGGCGTCGACCTCGACACCGTCGCGGGGATCGCCGAGACCGGCGTCGACGTCATCTCGGTGGGCCGGCTCACGCACGGCGCACGCGCGCTCGACCTGGGGCTGGACGCGCCGTGAGCCTGCCGAGCCCCGCGCAGCACGCTCAGCGCTATCTCGACGCGGCTGCGACGGCGCCGCTCAGGCCCGAGGCGCGGGCGGCCGTGGTCGCGGCACTTGACGGGGGGCCCGCCAACCCGTCGAGCGTGCACCAGGCGGGATACCGCGCGCAGCAGACCGTGGAGGCCGCGCGCGCCGCGATCGCCTCGGCGATCGGGGCGCGGCCAGGCGAACTCGTATTCACCGGCGGCGGCACCGAGGCCAACAACCTCGCGATCATCGGGCTCTCGCTCGCCGCGCCGCGCGGTCGGCACCTCGTGACCACTCCGATCGAGCACCCCTCGGTGCTCGAGAGCTGCCGCTTCCTCGAACGGGTGCACGGCTTCGAGCTGAGCCTGCTGCCCGTGGACCGGCACGGGCGCGTCGATCCTGCGGACGTCGCCGCGACGCTGCGCGACGACACGACGCTGGTCTCGGTCGGCCTCGCGAACGCCGAGGTCGGAACCGTGCAGCCGATGCCCGAGATCGCAGCCGAGGCCGGGTCGCGCGGGGCGCTCGTGCACACCGATGCCGTGCAGGCGGCGGCCTCGCTGCCCGTGTCGTTCGGCGGCCTCGGCGCGACCGCATGGCCAGGCTCCGGGGTCGACGCGATGACGGTGGCCTCGCACAAGTTCGGCGGCCCGCAGGGGGCCGGCGCCCTGCTCGTGCGCGCCCATCTGCCGCTCGAACCCCTGCTGCACGGCGGGGGGCAGGAGGGCGGCCGGCGCTCGGGCACCGAGAACGTGGCGGCGATCGCCGGTTTCGCGGCGGCCGTCGCCGCCTCCGCCCGAGAGATCGGCACCCGCGCCCTCGCGCTCGCGCGCAGTCGCGACGAACTGGTCGAGCGTGTGCTCGCCGAGGTGCCGGGAGCGCGGCTCACGGGGCATCCGAGCGAGCGGCTGCCGGGGCACGCCTCCTTCGTCATGGCCTCGGCGAGCGGCGAGTCGCTGCTGGTGGCGCTCGACGCGGCGGGGTTCGCGGTCTCGTCGGGATCGGCCTGCGCCGCGGGGAAGGATGAGCCGTCGCCCGCGCTGCTCGCGATGGGGCTCGCGCCCGAGCTCGCGCAGACGGCCGTGCGCTTCACCCTCGCGAGCCCCATCGACAGCGCTGACATCGAGCGCGTGGTGAGCGTGCTGCGTGCTGAGATCCACTCGCGCTGACCGGCACTGCGACTGGCGCTGCGAGCCGCGGATCGACCCGTGCATCGACCCGCGCGTCGGCAGCTCCCGCGTGCCCGGTGTCGCGCCTCCCGCCATCATGCCGCCCTCGAGACGGGGCTCGGAAGGGGGCGTGCGACGGGTGACGCGGCGATGAGCCGCTCGGTCATGCGTGCGAGCTCGTGCTGCGGATCGATGGCGAGCGCCTCGCCCAGCTGCTGCGCGGCCACGGACTGGGAGCCGCTCAACCACCACAGCCAGGCGCTGAAGGCGAGCAGCGACGGCCGCAACTCGTCGGGCGTAACCGATACCGCCTCGATCACGCGCTCGCGCAGCGGCGGCAGCCGCCGCTGCTCGGTGAACTCGGGAGAGAGGTGGGCGAGCAGCCGACGCAGCGTCCAGCCCGCCTGCCTGGACGGCCCCGACCCGGCGTCGAGGTCGACGGGCACCGCCACGAACTGCGCCGGCCCCAGATCTTCTGCGAGCTCGACGGGGAAGAGCGGCCGCGTGAGCACCCCGAGGGCGAGCAGCAGCCACCGGTCGGGCAGTTGCGCGCAGCGGATCAGGCGCGCCGTCATGGCGGGGGCGAGGGGCCGCTGTTCGTCGCGCAGCGCCTCGACGACCCGCGCGGTGTCGTGCATCCAGGCGTAGGCTTCGGGCGGCGCGGGGTGCGTGCACTGCTCGGCCGACACCGCGGCGAACTCCCGTCGGGCCGGCACGGGGGCGCGCCCGCCGCCCGACGAAGCCCCTGCCGTGCGGGAACGAAAGTGCGCCGGTTCGAACGGGGGCAGCTCGGCGAGTGCCGCGAGCACCGCGTCGCGACGCTCGGGGGCCGGTTCGGGGATCGCCCCGAGCTCGGCCAGATCGCGAGGAGCCTCGCCGTTCGCACCCGCTTCGAGCGCGATCGGGCTCTCTGCGATATCGCTGAGCGGGCGCCCGCCCCTGGGAGCCGTCGGGTCGAGGTAGCTGATCCAGCCGTCGGGAGCTCGGCAGCAGAGCTCTCGCAGGCGGACGCCGTCTCGTTTCAGACGGCGCTCGATGCGTCGCGCGAGCGACCGCCACGGCGGCCCGTCGGACTCGGCGAAGGTTCGGGTGCAGGTGATGACGACGGCCGGCGGCGAGGCGCGCTCGCCGTCGAGCCCGCGCAACGTGCCGCTGATGAAGTCGAGCAGCGGAGCGGTGTGCCCGGGCGTCTCGTCGGGCGGCAGGTCGAGGCGCATCGCCTGGCCCGTTCGCGAACCGGAGAAGAACACGACGAAGATGCTGTCGTCGGCGGTGTAGCCGACGAGGTGGGGGAGAGCTGCGAGGAAGTCTGCGGTGCCGCGGCAGGTCAGTACGCGGCGCTGATCGTCGGGGGTGCTGGAGGGCGTCATGATCCGATCCTGCGCGGGGCGGGCGCGCGAATCGGGCTGATGCACAGGCAGCCGGCCGATTCGGGTGGAACTCACTCGAATCGGCCGGCTGTGAGCGAAGTGCGGTGATCCGGATCCCGAGCCCGGGCCCGGATCTCAGACCCGACCCCCGGTCCCGACCCCGACCGGGGCCAGGACCGACCCTGGCCCGCGGAGGCCCGTGATCGGGCCGGGCTACTCGACCAGCTTGCCCTCGACCGAGTCGTCGGCGTCGGCGTAGGCGAGTGCGCGGAACGACTCGGGAACCTCGGGCAGCGGCTCGAACACCGCACCGGCAGACGGCGACCACACGAAGTTGCCGCGCAGCTCGTCGCTCTGCTCGGGGAAGTCGGAGCGGTTGTGGCAGCCGCGGGTCTCGCGCCGCTCGACGGCGCACTCCAGGGTCGCTCGGGCCGCCAGCATCGATCCGAAGAGGTCGAAGGCGTGCGCGAGATCGTCGAATCCCGCGATGTCGGGGTGGGCGGTGACCTTCGCCACGCGCTCCTCGAGGGCGTCGAGCTTCTCGAGGCCCTCGCGCAGGCCCGCCTCGCTGCGCACCACACCCGCGTGCTCGGTCATGAGATCGCGCAGCGCCCGCTGCAGACGGCGCGGGCTCTCGGTGCCGTCGCCCGTGAGCAGCGCCCGCATCTCGGCGCGCGCCTCGGCGACGGCGGTCGGATCGCGCGTGATCTCGGTGAGGCCGGTGACGTACTCGGCGGCGTCGGTGCCGGTGATCCGCCCGTACACGAGCAGCTCGATGAGGGAGTTGCCGCCGAGGCGGTTGGCGCCGTGCAACCCGCTCGACGCCTCGCCGATGGCGTAGAGCCCGTCGACGCCGGTGCCGTGATCCTCGGGGCGCACCCACACGCCGCCCATGGAGTAGTGGGCGGTGGGCGCGATCTCGATGGGCTGCTCGGTGATGTCGAGCATCTGCAGGTCGATGAGGGTGCGGTACACCCGGGGCAGCTTGGAGAGGATCTGCTCGCGCGGCAGGTGCGAGACGTCGAGGAAGACGCCTCCGTTCGTCGTGCCGCGCCCCTCGGCGATCTCGGTGTAGCTCGCGAGCGCGACGCGGTCGCGGGTCGAGAGCTCCATGCGCTCGGGATCGTACTTCTCCATGTAGCGCTCGCCGAGCGCGTTGCGCAGAATGCCTCCCTCACCGCGGGCCGCCTCGGAGACGAGGGTGCCGGCGGCCTCCGCCGGCTCGAGGATGCCCGACGGGTGGAACTGCACGAGCTCGGCGTCGCGGATGCGCGCGCCGGCGAGGGCTGCGAGGCGGAACGAGTCGCCCGTGTTCTCGTCGCGTCGCGACGAGGTGTTGCGCCAGATGCGGGTGTGACCGCCGGCCGCGAGGATCACCGCGTCGGCGTGGATGACGACGGGGGTGCCGTCGACGATGTCGAAGCCGTAGGCGCCGAAGATGCGCCCGTCGCTGACGAGCAGGCGGGTGATGTAGATCGTGTCGACGATGGGCACGCGCAGCTCGGCGGCGCGGCGCATGAGGGTGCGCTGGATCTCGAGACCGGTGTAGTCGCCGGCGTAGCAGGTGCGACGGTACTTGTGCGCGCCGAAGAAGCGCTGGCTGATGCGACCGTCGTCCTCGCGGGCGAAGGGCATGCCCCAGCGCTCGAGCTCCTCGATTCCCTGAGCCGCGCCGCGGGTGACGACCTCGACGATAGCGGGGTCGGCGAGGAAGTAGGATTCGCGCAGCGTGTCGGCGGCGTGCTGCTGCCAGCTGTCCTCGGGATCGACGGTGCCGAGGGCGGCGTTGATGCCGCCCGCGGCGAGCGTGGTGTGGGCGTCGTGGGCGCGGCGCTTGCCGACGGCGAGCACCTGCACGCCGCGCTCGGCGAGCTCGATGGACGCGCGCAGGCCCGCGCCGCCCGTGCCGATGACGAGCACGGAAGTCGAGAGGAGCCGCTCGGGGCGGGTGGATCCGGGAGTGTCGGTGGTGGCTGCGATGGTGTTCATGGGGACCACGCTAGGCACCCACCGATGATTACTCCAATGAATAGATTGGATCATTATGATGTGGATAGGCTATGAAGTGTGAATCTCGAACAGCTCCGCGGCTTCGCCGAGGTGGCCCGCACCGGGCACTTCACGCGCGCCGCCGAGCACCTCCACCTCGCTCAGCCCTCCCTCAGCCGTCAGATCGCGAGCCTCGAGACCGAGCTCGGCGTCGAGCTGTTCCACCGAGCGCGCGGCAACGTGGCCCTCACCGCTGCGGGCGAGCGTCTGCTGCCGTTCGCGCGGCGCATGCTCGCCGACGCCGAGACCGCACGCGGCGAGATGGCCGAGCTCGCCGGCCTCAGACGGGGCAGGATCCGGCTCGGGGCGACCCCCACGCTGTGCACGAGCCTCGTGGCCGACGTGCTCGCCGAGTTCCGGGGCAGGCACCCCGGCATCGACATCGAGATCCTCGAGCGCGGATCGCGCAGCCTCCTCGCAGCGCTCATGGAGGGCGGGCTCGACCTCGCGCTCATCGTGACGAGCGTCTCGTCGGGCGCGGCCCGAGCGGTGCTCGAACGGGAGCCGATCCTGAGCGAGCGCCTCGTCGCCGTCTCGGCGGCGAGCGAGCCCGACCCGTTCGCCGGCGCCGCGCCGGTGGGCCTCGGCGAGCTGAGCCGGGTGCCGCAGGTCGTGTTCCCCGAGAACTACGACCTGCGAGTCACGATGGACGCCGCATTCCGCAGCGCGGGCGCGGCCCCGCTCGTGGCGGTCGAGGGCGCCGAGATGGACGCCGCCCTGAGCTTCGCCGAGCGGGGCATCGGCATCGCGGTGATTCCCGCGATGGTGGCCGCGGATCGCCCCAAGCTGCGCGTCACGCCCCTCGCAGGCGACGGTCTCACCCGTACGATCAGCATCGCGCGGCGCTCCGATATGGCGCCCACGCACGCGGGCGCGGCGATGCAGGCGATCATCCGCGAGGTCGCGGATCGGTTCGCCGCGGCCGAGAGCGGCCTCGTCGCGAGGGTCTGACCGTCGGGATGCGCTCCGCCCGCGGCGCCGTCGCGGTCAGACCCCGCGGCGCGACACGAGCTCGGCGATCGCGAGCGGCGCGTACGGCGACGTGCAGCCGGGCGGCGTGGGGTAGTCCTTGAGCACTTCGAGGCGCTCGGCGATGTCGATCGCCCGTGCGCGGTACTGCTCGTGGCAGACGCCGATCTGCGTGAGGCACCAGTTCATCGACCACTGCAGGCGCGGCGGCGCATCGCGCATGCCCAGTTCGATCACGTCGAGCAGCATCTCGACGTCGACGCCCTCGGGCTGCTTCATGACACGCTCCGCGGTCAGCTCCCAGCCGGCGCTCGCCACCACGGGGTCGTCGTCGATGAGCCAGACGAGGCGCAGCGCCTCGGCGTGGGGGCTCTTCTTCACGATGTAGTTGACGAGCCAGCCGTGCACCTTGGGGATGTATGCCTCTCGCAGCATGGAGTCGAGCTGGGCCTGCGTGAACGCGCGCGGCCTGCCGATGAGCGTGGCCACGAGGCGGGCGGGCGTGTACCCGGTGGCCCACAGCTCGAGTGCCAGATCCTGGTTCTTCTTCAGCGGCTTCGCGACTTCGCGCAGCCGCGTGAGGTTGACGCCGTGATCGTCGCCGTGCCGCTCGTTGACGACGCGGGCCTTCGGATCCTCGAGCGCCTCGAGCACCGCGACGATCTCCGAGACCGTGCTGTCGACCGTGATGGCGGTGCTCATGCCCGCTGCCCCTCGACCTGGCGCAGATCGGCCTCGAGCGCGACCCAGCCCAGCATGGCGCACTTGACCCGCATCACGAACTTCGCGACGCCCTGCAGCGCGACCGCGTCGCCGAGCAGCTCCTCGTCGGGCTCGCCCTCGCCGCGCGCCTGGATCATCTCTCGGAACGCTGCGATGCGCTGCTGCGCACCCTCGAGCGTGAGATGCTCATCGCGCACCAGCTGCGAGAGGATCGACGCCGACGCCATCGAGATCGAGCAGCCCTGGCCGTTCCAGGCGAGGCCCTCGATGCGCCCGCTCTCGGGATCGACCGCGATGGAGAGGTCGATCTCGTCGCCGCAGCTCGGATTGAACTCGTGGTGCGACGCGGTGAGCGCGCCCTCCGGGGCGTCGAGCTGGCCCTTGCCCACCGGGCGCTTCGAGTGATCGAGGATGAGCTCCTGGTACAGTCCGTCGAGCGCGCTCACGCCGCCGCCTCCACTCCGAAGTACCGCTGAGCGCCGCGGAGCGCGTCGAGGAAACGATCGATCTCGTCCTCGGTGGTGGTCAGGTGCACGCTCGCGCGGGTCGACGATGCGATGCCGAAGGCGCGGTGCAGCGGCTGCGCGCAGTGGTGGCCCACCCGCACGAGCACCCCCTGCTCGTCGAGGAACTGGCCGACGTCGTGAGCGTGCAGGCCGTTGACCGAGACCGCGGCGAGCGCCACGCGCTGCGCGGGATCGGAGGGGCCGAGCAGGCGCACGCCGGGCGTGGCCTCGATGCCGGCGACGAGGCGCTCCACGAGTTCGTGCTCGCGCGCTGCGGCCCGCCCCACGCCGACGGCCGAGAGGAACTCGACCGCCGCGCCGAGGCCGACGGCCTGGGACACGGGCTGCGTGCCCGGCTCGAAGCGCATGGGCGGCGGCATGAACTCGGCCGACTCCATGGTCACGCGGGTGATCGCCGAGCCGCCCGTGCGCGACGGCGGCAGCGCGGCGAGCAGCTCTGGGCGGCCGTAGAGCACGCCGATGCCGTTGGGGCCGAGCATCTTGTGGCCCGAGAACGCCGCGAAGTCGACGCCGAGCGCGTCGAGGTCGACGGGGATGTGCGGCACCGACTGGCACGCGTCGAGCACGGTGAGCGCACCGACGCCGCGAGCGAGCTCAGCGAGCTCGGCGACGGGGGCCACGTAGCCCGTGACGTTGGAGATGTGGGCGAAGGCGAACACCCGCGTGCGCTCGTTCAGGGCTCCGCGAGCGTCGTCGATCGTCCAGGTGCCGTCCTCGCGCACGGGGATGTAGCGGAAGGCGGCGCCGGTGCGGGCCGCGAGCCGCTGCCACGGGATGAGGTTGGCGTGGTGCTCGGCCTCGGTGACCAGGATCTCGTCGCCCGGACCCAGCGCGAAGCGCTCGCTGCCGGGCACGCCGAGTGCCGGGTTCGCGCTCGCCTCGCCGATGCCGAGCGCCACGATGTTCAGCGCGTCGGTGGCGTTCTCGGCCCACACGATCTGCTCGGGAGCGGCCGCGCCGACGAAGCCGGCGACCGCCTCCCGCGCCCCCTCGAAGGCCTCGGTGGCGGCCCCGACGGCCCCGCTCGTGCCGCGGTGCACGGCGGCGTTGGCGGTCTCGAGGAACCGCCGTTCGGCGTCGAGCACGCTCGACGGCCGTTGCGAGGTCGCAGCGGCGTCGAGGTAGGCGGGCGGCTGCGGGGTCTCGGCCTGCAGCGCGAAGTACGGGAAGGCCGCGCGCAGCTCGGCGACCTCCGCGGGGGTGAGGGCAGACATGGTCTCCATTCTTCCACCCGAGCTGGTGCCCGGGGAACCGCCCGGTACAACGCTCGCGCCCGCGCGCGTATTCCGGCGCGGCCCGGAGCGGTGCGGATCCGCGAAACCGCGTCAGGGCGAGACGCCGGATAGAATCGCCCCGTGGTGAGCACCGTCGTCTACGAGATCCTGCAGCTGTCGGGCATCCTCGCCTTCGCGATCTCCGGAGCGCTCGTCGGCGTGCGCCGCCGCCTCGACATCCTCGGCGTGGTGGTCGTGGGATCGTTCACCGGTGTCGGAGGCGGCATCGTGCGCGACATGCTGCTCGGTGTGCACCCGCCCGTCTCGTTCACGCACTGGCCGAACCTCGCGGTCGCCCTCGTGGGGTCGCTCGCGGTCTTCTTCGTCCATCCCGGGATCACGCGCATCCGCCACTTCGAGGTGGTGTTCGACGCCTTCGGCCTGGGGCTCTTCTCGGCGAACGGGGCCGCGACGGCGCTCGCCGCCGGGCAGACCCCGCTCACCGCGATCCTGGTGGGCACGATCACCGCGATCGGCGGAGGTGTGATCCGCGACGTGCTCGTCAACACGGTGCCGGGCGTGCTCACGCGCGAGCTCTACGCCGTATCGGCGCTCGTGGGCGCCGGGCTCGCCGTCGGGATCATGGCCCTCGGCGGCAGCGACGGCCTCGCGTCGCTCGTCGGCGGCGCCGCGGCGATCGTGCTGCGGCTCACCTCGGTCGCCCGCGGCTGGCACCTGCCGAAGCCGCGCATCGGCCGGGAGCCCGGATCTGCCGAGAGCTGAAGCGCGCCGAGGCCGATGGCGCTCGAGCCGACTCGCCGCCCGCACCTTCCGCGCGACCGGCTCAGTCGAGGTCGATCGGGCCCGTGGTGATGCCCGGCTCGCGCCCCGCCGGCGTGAGCGCCCAGTTGGCCGCACCGGCGAGTACCGCGAGGGCGGCCGAGACGAGCGGCAGCACGAGCGCCGCGCGCGTGCCCAGGTCGGTGGAGACCACACCCGTGATGGCCGCCGCGAGAGACTGGCCCACCATCAGACCCGAACCGAGCATCGTCATCACGGTCGCCGAGCGCCCCTCGGGGCTGCGCCGTGCGCCGAAGCTGTAGAGCGTGACGAGCAGCGGGCCGATCCCGATTCCCATCATCGCGAGGCTCAGCAGCATACGCGGCAGGTCGTCCGCGGTCTGCAGCAGGGCCGTGCCGGCGAGGATCATGAGCGCGAACACCAGCCACCGGGACCGCAGCGTGAAGCGCGCGGGCAGCAGCGCCACCCCGATCGCGAAGATCGCGGATCCGATGCCCATCACGCCGTAGACGAGGCCGGCGCTCTCGGCATCGCCGCGGTCCTGCATGAACGAGGTGAGTGCAGTGAGCATCGAACCGAAGAACAGGCCGACGGTGAAGATGCCGAAGACGGTGACGAGCAGGGCGGGCCGCCACAGCTCCGAGGCGGGGGCGAGGGTCGCGGCGCGCTCCTCGGCGGTCTTCGCCGGCGCGCTGGTGCGGTGCATCGCGAACGCGGTGACGAAGCAGAGGGTGAGGATCGCGGCGCCCGCGATCGGGGCCCACGCGCCGAGCGTGGTCGCGAGCGCGCCCACCGCGACGGGGCCGAACACGAAGATGACCTCGTCGGCGGCCGACTCGTAGGCGAGCACCGTCGAGAGCAGGCGGGGCCGACGCTGCCTCGGCAGCTCGTTCGAGATGATCGTGACGAGCCGCGAGCGCGACATCGGGGAGATCTGGGGTGCGGTGGCGCCGACCGCGAACGAGGTGAGGAACAGCACCCAGGTGGGCGCCGGGCTGAACGCCACCCAGGCGAGCGCCCCGAGCAGCACGCTGTTGGCGGCTCCCGCGAGCAGCAGCGTGGGGCGCTGCCCGAAGCGGTCGGCGGCCGCTCCGATGAGCGGTCCGACGCAGGCGATGCCGAGCCCGACCATCGCCGAGTTCAGGCCGCCGAGCTCGACGGAGCCGCGGGCCGAGACGACGAGGGTGAGCACGCCGATCACCATCATCGCGAACGGCAGCCGCGCCACGAGCGCCACCGGGTAGTAGAGCATCCCGGTGCGCGAGGTCAGGGTGGGGGAGGGCTGCTGGGCGCCGTGCCGGTCGGTCTCATGCATAGCCGACCGAGTCTAGCAGCGCGGTCGGGGCGCATCCCGCGGTCGGGGTGCCCCTCGGCCGGGTGCACCTCGAAGGGGCGCACCCTGGTCGGGGCGCCTCTCCGCCTGCACTCGCGGCCCGATGGGTTCGGGATCAGCCGAGCTCGACGCCCTGCTGCTCGAGGAACGCGCGGAAGGCGGCGCCGTCTCGCGGGTCGCCCGAGTAGGGCACCCCGTCGACCAGGACGAGCGGGGTGCCGGTCACCTCGAGCGCGGGATCCTGAGCCCCGGGCACCGGCGTGCTGAACACCCAATCGTTGAGCGCCTGGGCGAAGGGCACGAAGCGCTCCTGCTCGATGCACGAGCGGGCCGCGTCGTTCAGCCCGCCGGTCGCGCGGTCGAGCTCGGAGAGGATCGCGGTGTTGTCGTGCCCGGCCGTGCCCTCGCCGGGCTGGAAGCTCTGATCGAGCAGGGCCTGGTGCCCCGCCCATGCCGCCTCGGGCTGCGTGTCGGCGAGGCACTCGATCGCGCCCGCCGTGCGGGAGGAGTAGTAGCCGTCGGCCGAGGCGCGGTCGAGGAAGGTGAGCGGGTGGATCTCGACGGCCGTGTCGCCGTTCAGCACCGCCTGCTCGAGGGTGTCGGCGCTGGCCTCCTCGAAGAACGCGCAGAAGGGGCAGCGGTAGTCGAGGTAGACGCGGATGTGGTGCTGCGCACCGATGCCGGCCGCGTCGACCGGCGCGGGCACCGCGTCGCCGACGGGGGCGTCGGAGGGCAGCACGCCGACCTCGCCGCCCTGCTCGACGAACACGATCCCGCCGGTCGCGAGGTTCTCGGGCCACTCGACCGACGACCCCGATCCGTTCTCTGCCCCGTCGTCGTCGGTCTGATCCTCGACGGGTCCGGCGATCGGCCCGCCGGAGCCCGCCGCGCCGCCGCGCAGCTGCACCGTGGTGTACCAGACCATGAGTCCGGTGAAGAGCAGGGCCACAAGGGCGGCGGCGATCCAGATCATCGCCTTCTTCGGCGCCCGGTCGGCCTCGACCGCCTGCGGCGCGGTGAACGGGTTGGCCGGCGGGAGGGGGCGCTGGGGATCCTGAGGAGGCGTTTCGCTCATGGTCGACATTCTGGCAGTGCCCGCTGAGTCTCCTCCTCACGAGGGCGCGGGATCCGCGACGGGCGCGAGGGGCGAGGAATGCGCGACGGGCATACCATGGAGGCATGATCCTGCTCGCGGCCACCCCCATCGGCAATCTGGGGGACGCCTCGCCGCGCCTCCGCGAGACCCTCGAGGCTGCGACGGTGATCGCCGCGGAGGACACGCGGCACACCGCCCAGCTGCTGCGCCTGCTCGACATCGAGAACCGCCCCGAACTGCTCGCGCTGCACGACCACAACGAGCACGAGAAGGCGGCGTCGCTCGTCGAACGGGCCGCTCGCGAGGACGTGGTGCTGGTGAGCGACGCCGGCATGCCGACGGTCTCCGACCCCGGGTTCCGGGTGGTGCAGCTCGCGGCCGAGCACGGCGTCGAGGTGAGCGCGATCCCCGGCCCCAGCGCCGTCGTCACCGCGCTCGCCGTCGCGGGGCTGCCGACCGACCGCTTCGCGTTCGAGGGCTTCCTGCCGCGCAAGGCGGGAGAGCGATCCCGGGCGCTCTCGGCGCTCGCGGCCGAGCGCCGCACGCTCGTGTTCTTCGAGGCGCCGACCCGTCTCGCGGCCTCGCTCGCCGACCTCGCGGCGGCCTTCGGCCCCGGTCGGCCGGCCGCGGTCTGCCGCGAGCTCACCAAGCTGCACGAGGAGGTGCGCCGAGGCTCGCTCGCCGAGCTCGCCGACTGGGCCGCCGAGGGTGTGCGGGGCGAGATCGTGGTCGTGGTCGGGGGCGCTCCCGAGGTCGCGGTGTCGGCCGAGGCCGCGCTCGCAGAGGTGCAGCAGCGCGTCGTCGAGGGCGAACGACTCAAGGATGCGACCCGAGCGGTCGCCGAGGCCACCGGCCTCTCGGCGCGCGAGCTCTACGCCGCGGCGCTCGAGGCCCGAGCGGAAGGAGCATCGGCATGAGCGCCGACGCGGGCACGGAGGCGGCCGAGCGCCGCAGGATCTCGACCGAGCTGTGGCGGCTCGTGCTGCCCGTGCTGTGGTTCGGCATGGTCGCGGCCATCTCGTTCATCGAGGCTCCGCTGAAGTTCCAGGCCCCCGGCATCACGATCCCGCTCGGTCTCGGCATCGGCCGCCTCGTCTTCGCCGTGCTCAACCTCGTGGAGGCGGCCATCCTGCTCGTGTACACGCTGCTGTGCTTCTGGCCTGCGGCCACCCGCATCGCCGGCGCCCGGCTCTGGAGCTGGATGGCGCTGCTGCTCGTCTTCGTCTTCAAGCTCACCGTGGTGCGACCGCCGCTCAACGCGCGCACCGACCTCGTGCTGCAGGGGGCGGATCCGGGGCAGTCGCCGTGGCACTACGTGTACATCGTCTGCGACCTCGCCACCCTGGTGCTGCTCGTGGTGGTCGCGGTGAGCGCCGCCCGAGCGGTGCTGCCGGCGAAGTCGAGGCGCTGAGCCGCCTCTCCCAGGAGACGGGCAGCCGGGTGCGGAATACTCGGGGACGATCCGCGGCCGCTCGGCCCCGTCGCAAGTTCACGTGTAAGGAAGTCAGATACCAGTGAAAATCTCCTCCGTTCTCCTGCCCGCGGCCGTCGCCGGGGCACTGCTCATGACCGGCTGCACGGGGGGCGGCGGAACCGGGAAGGACGCGTCGGGCGAGGCCTGCGTGCCCGCCGGCGAGGCCAGCAAGTCCATCGCGGTGAAGGGCGGGGTCGGCTCCGACCTCGAGATCACCTCGAAGACGCCCGTCTCGGCCGACGAGATGGAGCGCTCGGTGCTCGAGAACGGCGAGGGGGACGTCGTCAAGAGCGGGCAGACCATCGCGGTCGCGATGTCGATGTTCAACGGCTCCGACGGCGCCAGCCTCCAGCAGTTCCCCGAGAGCGCGGTGCCGTTCGTCGAGGAGCAGCTCATGCCTTGGGCTTACGAGGGCATCCGCTGCGCGACGCCAGGCGAGCAGGTCGCTCTCGTCGCGCCCTACGCCGACGTCTTCGGCGAGCTGAAGGCCGAGGAGAGCGGCATCGAGGGTCTCAGCGAGAAGGACTCGATCGTCGTCGTCATGGAGTTCGGCGAGATCACCGAGGGCGAGGACGCGACCGCCGGCGAGCCCGGCACGCTCGAGCCCGATCAGCTGCTGAAGAAGGCCGAGGGCAAGGAGCAGCAGGCTCCCGCCGGCTTCCCGAGCGTGGTGCTCGCCGACGACGGCGCGCCCACCATCACCGTGCCCGAGGGTGCGGAGCCCCCGTCCGAGCTGTCGATCGCGACCCTCATCGAGGGCGACGGCGAAGAGGTGCAGGAGGGCGACCGCGTCTACGTCAACTACCGCGGCGTGATCTGGCGCACGGGCGAGGAGTTCGACTCGAGCTGGAGCCGCGGCGAGCCGATCGATTTCCTCGCGAAGGAGGGCCCCGGCGGCGTCATCGGCGGCTTCGCGCGCGCCCTCGTCGGCCAGAAGGTCGGATCGCAGATCATCTCGGTGGTGCCCGCAGAAGACGGCGGCTACGGCGCCGCGAGCCTCGAGCAGATGGGTCACCAGCCCGACGACACGATGATCTTCGTGCTCGACATCCTCGGCACGGTGCACGCCGACGCCGACAGCGAGTAGCCGCAACGCCGCAGCCGGCCCCTGTGACGCACTCAGGGGGCGGGCTTCGGCGTCGCCTCCCCGCTCGCGTCCATGATCGTCTCGATGGGCTCGGGCAACGGCGTGCTGACAGAATGGGTGCCATGAGGCGCATCGTCATTCTCGGGTCCACCGGTTCCATCGGCGAACAGGCGCTCGACGTCGTCCGCAAGAACCCCTCCAAGTTCCAGGTCGTCGGGCTCGTGGCCGGCAGCCAGGCCGAACGGGTGCGCGAGCAGGCCGAGGAGTTCAACGTCGAGCACACCGCGCTCGGCGCCGCCGATGCCGCGAAGCTGATCCGCGACGTGCCGGCCGATGTGGTGCTCAACGGCATCACCGGCTCCATCGGCCTCGGGCCGACGATCGCGGCGCTCGAGGCGGGCCGCACGCTCGCTCTCGCCAACAAGGAGTCGCTGATCGTGGGCGGCGACCTCGTCACGGGCCTCGCGAAGCCGGGACAGATCGTGCCGGTCGACTCCGAGCACTCGGCGATCGCGCAGGCGCTGCGCTCCGGCAGCAGCGATGAGGTGCGGCGGCTCGTGCTCACCGCCTCGGGCGGCCCGTTTCGCGGCCGCAGCCGCGAGCGCCTGCGCGACGTCACCCCCGAGCAGGCGCTCGCGCACCCCACCTGGAACATGGGGCGCGTGGTCACCACCAACTCGGCCACGCTCGTCAACAAGGGCCTCGAGGTGATCGAGGCGCATCTGCTCTTCGGGGTCTCCTACGGCGATATCGACGTGGTGGTGCACCCGCAGTCGATCGTGCACTCCATGGTCGAGTTCATCGACGGATCGACCATCGCGCAGGCGTCGCCGCCCGACATGCGCCTGCCGATCGCGCTCGGCCTCAGCTGGCCGAACCGCGTCGCCCACGCCGTGCCGCCGCTCGACTGGACCGCCGCGACCTCGTGGGAGTTCGAGCCGCTCGACTCCGAAGCGTTCCCCGCTGTCGACCTCGCGAAGGAGGTGGGGCGCGCCCGGCGCACCTTCCCAGCGGTCTACAACGCCGCCAACGAGGAGGCCGTCGAAGCCTTCCACGCCGGCCGCATCGGCTTCCTCGACATCGTCGACACGGTGCGCGACGTGCTCGAGGCCCACACGGCGCCCGACATCCTGACACTCGAATCGCTCGCCGAGGCCGAGCGGTGGGCGCGCGAGCGCGCGCAGAAGACGATCGCCGCCCGCGGTTCGCGCTGATCCGCTGCGCCGGGCTCTCCGAGAGTCCACAGCGCCGAGCAGTAGCCTGAGCGGGTGATTGAGGTGCTGCTCTACGTGCTCGGGATCCTGATCGTGGTCATCGGGCTCGCGGTCTCGATCGGCCTGCACGAGATCGGCCATCTGCTGCCCGCCAAGCTGTTCGGCGTGAAGGTGACGCAGTACATGGTCGGCTTCGGCAAGACGCTGTGGTCGCGCAAGAAGGGCGAGACCGAGTACGGCGTCAAAGCGATCCCGCTCGGCGGCTACGTCGCGATGATCGGCATGTACCCGCCCCAGAGGCCGGGGGAGGCGCCGCGGGAGTCGACCACGGGCTTCCTCAACACGGTCGTCGAGGAGCGGCCCGCGTCGGCCCACCGCTCGGGGGCGGGCGACGTGATCGCCGAGGTGGAGCGGATCGGCGATCCCGACCCCGCTGCGACCGAGTCGGGCGGACCCGGCTCCGCAGGCACCACCGCCGCGAGCGGTTCGCGATCCGCCGAGGCCCAGGCCGACGCCGAGAGCGGCGCCGAACCCGAGGGCACCGGCGCCGCCGAGGGCCGCGGCGGCATCGCGGGCATGGTCGAGGAGGCCCGGATCGCGAGCGCCGAGACGATCGAGGCGGGCGATGAGCACCGCACCTTCTACCGGCTGCCGGTCTGGAAGAAGATCGTGATCATGCTCGGCGGCCCGTTCATGAACCTCGTGCTCGCCTTCGTCTTCTTCGGCATCGTGCTCGTCGGCTTCGGGGTGCCGCAGAGCACCACCACGCTCGGCAGCGTCAGCGAGTGCCTGCTGCCCGCGGGCAGCACGGCGACCACCTGCGGCGAGGGCGATCCCGCCGCCCCCGCCGCGGCGGCGGGCATGTTGCCCGGGGACCGGATCGTGACTGTGAACGGCGAGGAGATCGAGAGCTGGGAGCAGTTCCGCGGCATCGTCGCGGGCTCGCCCGGGCAGTCGCTGCGCGTGCTCGTCGAGCGCGACGGGGCCGAGCAGACGCTCACGATGACCCCCGAGCCGAACGCCCGAGCCGTGCTCGACGATGCCGGTCGACCCGTCACGAACGACGCGGGCGAACCCGTCACCGAGACCGTCGGCATGATCGGCGCGGTCTCGGCCTCCGAGACGGTGCCCCAGCCGGTCACCGCGGTGCCGGCGTTCGTGGGCGAGAACGTGCGGCAGGTCGCCGGTGTGATCGTGCGACTGCCGCAGCGCATGGTCGACACGTGGAACGCGGCCTTCGGCGCCGAGGAGCGCGACCCCAACGGCCCCATGAGCGTCGTGGGCGTCGGGCGGCTCGCGGGCGAGATCGTGAGCCTCGACGAGGCGCCCGTCGCGGCCCGCGCCCAGAGCGTGATCGGCCTGCTCGGCTCGCTCAACGTGGCGCTGTTCGTCTTCAACCTCGTGCCGCTCATGCCGCTCGACGGCGGCCACGTCGCGGGAGCCCTCTACGAGGGGGCGAAGCGCGGCCTCGCGCGCGTCCGCCGCAAACCCGATCCCGGGCCGGTCGACACGGCGCGCATGGTGCCGGTCACGTTCGTGGTGGTGGTGGCGGTGGGCGCGATGTCGCTGCTGCTCATGTACGCCGACATCGTGAAGCCGGTGAGCCTGCTCGGCTGAGGTCGGGCTCGTGCTCGCGCTCGGTCGCTGCGCCGCCGCGGGCGCCGGTTCGATCCGCCGGGGGCCATCGGGCGGCGCACAGCGGGCGGCGGTACACTCGACTCCGTGGCAGCAGTGAATCTAGGAATGCCGAAGGTCCCCGAGGTCCTCGCCCCCAGGCGCAAGACCCGGCAGATCAAGGTCGGTTCGGTGATGGTGGGCGGCAACGCCCCCGTCTCGGTGCAGTCGATGACCACGACGCCCACCACCGACATCAACGCGACCCTGCAGCAGATCGCCGAGCTCACGGCGTCGGGCTGCGACATCGTGCGTGTCGCGTGCCCGTCGCGCGACGACGCCGAGGCGCTGCCGATCATCGCGATGAAGAGCCAGATCCCGGTCATCGCCGACATCCACTTCCAGCCGAACTACGTCTACGCGGCGATCGACGCCGGCTGCGCGGCGGTGCGCGTGAACCCGGGCAACATCCGCAAGTTCGACGATCAGGTCGGCGAGATCGCGAAGCGGGCGAAGGCCGCTGGCGTCTCGATCCGCATCGGCGTGAACGCCGGATCGCTCGACCCCCGTCTGCTGCAGAAGTACGGCAAGGCGACACCCGAGGCGCTCGTCGAGAGCGCGGTCTGGGAGGCCTCGCTCTTCGAGGAGCACGACTTCCACGACTTCAAGATCTCGGTCAAGCACAACGATCCGATCGTCATGGTGAAGGCCTACCGCCAGCTCGCCGAGCGGGGCGACTGGCCGCTGCACCTGGGCGTCACCGAGGCCGGACCGGCGTTCCAGGGCACGATCAAGAGCGCGACCGCGTTCGGCATCCTGCTGTCGGAGGGCATCGGCGACACGATCCGCGTCTCGCTCTCGGCGCCCCCCGTCGAGGAGGTCAAGGTGGGCCTGCAGATCCTGCAGTCGCTCAACCTGCGCGAGCGCAAGCTCGAGATCGTCTCCTGCCCGTCGTGCGGCCGCGCTCAGGTCGACGTCTACACCCTCGCCGAGCAGGTCACGAAGGGCCTCGAGGGCATGAGCGTGCCGCTGCGCGTCGCCGTGATGGGCTGCGTCGTGAACGGCCCGGGCGAGGCCCGCGAGGCCGATCTGGGCGTGGCGAGCGGCAACGGCAAGGGGCAGATCTTCGTGAAGGGCGAGGTCATCAAGACCGTGCCCGAGAGCGAGATCGTGGCCACGCTCATCGAGGAGGCGAACCGCATCGCCGACGAGATGGGCCATACGGCGGGCACGGGTGCGCCCGAGGTCGTCACCGCCTGAGCCCGCGACCCACCGCGCCTCTCCGACGATGGGGCAACAACCCCCGGTCGTGTGTTCGCCCGCCTCGTAGACTCGAGGCATGAGCGGTGAACGAGGGGCAGAGGATCGCGAAGAGCTGCGGGGGCGGATCGCCGAGCTGCTCGACGAGGCTGGGGTGCGGGGGCAGCGCAAGCTCGTCACGCAGCTCGTCGACACGAGTATCGGCCTCGGCCGCGACGGCACGAGCCGCGCGAATCTGAAGCTCTCGTCGGCGGCGCTGACCGAGATGCGCAGCGCCTTCCGCATCTTCGCGGCGCACGAGGGCACGCCCAAGGTCACGATCTTCGGATCGGCTCGCATCCTCGCCGGCGACCCGCTGTGGGAGCAGGCCGAGGCCGTAGCGCAGGGGCTCGCCGCGCTAGGCTGGATGCTCGTCACAGGGGCGGGGCCGGGGATCATGGAGGCCGCGGCTCGCGGCGCGGGGCCGGACCGGTCGCTCGGCGTCTCGATCAGGCTGCCCTTCGAGGAGAAGCCGAACGACATGATCAGTCAGGACGGCAACCACGTCGCGATGAAGTACTTCTTCACCCGAAAGCTGATGCTCGTCAAGGAGTCGAGCGGTTTCGTGTGCCTGCCCGGCGGATTCGGCACGCTCGACGAGACGTTCGAGCTGCTGACGCTGCAGCAGACCGGCAAGGCCGTGCCGACGCCGATCGTGCTGCTCGACCGGCCGGGAGGCACGTTCTGGCGGGGCTTCGAAGCGTTCGTGCGCGAGCAGCTCGCCGACTACGGCATGGTGTCGCCCGGTGATCTCGATCGTGTGCTCATCACCGACTCGGTCGAGGCCGCCGTGGCCGAGATCGCGGGCTTCTGGAGCAACTACGACTCGCTGCGGTGGGTGCCGGATCGCGCCGGAACCGATGCGGGCGATCCGCGGGCGCGGGTCGAGACCGAGCCGGATCCTTCGGAGGCGGGCGGGGCCCCCGCGTCGCCGGCCCGACTCGCCTCGGCGGCGGTTCCGCCCGGGCAGACCATGCTGAGCGGGCAGAACGCGCCGACCGCCCCGGCCGTGCAGTACGACCGCCTCGTGCTGCGACTGCGGCGGGCGCCCGAGGAGGCGCAGCTCGACGAGCTGAACGCGCGCTTCGCGCACATGCTGGCGAAGGGCCGCATCGAGCTCGCGGACGCCTTCCCGGAGGAGCTCGCCGATCGGGATCGGACGGAGCTGCCGCGCGTCACCCTGGTGCCCGAGCCGCGCGCGATCGGCAGCCTGCACCTGCTCATCAGGGCGCTCAACGCGCTCGTCGCGGACTAGGGCGGCACCGCCGTAGGCCACCGCGACTCCCGTTTCCGACCGGGCACCCGCTACTGTGGTGCGCGTGAACGGAACGGCTGCGCCTGCGGGCATCGTGATCACCGAGCTGTCGGGAATCGAGACGGGGGACGGCCCGCTGCGGGGTTTGCGCCTCGCAGTGAAGGACAACATCGACGTCGCGGGCGCCCCCACGACGGGCGGGTCCCGCATCTTCGGTCACGAACCCGCGCTCGCGACCGCCCCGACGGTCGCCGCGCTCGCGACCGCGGGCGCGCGGCCCGTCGCGAAGGTGAACCTGCACGAGTTCGCGTACGGGGTGAGCAGCGACAACCCCTGGCACGGCCGGGTGCCGAACCCGCGGTTCCCGGATCGGATCCCGGGCGGATCCTCGGGAGGCAGCGCCGCGGCGATCGCGGCGGGCATCGCCGAGCTCGCCCTCGGCACCGACACGGCGGGCTCGATCCGCATCCCCGCGGCCTGCACGGGCGTCGTCGGCCTGCGGCCCCGCAACGGGTCGCTCGACCTCGCAGGGGTGCAGCCGCTGTGCCCGTCGTTCGACACCGTCGGGCCGATGGCCGCGAGCGTCTCCCTCGTGGCCGAGGCCTGGCGCGCGCTCTCCGAGGGCGCGAGCAGCCCGGGCGGGCCGCTCGCGCGGGCGGGCGCGGCAGGCGGTCGACAGGGCGACCTCGCGGGCGGCGGAGGCCGGGCACCGCTCCGCGTGGGCGTCTGCGGCGATCCCGACCCCGCCGCGCTGGGCATCCTCGAGGGGCTCGGCGTGCAGACGGTGCGGGTGGAGCTGCCGCTCGACGAGATCGAGGCGGCGTTCTGGCCCGCCTTCCGCGCCGAGATCGCCCGTGCGCACCAGGCCACCTACCCGCGTCTGGCGGGCGAATACGATCCGAACGTTGCCGCGAAGCTCGCCGGCACGCAGGGGATCCCGCTCGAGCGCTATCGCGCGAGCCGCGAGCGGCTCGCCGCGCTGCGCGAGCGGCTGCTCGGCGAGTGGCGGCGGCTCGGGGCGGTCGCCGTCGTGAGCCCGGTGCTCGGCATCCCCCTGCCGCGCGTCGGCGAGCGCGAGGAGGACTACCGGGATCTGCTCGGCCTCTACGCCGTGCCCGCCTCGGCCCTCGACCTGGCGGCCCTCGCGGTCGGCGACCTGCAGATCATGGCCCGCTCCGAGCGCGAGGCGCTCGACCTCGGCATCGCACTCGAGAGGGCCGGCCTCACTCCCGTGGCGCCTCGTCTCGGATGATCGCCTCGCGCAGCCGGCGCAGCAGACGCTGCACGGGCTGCTGGGGGGCGCGCCGGGAGACGAGCGCCCACACCCGTCGCGAGAGCGCGATCTCGGGCACGTCGAGCACGCGCACGCCGGCCGGCAGTTCGCCGAGCGCCACCTCCGGCATGAACGACGCCGCGTAGCCGCTGCCGATGAGCTTCAGCGACACCGAGAAGTCGTCGCAGCGGGCGACGACCCTCGGCCGCAGCTCGCGGGCCGAGAACGCGCCCTCGATCTCGGCGATGTCGCTCGATCCGGGATGGTGCAGCACCCATGGGCGGCCGACGAGCTGCGACGCGCTCACCGGGCCGTGCCGGTGCAGATCCCAGCTCTCGGGCACCACGACGCGGTAGCGATCCTCGCCGAGGTACTCGGGATGCACCGAGTCCGGCCACGACAGCCCGCTGTCGCCGACCTGGTAGACGAGCGACACGTCGACCTCCTCGCCGTTGCGGAGCGCCTGGATGGCGGGGGAGGGGTCGCGGATCGTGAGGCGCACCCCGAGCAGCGGCTCGTCGACGAGCTGCTCGGTGAGCAGATCGGGGAAGACCCGGTGCGCGAGGCTCGCGTAGATGCTCAGGCGCAGCTCCTCCCGCGTGTCGAGCCCGGCGCCGGCCGCGGCCTCCAGCAGGGCGTCGAGCTCGGCGAGCACGTTGACGGCGTGCTGTGCCATGATCTCGGCGGCCTGCGTGGGGCGGGCGCTGCGCGCGGTGCGCTCGAACAGCCGCACCCCGGAATCGTGCTCGAGCGCCGCCATCTGCTGGGAGACCGCCGAGGGCGTGTAGCCGAGGCGGTTCGCGGCGCCGGCGAAGGATCCGAGGCGCACGACCTCGAGCAGCGTGCGCAGGTGGACGGGGTTGAGCATGGCGACTCCCGGCATCGAGAAGCGGAAAATGCGTAAGATCTGCTGATGCTCAGCGTAGCCGATTCGCGCAGCGGTGGAGTGGAAAGCGCGGGCCTGCGTGCCCTAGCCTGAGCTAGAACGGGCTTCGAGGATGATGCGAGAGGGTAAGTGATACTGATGGTTTCCACGCTGTTCCTGCATGGGGCGATCCGCTCGCTCGAGTCCGAGACCGCGGTGCACGAGGCGATGCTCGTCGAGAACGGTCGCATCGTCGCCCTCGGCTCCGAGGGCGAACTGCGCGGAATCGCGCCCGCCGGCACCGAGACCGTCGAACTCGACGGCGGCGTCGTGCTGCCGGGCTTCCACGACGCCCACTTCCACATCGGCAACCTCGCCCGAGAGCTCGAGGCGCCCGACCTCCGCGGCGCGGCCTCGCTCGGCGAGACCCTCGACCGGCTGCGAGCCTGGGCCGACGCCCACCCGGGCGACGGATGGGTGCTCGGCGGCCGCTGGGACCGCAACCTCTGGCCCGCCGGCGAGATGCCGACCCGTCAGGCGCTCGACGCGCTCTTCGGCTCTCGCCCCGTGTCCCTGCCGAGCGTCGACGGCCACGCGGTCTGGGCGAACACGGCCGGCCTGCGCGCCGCCGGCATCGACGCCGGCACGCCCGACCCCGTCGGCGGCCGCATCGAGCGCGAACCCGGCTCGCAGGAGCCGACCGGCCTGCTGCTCGAGTCGGCGGGCGACGACATCCGCGACCGCTCCGAGGCCGCGCTCGTCGGCGAGCTGCACCGCCTCCTCGAGCGGGCCCAGCAGACGCTCCTCGCCTGCGGCATCACCCAGATCACCAACTTCGAGGGCGAAGACGTGCGCGCCGGGCTCGAACGACTGCGGGCCGACGGGCGCATCGCGATCCGCGTGCACGTCGGCGTCGCGATGGGCGACCTCGACCTCGCGATCGCCGAGGGCCGCCGCACCGGCCGCGGCGACGACTGGCTCACCGACGGCCCCGTCAAGCTCTTCTCGGACGGCGCGCTCGGATCCCACACCGCGCACCTGCACGAGGACTTCGCGGGAGAGCCCGGCAACCACGGCATCGAGGTCATCCCCTTCGACGAGCTCTGCGAACTCGTCGAGCGGGCCGTGAGCCACGGCATCGCCGTCGCCACCCACGCGATCGGCGACCGGGCCAACACGCTCGTGCTCGACGCCTACGAGCGCCACCGCGAACTTACCGCCGCCGCCGGCCTCACCAATCGCGTCGAGCACGCCCAGCACCTGCGCTGGCAGGACGTGCCCCGCTTCGCCGAGCTCGGCGTCGTCGCCTCCCAGCAGCCGATCCACTGCACGAGCGACTTCCCGCTGAGCGTCGAACTGCTCGGAGACCGCGACATCGCGCACTACCCGTGGCGGTCGCTGCTCGACTCGGGCGCGCTCGTCGCCTTCGGCTCGGACGCCCCGGTCGAACCGGCGAACCCGCTCTACGGCGTGCACGCCGCGGTGACCCGCCAGAACCGCGAGGGCCTGCCGCCCGGAGGGCGCGAGCCCGAACAGCGCATCGCGCTGCTCGACGCGCTGCGCGCCTTCACCGAGGGCGGCGCCCGCGCCGCCGGCCTCGCCGATCGTGTCGGTCGGCTCGCCCCGGGCCTCCTCGCCGACTTCGTCGTGCTCGACCGCGACATCTTCGCGGTCGAACCCCACGAGATCCCGGATCTCACCGTGCGCACCACCGTCGTCGGCGGCCGGGTCGTCTACCGGGCCGACTGAACGGCTGCACCGCACCGGGATCCACGCCGCGCACGGGGAAGTGCGCACCCCAACCCACGAATGGAGAACCAGATGAAGAACAGCACGCGAGCACTGCAGCTCTCGGGAGCGATCGTCGCGAGCTTCGCCCTGCTCGGGCTGACCGCCTGCGGCGGGCAGTCCCTCAGCGACACCGGCAGCGGCGACGCGGCGGGCGAGGTCGAGTTCATGGCCGTGCCCGACGAGGAGAAGGCCAAAGACGTGATCGAGGGCATCGAGCCCTCCGAGGAGGCCGCCGCGCTGCTGCCCGACGAGTTCAAGGGCAAGGGACTGCGCTGGGTCACCTCGGTCGGCTACCCGCCCATGGAGGAGTGGGCGAGCGACGGCGAGGGCATCATCGGCGTCGATCCCGCCATCGGCCACGCGATCTCGCGCACCCTCGGCGTCTCCATGACGATCGAGGATCAGGAGTTCAACTCGATGATCCCGGGCCTCATCTCGAAGCGGTACGACGTGCTCGCCAGCTCGATGACCGACAACGCCGAGCGCCGCGAGACCACCACCTTCATCAACTACGTGAGCGCGGGCAACGCGTTCCTCGTCTCCACCGGCAACCCCGAGTCGATCGAGACGCCGTCCGATCTCTGCGGCAAGATCGTCGCCGTGGTCGACTCCGGCTCGTCGGCGCTGCTCGCCGAGGAGTTCTCGGCCGAGTGCGAGGCCGACGGCAAGTCGCCCTACGAGATTCTCGCCTTCGGCGGCGATTCCGAGGCCAACCTCGCCGTGCAGAGCGGCCGCGCCGTCGCCACCATCGGAGACTACCCCGTCGCCGCGGCCCGCGCGGCCGACCCCGAGAACAAGATGGACGCCATCGAGATCGAGGGCGGCGAGAGCCTCTGGGGCCTCGGCGTCGACAACTCCAACGAGGAACTCGCGAAGGCGATCCAGGCGGCGCTGCAGGAGCTCATCGACAACGGCACCTACCTCGAGATCCTCGAGGCCTGGAGCGTCGATGGCATGGCCGTCGAAGAGGCCACCATCAACGGCGGCGCCTGAGTCCCGCCGCGGGCACCGCACACGAGAACGTAGCAAGCGAGAGGAGCACCGCGATGAGCGGCACTCGAAAAGAACCCTTCCTGGGGCCGGGCGGCGATGCCGTCGAGATCGCCCCCAGGCTGCACGTGAGCCGCTGGCTGGTGGGGGCCGTCGCGGTCGCCGCCGTGCTCTGGGCCGTGTCCATCGTCGTGTTCAACGAGAACATCCGATGGAACCGCGTGTGGGAGTACCTCTTCTCCCCGAGGATACTCGAGGGCGTGGTCGTCACCATCTGGGTGAGCATCGCGGCCACGATCCTCGGCCTCGTGCTCGGTGTGGTGCTCGCGGTGATGAAGCTGTCGAAGAACCCGGTGCTGCGGTGGATCGCGGAGGGCTACATCTGGTTCTTCCGCGGCACCCCGGTGCTCGTGCAGCTCATCTTCTGGTTCAACCTGGCGTTCCTGCTGCCCTACATCACCCTGCAGGTGCCGTTCACCCAGATCGGCATGCGCTGGGACACGAACCAGCTCATCAGCGGTTCGGTGGCGGCGCTGCTCGGCCTCGGCCTCAACCTCGCGGCCTACTTCGCCGAGACGGTGCGCGCCGGCATCCAGGCCGTCGACCGCGGCCAGCGCGAGGCCGCGCTCGCGGGCGGCATGACGCAGCGCCAGACGATGCGGCTCATCGTGCTGCCGCAGGCGCTGCGCATCATCATCCCGCCCACGGGCAACGAGTTCATCTCGATGCTCAAGACCACCTCGCTGATCGTGGTCGTCGCGGGCAACGACCTCATGACCAACGCGAGCCGCATCTACAAGCAGAACAATCTCATCATCGAGCTGCTCATCGTGGCGAGCCTCTGGTACATGCTCATGACGGCGATCGCCACCTACCTGCAGTCGCTGCTCGAGAAGCGCTTCGGCGAGGATCGGGTGCGGCTCGTGCGCGGGCCGGGGTTCAGTCAGCAGCTGATCCGCGCGGCCACGGGAGCGATCACTCTGCCCAGGGGCAAGAAGGCTGAGAAGGAGGCGGCGCGATGAGCGAGCTGTTGGTGGATGCGCGCGGAGTGCGCAAGTCGTTCGGTGAGAACGAGGTGCTGCGGGGCGTCGATTTCGAGGTGCGGCCCGGCGAGGTCAGCTGCATCATCGGGCCCTCGGGATCCGGCAAGTCGACCTTCCTGCGCACGATCAACGCGCTCGAGACGATCGACTCGGGCAGCCTCGTGGTGCGGGGCGAGCAGGTCGGCTATGAGCTGCGCGGCGGCAAGTACCACGAGTGGTCCGATCCGCAGCTGGCGAAGTTCCGGTCCCGGATCGGCATGGTGTTCCAGCGCTTCAACCTGTACGGCCACTACGACGCGATCGAGAACGTGGCCGCGAGCCTGATCCACGTGAAGCGGATGTCGAGGGCCGACGCGCACGCGCGCGCCGAGCAGGAGCTCACCGGCGTGGGGCTCGCGGATCACATGCACAAGAAGCCGCACCAGCTCTCGGGCGGGCAGCAGCAGCGCGTCGCCATCGCCCGCGCACTGGCGATGGATCCCGAGCTCATCCTCTTCGACGAGCCGACGAGCGCGCTCGATCCCGAGCTCGTCGACGAGGTGCTCGAGACCATGCGACAGCTCGCCGACGGCGGCATGACGATGATCGTGGTCACGCACGAGATCGGCTTCGCCCGGGAGGTGGGCGACACGCTCAGCTTCTTCGACGAGGGCAGGGTGCTCGAGCACGGCACCCCCGAGAGCGTGCTCTCCGGCAGCGACTCGCAGCGGATCCGGGGCTTCCTGGATCGGGTCCGATGACCGAGCTGCGCGCCGACCGGCGCGCGGTGATCGGGGTGCTGGGCGGCATGGGGCCGGCCGCGACGGCCGACTTCTACGCGAAGATCGTGCAGGCCACACCGGCCCAGCGGGATCAGGACCACCCGCGCACGCTCATCTGGTCGGACCCGTCGATCCCGGACCGCACGGGGGCGCTCATCGGGAGTGGCCCCCACCCGGGCCCGCAGCTCGCGGCGGGCGCGCGCATGCTCGAGCGCTCGGGCGCCGACGTGATCGCCGTGCCCTGCAACACCGCGCACGCCTTCCTGCCCGAGATCCGCGCCGCCGTCCAGGTGCCCGTGCTCGACATGGTGCTCGAGACGCGGGACCGGGTGCTCGAGATGCTCGCCCCGGGCGGGCGGGCGGGCCTGCTCGCCACCCACGGCACCATCCGGGCCAGACTCTACGAGCAGGCCTTCGCCCAGCGCGGCGAACCCCTGCTCGTGCCCTCGGGCGAGCAGCAGGAGCGGGTCATGGAGGCGATCCGGCAGGTGAAGGGCGACCCCGAGAGCGCGGCGGCGGCGCAGACGCTGTGCTCGGCGGTGGCCGACCTGGCCGAGCGCGGGGCCGGCGTCGTGATCGCGGGATGCACCGAGATACCGGTCGCGCTCGCGGGGGCGGTGGGGCTCGCGGTGCCGGTCGTCGACTCGACCGAGGTGCTCGCGCAGGCCGTGGTGCGGTGGGCCCTGAGCCACTCGGGCAGGGAACAGGACGAGGAGACCGAACGATGGAGCGCATGACCGCGCAGGAGAGACCCCGGCTCGACGAGCTCGGGATCGGCGCCGGCAAGTACGCCCGCGGGGCGATCAACGCCATCACCGACGTGCCCGGCGTGCGCGTGGGCCACGCGACGATCTCCGACGGGCGCTACAACACGGGTGTCACCGCGATCGTGCCCGACCAGCTCACACCCGAGCGGCGCTCGTTGCCCGCGGCCCTCGCCGTGGGCAACGGCTACGGCAAAATCGTGGGCGCCACGCAGCTGCAGGAGCTCGGCGCGATCGAGACCCCCGTTCTGCTGACGAGCACGCTCTCGGCGTTCCGGGTGGCCGACGCGCTCGTGGCGCAGCTGCTCGCGCAACCGGGCCACGAGCAGACGACCACGATCAACCCGGTCGTCGGCGAGACGAACGACGGGGCCCTCTCGGCGATCCGGGATCGCCCGGTGGGGCCCGAGCAGGTCGCCGAGGCGCTCGACTCGGCCTCGGGAGGTGCCGTCGCCGAGGGCTGCGTGGGTGCGGGCACCGGCACGACCGCCCTCGGCTTCAAGGGCGGCATCGGCACGTCGTCGCGGCTCGCCCCCGTGGGCGACGCCGAGTACACGGTCGGCGCGATCGTGCAGAGCAACTTCACGGGCCTGCTGCGGATCGCCGGCGTGCCGATGCCGGCGGCCGAGATGCTGCCCGAGCCGTCGGCCGAGACCATCGGCAACTCGTGCATGATCGTCGCCGCGACCGACGCGCCGCTCGATTCGCGGCAGCTCGCCCGCGTCGCCCGCCGGGCCGTCTACGCGATGCGCGGCGTCGGGGCCGACTTCGACCAGGGCAGCGGCGACTACGCGATCTCGTTCTCCACCGCCGAGCGCGGCGCGGCGCCCCGCGATGAGGATCTCTCCCCGCTCTTCCACGCCACGATGCTCGCGGTCGAGGAGGCGCTCATCAACTCGGTGCTGCGGGCGACCACCCGACGCGGGCCCGAGGGTCGCGTCGGGCACGAGATCCCGGTCGACGAGGTGCGACGGCGGCTCGCGGCGGCGGGCGCGAGCGAGCTCGAGTAGAGCCGTCGGCGCCGTGTCCCGGGCGAGGGGCGCTCCCGAATGCTCGGGAGCGCCCCTCGCCGTGAGCGCGCCTCCGAGCCCGGCGGCGACCGCGCCTCCCGCCCGCGAGTGTTCCCGGAATACGAGGTATCGGAGCCGGAGGAGAGCGGGTAGAGTCGCGGGTGACGCACCGCTTCATCGGCCCCTCCCGATCCGCGCAGACGCCCGACGCGCGGCCGAGCGAAAGACGCGTTCATCTCCTAGAATGGAGATGTTATACACGTGTCTCAAAGGTGTGGAGGTGGGTACGATCAGCAGGGCGGAAGACCTGCTCGCCTGGGTGCGCGAGCGCAGCACGATGTACTCGGTGGCGACAGCCGCCCTCTGCGCCGTCTTCACGGTGCTGCTCTGCTCCGATCTGTTCCTCGAGGGCGGCCCGCGACTCGGTTACCCGATCATCGTCACGCTCATGATCCTCTCGGCCGTCGCGGCCCTCGGGTTCCTGGTGCTCGGCGATCGCTTCGGGTTCTGGCCCGCCCTCGTGATCGTCACCGCCAACGGTGTGATGATGGTGCTCGACTTCACGCTGCTGCGCGTGCCGACCAACACCATCGGATCGGTCATCCAGATGCCGGTGCTCGCGCTCTACCTCGGCATCTTCCTGCGCCCCGCCGCCGCGAGGATCATCGAGGCGGGCGTGCTGATCGCGGTGCTCACCGCCGCGGTGCTCGGGCACACGGGCACCGACGTCTTCTACGGCGGCAGAAACCTGATCAAGATCCTGCTCTTCGTCTGGCTCTGCCTCGAAGCCGGCATCTACGCCCAGAAACGCTTCAAACGCGAGACGCACGTCGACATCCTCACCGGGCTGCTGAACCGGCAGGGCCTCGTCGACCGCGCCTACGCCGAACGGGCGCGCGCCACCCGCGCCGAGCGGCCGATCAGCGTCGCGATGATCGACCTCGACCGCTTCAAGCAGGTCAACGACACCCGCGGGCACAGCGCCGGCGACCACGTGCTGCGCGATCTCGCGGGCCAGTGGCGCGCGCAGCTGCGCGAGAGCGACGTCATCGCCCGGCTCGGCGGCGACGAGTTCGTGCTCGTGCTGCCCGACACCGACGTCGAGACCGGGCAGCGGGTCATGGAACGGCTCAACAAGCACAGCTCGCACCCGTGGTCGTGGGGGCTCGTCGAGTGGCAACCCGACGAGAAGCTGTCCCACGTGGTGGCGAACGCCGACCGCGAGATGTACCGCGACAAGGCCACGCGCCGCGAACCCGCCGACCGCTAGCTGTAGTTCCTCGTGAGGTTGTGAACACGATCTGACGGTGTGAGACCACCGATCCCGGTATGGGGTCGGTGATGATTGTAGTGATGCAGCCAAGCGTCGTATGTTGCGGCCCTGGCTGCATCACTCTCATACATGCCGGCGTACGCCCACTCTGCTGCGAGCGTGCGGTTGAAACGTTCGACTTTCCCGTTCGTAGATCGGAAGAGCACACGTCTGAACTCCAGTCACGCCAATATCTCGTATGNTGTAGTTCCTCGTGAGGTTGTGAACACGATCTGACGGTGTGAGACCACCGATCCCGGTATGGGGTCGGTGATGATTGTAGTGATGCAGCCAAGCGTCGTATGTTGCGGCCCTGGCTGCATCACTCTCATACATGCCGGCGTACGCCCACTCTGCTGCGAGCGTGCGGTTGAAACGTTCGACTTTCCCGTTCGTCTGTGGCCGATACGGGCGCGTGCGATGATGCTTGACTCCGGGGCCGAGCGCGCTCGCGAACGCGTGGGATCGGTAACAAGACCCGTTGTCTGTCATGACAGCGGTCACCACGATTCCAGCCTGGGTGAAGAACTTACGCGCCCGATCCCAAAACGCTGCCGCGGTCTCTTTCTTTTCATCGTTCAGTATCTCGGAGTACGCCAATCGCGAGTAATCATCGACCGCGTGATGTAAGAACGCGTAGCCGCGCGAGGATGCTGCGCCAGTACGTGCCGCACGGTCACGAGCACTGCCCGCTTGACGATCTTGCGCGGATCCGCGTCCGTGCACACGCCATCCGCCCCCAGTGGGAATACGGCCGAGTTTCTTGATATCAACGTGCACGAGCTCTCCCGGGATCTGTTTCTCGTACCTCATGATGCGAGGCTTCCTCACGGGAAGACCGGTCGCGCGGTCAAGATGGGCCAGATGCGGCATTCGATATCGGTTCAAGACCCGCTCGATCGTGGAACGCGGGATACCGAGGTGGTAACTAATGCGATGCGGCCCCCACTGACGGGTGAAACGCAGACTGATGATGCGATGCTCGCGTCGTTTCGAGAGGCGATTGGGTGAGGTGTGCGGGCGTGAGGAACGATCCTGGAGGGTGTCATCGGCCCGGTATCTCGCAGCCCATTTTGCAGCGGTCGCGGGTGACACTTGGAACCGTTCCGCGGCACGGCGGATGGTCCATCCCTGATCGACAATCAATACTGCGAGACGTTGTCTGCCGATAGGGGTGAGGGGTGCGTTAGCGTGGGGCATGAAGACCTCCGGTTGAGGACGTGTGTGTGGTAACCCACATCCTGCCGGAGGTCTTCTTTAGTCTGCTACGCGTTCACAACGTCCCAAGGAACTACA
>NZ_APJM01000029.1:0-53759 GCF_000349545.1 Leucobacter sp. UCD-THU
GTGGGCGTACGCCGGCATGTATGAGAGTGATGCAGCCAGGGCCGCAACATACGACGCTTGGCTGCATCACTACAATCATCACCGACCCCATACCGGGATCGGTGGTCTCACACCGTCAGATCGTGTTCACAACCTCACGAGGAACTACAGCTAGCGCTTCGCCGCGCGCGTGGTGCGGGCCGTGGCCTCGGCCGCCCAGGGGTCCTCGGGCCAGGGATGCTTCGGGTATCGGCCGCGCATCTCGCGGCGCACCTGCTGGTACGGCCCGTTCCAGAACGACGACAGGTCGTCGGTGACGGCGAGCGGCCTGCGGGCGGGGGAGAGCAGGTGGAAGAGGATCGGCACGCGCCCCCGGGCGATCCTCGGAGTCTCGGCGAGGCCGAACACCTCCTGCAGCTTCACCGCGACGACGGGCGCAGCCGTCGGATCCGCCGTCGCATCGGGGTAGTCGATGCGCGCGCTCGATCCCGACGGCACCGTCAGCCGCTCCGGCGCGAGCTCGTCGAACCGCGCCGCCTCCGGCCACGGCAGCAGGCGCCGCAGCGCTGCGGCCGTATCGATGCCGCGCAGCGACCCATCCGGCCGCAGCCGGGCGAGATCGGGCCCGAGCCACACATCGAGGCGCTCCGTCAGCGACTCGTCGTCCATCGCGGGCCACGGTTCGCCGAACTCCCGGTGCAGCAGCGCGAGGCGGGATCGCAGGGAGTTCGCCCTCTCCGACCAGTCGAGCGCCGAGAGCCCGCGCTCGCGCAGATGCGCGGCGAGGGCGGGGCCGACGTCCTCAGGCGTCGCCGCGACGGGCGCCGAGGAGAGCAGGATCGCGCCGATCCTGCGCTCCTCCCGCACCCGTACCCGGCCGGCCTCGACGCGCGCCGCCCGGTCGCTCGTGAGGAGCGGGCCCCCGAGCAGGAGCGCGTCGTCGACGTCGAGGTGGGCGGCGAGGCGGATCACCGCGCCGGTGCCGTCTGCTGAGCGGCCGGAGGCGCGCTGCACCTCGCGCACCGCGATCCACTCGCTGCCGATGAGGCCGCTGCCCTCGGGCAGGGCCGCGCGCGTGCCGCTCGCGAACAGGTAGCTGCGGGAGTGCTCGCCGGTGCGGCGGGCGATCCACTCGGGCCTCGAGAGGGCCACGACGGCACCCGGAGCGGAGGCGGCGGCGCGGTGGGTCGCCGCTCCGGTAGCCGCCCCGGCCATCTCAGCGCGGGCGATCCCCGCGAGCCTGCGAGCCTCGCGGCGCCAGCGGTCCGCGCCCGGGGCGCGCCCTGAATGCAGCTCGCGCAGCAGGCTCGCGAGGTCGGCGCCGGACTCCCGATGATCGTCGGAGATCGCGGCCACGATCCCGCCCACCAGCTCGACGTCGCCGAGCTGCTGCGCGCCTGCCAGCAGCGCCCGCGCCTCGCGAGCCCCGACGGGGAGCCGTGCGACCCGCTCGCCGAGCGACGTGATGCGCCCCGACCCGTCCACCAGCTCGAGCGAACGCAGCACCTCGACCGCGACCTCCATCGAGACCGCCGGCGGCGGCGTGGGCAGCGCGAGACCCGCCCCGCCGGGCGTGCCCCAGGCCGCGAGCAGCAGCGCCGCATCAGTGAGGTCGGCGGAGGCGATCTCGGGCGCCGCGGTCGCGGGCATGCGCGCGAAGTCGGTCGGCGAATAGACGCGCACGGCGCGGCCCGGACCCTGCCTGGCTGCGCGCCCCGCCCGTTGCTCCGCGCTCGCGCGCGAAGCGCTCACCGTCACGAGCCCCGTCATGTCGCGCCCGCGATCGCGGCGCACCTCCCGCGACAGCCCGGAATCGATGACCAGCCGCACCCCGGGCACCGTCAGCGAGCTCTCGGCGAGCGAGGTGCTCACCACGATGCGGGGCGGATCGCCGCTCCCTCGGCCGCGCACCGCGCGATCCTGCTCGCGGGCGGGGATCCTGCCGTGCAGCGGCAGCACGTCGATTCGCGGAGGCGACTGCCGATCCCGCGGCGCCCCCCGATCCGCACCGGGTCCCCGCGATCCCGGTCCGTCGCCCGCTCGACCGAACGAGCCGGCCACGCCTGCTCTGGTTCTTGCCCCGGATCCCGCGCCGTCGCGCAGCAGGCGCACCACCTCGTCGACCTCGCGTGCGCCCGGCACGAACACGAGCGCGTCGCAGCCCTCGTCGGCCCGGGCGGTCGCGGCGACATCCGCGAGGTGGGCGAGATACGCCCGCGTGACCCCGCGCTCGTCGAGCCGAGCCCCGTCGAAGGGCGCGTAGCCGACGCGCAGAGGATGGAGCGGAGAGGGCACCTCGACGATCGGCGCGGGATCTCGCGCGCCGTCGCCGAGCAGCGCCGCGATACCGGCCGCGTCGAGCGTCGCCGACATGGCGACCAGCACGAGGTCGTCTCTCAGCGCGCGCACCTCGGCGAGCAGGCCCAACAGCAGGTCGCCGTCGACGGAGCGCTCGTGCACCTCGTCGAGGATCACCGCGTCGACGCCGTCGAGCTCAGGGTCGGCGACGAGGCGCCGCAGCAGCACCCCGGGCGTCAGCACCTCGAGCCTCGTATCCGGGCCCACGCGGCGCTCACCGCGCACGGTGAAACCGACCGGTCCACCGACCCCGGCGCGGGTGCCGTTCGTGTCGCGCGTGTCGTTCACGCCGTTCGCATCGCGCGGTTCGCCGCCGTCGGCACCGTCGAGTTCGGCGATGCGCCTCGCCGCCGCGCGCACCGCGACGCGACGCGGCTGCGTGAGCAGCACCCTGCCCCCACCCCGCTGCGCTGCGAGATTCGCGACGAGCGGCGGCACGAAGGTGGTCTTGCCGGTGCCTGGCGGGGCTGTGATGACGCACGCCCCGCTGAGCGCGGCCCGCTCGATCTCGTCGCGCGCCGCGGCGACGGGCAGCCCTGCACCGATGCGGTCGAGGTCGAAGCGGTGCATGCGTCCAGCCTAGAGGCGGTGGACGCGCGGGCTCGGGTCGGGCCTGTCCGGGCGCGCGGGGAGGGGTGTTGGCCGGCGGCGGGGCCCAGAGCGCTCGCGAGTGGTCGAAAAGCGCGCCGTGTCGCGAGAACCCGCGCACCTTTCGACCACTCGCGCTGTTGCGGCGGGGTTCAGACGGGTTAAGGGAGAACGCGACCGGCGCCCGCCGGGGCGCCGTGCGACAGTCGGCGCCGGCGTGTCAAGGGCGCGCGAAACCCGGTCGCCCGATGGTAGCGTCAGCCCCAGTTCGATCGATCGCCAGTTAACGAGCAGCACGAGGAGGTCTCTATGAGCACCGACACCCCGCAGGGCGAGCAGACGGAGCGGGTCGAGTCCCAGGGCTCCGAGACCGTCGAGACCGTGGCCACCATCATGGTCGAGGTCAGGGACACCGCGGGCGCCGCGGCATCGCGCGAGCAAGTCGAGCAGATGATCCGGTCCCGCCTCGATCGGGCAGGCATCGAACTCCCCGATTCCGAGGTCGCCGACCTGGCCGTGCAACTCGTGGAGGGCGACGAGCCGGCCCAGGCCTGACGGGGCGCGGTGGCCCCAGTATCGGCCGGGAGCTGCTGCTGGGCGGGGATCCGGGACCGCAGCCGTGGTTCGCCCCGGCCTGGTGCGCGGGCGCCGCGGTGGTCGGCGCCGCCGTGATCGCCTCGCGCTTCCCGCGCCGCTGAGAAACCCCGGCCCCCGATTCGGCGAACGGCTTTCGGCATGCTCCGAGACTCGCGTCGCTAGGGTGGAACCCATGGCGAAAGCAGAGGGCGAGGAGCGCGCGAGCTCCATCGCGAGCGGGTGGACGGTGCACGCCGACCCCGTCGAGACGACGTCCGATCCCGACCCCGCCGACCGGCCCGCGGAGATCGCGGACGGACCGGCCGATCCGGTTGATCTGACCGACCCCGCCGGGGATTCGGCGGGCCAGCGCGGGCTCCCCGCCCCGACCGAGCAGCTGTCGAACGCCGCGCTCGTGCTGCTCGGCGTGTTCGGAGGCCTCTACCTGCTCTACGCGTGGATCTGGCTCAGCTGGGCGCAGTTCTACGCCGGGCAGAACGCGTTAGTGGCCGAATCGAGCGGCTCGCTCGGCGCCGTGCTGCAGCAGGTGGTCTTCTGGGCAGCGCCGCTCGCGCCGATCCTGTGGTTCTTCTCGGCCCTCGTGCTGTGCCGCCGAGCGGGGATGCGGCGGCTCGCTCTCTGGATCGTGATCGGCGCCGTCGTGCTGCTGCCCCTGCCCATCTTCAGCGGAGGAGGAGCCTGATGGCCCGGCGCATCATCGCGTGGACGGCCGGCGCGCTGCTCGTCGCTCTCTACGCCTACACGGTCATCGCGGCGATCGGCAACGTCGTGCTGCTGCCGCAGATGGCGTCGTCGATGGGCCTCGGCATCACGGGTGCGGGCTGGTTCTGGCTCGCCTTCGGCGTCGCCCTGCCGGTGCTCATACTCGCGCTCGCCCTGCTGATCGGACGTGGCCGCACGGCGGGGCCGCGGCTGCTCGTGGTCGCGGCGGGGCTGTGCCTCGTGGCGGCCGTGCAGCTCGAGGTGCTGCACCTCGTGCCGCAGTCGAGCTTCTTCGGGTAGAGCGGGCCGCGCCCCGGGGGCGGATGTGGGGCGCCGACTGCGGTGCTCGCGATGGCTTCGGCGCGGCGGTGAGCGGGATCCGCGCGCGGCAGGGCCCGGCGCCCTCGCCGAGTGGCCGCGCCGAGTGCCCTCGCCGAGTGCAGGATGACGCGAGATGACGCCGGAGGAAGAACGTCCGCGGGCGCTCCTTGCGCAGCAGGATAGGATGGAGACCCGGTTCCGCGTGTCGGGCCGGAAATCTCCTGCCGCTGACCCGAAGGATCCGCTTGATGTCTGCGCCGGTCGTGCTGATCGCCGAACAACTGTCTCCCGCCACCATCGCCGCGCTCGGCCCCGACTTCGAGGTGGTGCACGTCGACGGCACCGACCGCGACGCGCTGCGATCCGCCCTCGCCACCGCCGACGCGGTGCTCGTGCGCTCGGCCACGCAGATCGATGCGGAGGCCCTCGGCTGGGCCCCCAAGCTCAAGGTCATCGCCCGCGCGGGCGTCGGCCTCGACAACGTCGACATCAAGGCGGCCACGCAGGCCGGCGTCATGGTGGTCAACGCCCCCACCTCCAACATCATCAGCGCGGCGGAGCTCACGGTCGCCCACATCCTCGGCCTCGCACGCCACCTGCCTCGCGCGCACGGTTCGCTCTCGGCGGGCGAGTGGAAGCGGTCGTCGTTCACCGGCACCGAGCTCTACGAGAAGACCATCGGCATCGTCGGCCTCGGCCGCATCGGCGCCCTCGTCGCCGAGCGCCTGCGCGGCTTCGGCGTCGAGCTCGTCGCCTACGACCCCTACGTGACGGCGGCCCGCGCCCAGCAGCTCGGCGTGCAGCTCGTCACACTCGACGAGTTGGTCGAGCGAGTCGACTTCCTGACCATCCACATGCCCCGCACCCCCGAGACGCTCGGCATGATCGGCGCCGAGCAGTTGCGCGCCATGAAGAAGACCGCCTACGTGGTGAACGTCGCCCGCGGCGGCCTCATCGACGAGGCCGCCCTCGCCGAGGCGCTCGCGGGCGGCGAGATCGCCGGCGCGGCGCTCGACGTCTTCATGCAGGAGCCCCCGGCCGACACCTCGCTCACCGGCCTGCCGAACGTGAACGTCACGCCGCACCTCGGCGCCTCGACCGAGGAGGCCCAGGAGAAGGCCGGCGTCTCGGTCGCGAAGTCGGTGCGCCTCGCCCTCGCGGGCGACCTCGTGCCCGACGCGGTCAACGTCGCCGGCGGAGTCATCGACGAGTACGTGCGCCCCGGCCTGCCCCTCACCGAGAAGCTCGGCCAGGTCTTCGCCGGCCTCGCGGGCAGCGCGATCGCGTCGCTCGACATCGAGGTGCACGGCGAGCTCTCCGAGCACAAGGTCGACGCCCTGCGCCTCGCGGCCCTCAAGGGCATCTTCTCGAAGATCGTGAGCGAGCCCGTCTCGTACGTCAACGCGCCGCTGCTCGCCGAGCAGCGCGACGTCGAGGTGCGCTTCACGGTCGACTCCGACTCGGAGAGCTACCGCAACGTGATCACGATCCGCGGCTCCCTGACCGACGGCACGCAGATGTCGGTCTCGGGCACGCTCACCGGCCCGAAGCAGATCGAGAAGATCGTCGGCATCAACGGCTACGACCTCGAGCTGCCGCTCTCCGACCACCTCATCGTGTTCAGCTACGTCGACCGTCCCGGCATCGTGGCGACCTACGGCGGCATCCTCGGCGAGGCGGGAGTGAACATCGCCGGCCTGCAGATCGCGCGCGACGAGAAGAAGGGCACCGCGCTGTCGGTGCTCTCGGTCGACGCCCCCGTCGACGAATCGCTCATCGGCGCGCTGCGCGGCGCGATCGGCGCCGAGACGCTCAGCACGATCAGCGTCGACGCGCAGTAGCCGGCGATCCGAGGTCGGCGATTCGAAGTCGGCGCCGGCCCGGCAGCCGGTGCCTGCGAAGCGGAGGCCCCTGTCCCTGCTCCCACGGAGCAGAGACAGGGGCCTCCGCGTTGTGCGGCACGTCCGCATTGCAGATGGTGGATGTTCGTCGGCTCCAGCGTGCTCTGAGCTGGGCTGGGCTGGGCTGGGCGTGGGGTTGCCGATGCGCGTCTGTCCCGCCCGCACCCAACCGCACCGATCGAGGTTCAAGCACCTCGATTCGGCCTGTTTCGGTGTCTGGGCGTCGATCGGTGCGCTTGGAGGGCGGGGCGGGGTGGGGCAGGGCGGGGTGCGGGCGGGTCGGCCGAGGTGGGCCGGCGAGGCCCGGCGGAGCTGGGCTGGGCCGGCGAAGGACCGCGTCGAGAAACCGGGTGACGCGCCCCGGGGATCGGCGTAGAGTCGGGGCATGAGCACGGACGACGGCCTCGCCGAACTCGATTTCACGGTGTTCGGCTTCATCTCCCGACCGCCCGCCGAGGTGTACGAGGCGGTGGCGGATCCCGCGATCCTGAGCCGCTACTTCACCACCGGGGGTGCGGTCGGCCGCATCGAGCCCGGCGCGACGGTGCAGTGGGACTTCGCCGACTTCCCCGGCGCGTTCCCGGTCGAGATCCTCGACGCCGCACCGTCCGCGCGCATCCTGCTGCGGTGGGCCGGCGACGCGTCGGCCACGCTCGACCCGCGCGGCACCGAGGTGGAGTTCGTGTTCCGCGCGGTCGACGGGGGAGCGCGCACGGAGGTGCGGATCACGGAGCGGGCGTGGCACCCGACACCGGGCGGCGCGGTGGGGGCCTTCGGCAACTGCATGGGCTGGACGGGCATGCTCGCCGCGATGAAGGCCTGGCTCGAGCACGGGATCAACCTGCGCGACGGCTTCTACCGGTAGGCGGCGATCGGCATCCGTGTGCGCGTGACGCCTCGGAGCCGGCCATCGCAGCGACCGCGGCGGCTCCATCGGCGCTGAAGCCACTGGGCGAGCCGAAGCCGCCGACCGAGCCGAAGCCGCCGACCGAGCCGAAGCCACAGGCCGAGCCGAAGCCGCCGGTCTCCCCGAAACGCGCGCGTTCGGAGAGCGCACGGGCGATCCCGAGCCTTTTCGAAGCCCCGGTGATACTCTGGTGGGGTGGGCACACGCCCACCATCAATGAAGAACCGAGCACGTCGGTCGGCGGGCTGGTCTTCGGTGGTGGATCCCTCTCCGCGCGACGAGGGTGATCTTCTACTGAACATCAGCACCCGGGCCTGTGCAGCTGTCGCTCGCAGCGTCTCGAGCTGCCGCCGCGTGCTCTCGCAAGTGAATGGAGAACCCGTGGAGGGTCCTGAGATCAAGTTCGCCGAGGCCGTGCTCGACAACGGCAAGTTCGGCAAGCGCACCATCCGTTTCGAGGCCGGCCGCCTCGCGCAGCAGGCGCAGGGCGCCGTCGCCGCATACCTCGACGAGGAGACCATGCTCCTCTCGGCCACCAGCGCGTCGAAGCACCCGAAGGATCACTTCGACTTCTTCCCGCTGACCGTCGACGTCGAAGAGCGCTCGTACGCCGCGGGCAAGATCCCCGGCTCGTTCTTCCGCCGCGAGGGCCGCCCCTCGACCGAGGCGATCCTCGTCTGCCGCCTCATCGACCGCCCGCTGCGCCCGTCGTTCGTCGACGGCCTCCGCAACGAGGTGCAGATCGTCGTCACCGTGCTGTCGATCGCGCCGGGCGAGTTCTACGACGCGCTCGCGATCAACGCCGCCTCGGCGTCGACCCAGATCTCGGGCCTGCCCTTCTCGGGCCCGATCGCGGGTGTGCGCCTCGCGCTCATCGGCGACCAGTGGGTCGCGTTCCCCAACGAGGAGCAGCTGAAGGAGGCCGTGTTCGACCTCATGGTCGCCGGCCGCGTCGTCACGAAGGCCGATGGCAGCGAGGACGTCGCCATCATGATGGTCGAGGCCGAGGCCACCGAGGGATCCTGGAACCTGATCCAGGCCGGCGCCACGAAGCCCGACGAGGCCGTCGTTGCCCAGGGTCTCGAGGCCGCCAAGCCCTTCCTCACCCAGCTGGTGAAGGCGCAGGAGCAGCTCGCCGCCCAGTCGGCGAAGGAGGTGCAGGAGTACCCCGTGTTCCTGCCCTACACCGATGAGCTCTACGCCGCCGTCGAGGCGCTCGCCGAGAGCGAGCTGGCCGGCATCTACCAGGTCGCCGACAAGCAGGAGCGCCAGGACGCCGACGACGCGCTGAAGAGCCGCGTCAAGGAGGCCGTCGCGGCCAAGATCGAGGCCGGCGAGCTGCCCGCCGAGGTCGAGGGCCAGGTCTCGGCCGCCTACAAGGCGGTCACCAAGAAGATCGTGCGCGGCCGCATCCTCTCCGAGGGCGCCCGCATCGACGGCCGCGGCCTGCGCGACATCCGCGCGCTCGACGCCGAGGTGCAGGTGATCCCGCGCGTGCACGGCTCGGCGATCTTCCAGCGCGGCGAGACCCAGATCCTGGGCGTCTCCACGCTGAACATGCTGAAGATGGAGCAGCAGATCGACTCGCTGTCGCCCACCACCAGCAAGCGCTACATGCACCACTACAACTTCCCGCCCTACTCGACCGGCGAGACCGGTCGCGTGGGCAGCCCGAAGCGCCGCGAGATCGGCCACGGCTTCCTGGCCGAGCGCGCGCTCGTGCCGGTGCTGCCGAGCCGCGAGGAGTTCCCCTACGCGATCCGCCAGGTCAGCGAGGCGCTCGGCTCGAACGGCTCGACCTCGATGGGCTCCGTCTGCGCCTCGACGCTGTCGCTGCTCAACGCGGGCGTGCCGCTGCGCGCCCCCGTCGCGGGCATCGCGATGGGCCTCGTCTCCGACGAGGTTGACGGCGAGACCCGCTACGCGACCCTCACCGACATCCTGGGCGCCGAGGACGCGCTGGGCGACATGGACTTCAAGGTGGCCGGCACCTCGGAGTTCGTGACCGCGCTGCAGCTCGACACCAAGCTCGACGGCATCCCGAGCGACGTGCTCGCCGGTGCGCTGTCGCAGGCGAAGGAGGCGCGCACCACGATCCTCGACGTGATCTCGCAGGCGATCGACACCCCCGACGAGATGGCGCCCACCGCGCCTCGCGTCATCTCGGTGCAGATCCCCGTCGACAAGATCGGCGAGCTCATCGGCCCCAAGGGCAAGACGATCAACGGCATCCAGGATCAGACCGGCGCCGACATCTCGATCGACGACGACGGCACCGTGTACATCGGCGCGGTCGACGGCCCCTCGGCCGAGGCCGCCCGCGCGCAGGTCAACGCGATCGCCAACCCGCAGAACCCCGAGGTGGGCGAGCAGTACCTGGGCACCGTCGTGAAGAACGCCGCGTTCGGCGCGTTCGTGTCGCTGCTGCCCGGCAAGGACGGCCTGCTGCACATCAGCGAGGTGCGCAAGCTCGCCGGCGGCAAGCGTGTCGAGAGCGTGGACGACGTGCTCTCGATCGGTCAGAAGATCCTCGTGAAGATCACGAAGGTCGACGACCGCGGCAAGCTGTCGCTCGAGCCCGTGCTCGAGGAGCAGGCCGAGGAGGCCCCCGCGGCCGAGGCCGCAGCCGAGTAACTCCGGCCGATCCGCCTCGAGAAGCGCCCGTCGCACCCTCCCAGGGGGCGGCGGGCGCTTCCGCATCTGCGCGGCGATAGGGTTGTGGGATGCGCGAACCCATCCTGCTGCCGCTCGATCAGCCAGAGCTCGAGACAGATCTCGCCGGGGGCGTCGTGCGCCGCACCGTGCACCCGAGCGGTCTGCGCGTGCTCACCGAGCGCATGCCGAGCACCCGCAGCGCCTCGATCGGGTTCTGGGTGGGGGTCGGATCGCGCGACGAGCAGGCCGAGCGCGACGACGCACCGGGAAGTCTCGGATCCACGCACTTCCTCGAGCACCTGCTGTTCAAGGGCACGCCCACGCGCGACGCCTACTCGATCGCCACGAGCTTCGACCGCATCGGCGCCGAGCACAACGCGCTCACCGCCAAGGAGTACACCTGCTACTACGCGAAGGTGCGCGACGCCGACCTCGACGGGGCGGTGACGGTGCTCGCCGACATGGTGACCAACTCGGTGCTCGACGCCGACGAGTTCGAGATGGAGCGGGGAGTGATCCTCGAGGAGCTCGCCATGGCCGCCGATGACCTCGCGGACGTCGCCAATGAACGCTTCTTCGAGGCCGTGATGGGGGAGCACCCCCTGGGCCGGCCCATCGGCGGCCTCCCGGAGACGATCCGCGCGGCGCGGCGCGACGACGTCGACCTGCACTACCGGCACCGGTACGACCCGAGCACACTCGTGATCACCGCCGCGGGCGCCGTGGACCACGATCGGCTGGTCGAGCGCGTGCTCGAGGCGCTGAACCTTTCTCCCGAGGAGCGCTGGCACACCGACCGCTCGGCGGCGCCCGTGCGCCGGGCACCGGTGGAGCCGGCGACCCCGTCGCCTTCGGCGGGCCCGGGCGCGGGCGTCGCGGGCGGCGGGGAGCCCAGCGTGCACATCACGGCCCGCCCGAGCGAGCAGATCAATCTGCTGATCGGCACCGAGGGGCTGCGCGCGAACGACCCGCGCCGCTTCGCGTTCGGGGTGATGAACTCGGTGCTCGGCGGCGGCATGTCGAGCCGGCTCTTCCAGGAGATCCGCGAGAAGCGCGGCCTCGCGTACACGGCCTACTCGTTCGGCGCCAGCTACAGCGACGCGGGGCTCTTCGGCATGTACGCCGGGTGCGCGCCCGAGAAGGCGGCCGAGGTGGTCGAGCTCAGCCGGCTCGAGCTGCAGCGCATGGCCGAGAGCGGCATCACCGAGGAGGAGCGCGATCGGGCGCTCGGGCAGATCGCGGGGTCGTCGGCGCTCGCGCTCGAGGACAGCGACACCCGGATGGGACGTCTCGCCCGCGCGGAGCTCGGCAGCGGCGAGCTCTACGACCTCGACGCTTCGCTGGAGCGCTTCACCGCGGTCACGGGCGACGAGATCCGGGCCATCGCGGCGGAGCTCGCGGCGCGCCCGCTCACCATCGTGGCGGTGGGCGACACCGCCCGGTCGACGCTCGCCGCGAGCGAGTAGCCTAGAACCATGTCTGTGAGCGTTGCGGTGGCGGGGGCCACCGGTCGTCTGGGGTCCCTCGTATGCCAGGTGGTCGAGGAGCACCCCGATTTCGAGCTGGTCGCACGGCTCGACAGCGGCTCCGGCCCCGAGGAGGGCGCTGAGGCGCGGATCCTCGTCGACGTCAGCCACCCCGACGCCTCACCGGCCATCGTGGCTCGCGCGCTCGAGCGCGGCCAGCGCGTGATCGTGGGCACGAGCGGCTGGTCGGCGGATCGCCTCGCCGAGCTCGAGGATCGCCTCGCCGGCCTGCCCGGTTCGGGGGCGATCGTGGTGCCCAACTTCTCGCTCGGCTCGGTGCTCGGTACGACGCTCGCGCGCATCGCGGCCCCCTACTTCGACGCGATCGAGGTGGTCGAGGCGCACCACCCGAAGAAGGTCGATTCGCCCTCGGGCACGGCGGTGCGCACGGCGGAGCTGATGGCTGAGGCCCGGGACGGCCGCGAGGTCGAGGCGCCGTTCGCTGAGCAGCCCGCGCGCGGCCAGCTCGTCGCCGGCATCCCGGTGCACAGTCTGCGGCTCGCGGGTGTGGTGGCGAAGCAGGAGGTGCGCTTCGGCGGCCCCGGCGAGGTGCTCACCGTCACGCACGACACCCACTCGAACGAGGCCTACCGGGTCGGCATCCGCGCCGCGCTCGAGGCCGCGGACGCCGCTCGCGGGCTCACGGTGGGGCTCGACCGGGTGCTCGGGATCGCCGTGCCCGGAGACGGCGCGTGAGCGCGCGCGCGAGGTCGGTCCTCGGCGTCGCGATCATGAGCGCGCTGCTCGTGCTCTACTTCGTGTTCGCCGGCATCCGCGCGGTCGCGCTGCTCGCCTCGCGCGAGCCGATCCCGGTGATCATGGGGGCGGCGATGCTGATCCTGCCGCTGCTCGGCGTTTGGGCGCTGGTGCGCGAGCTGCAGTTCGGCCGCAGCGCGACCCGGCTCGCCGATCGGCTCGCGGCCGAGGGCCGCATGCCCGAGGAGCCCGTCGCCACGCACCCCTCCGGTCGGCCCGTGCGGGAGGACGCCGACGCCGCGTTCCCGCGCTACCGCGCCGAGGCCGAGGCCGATCCCGAGTCGTGGCAGGCCTGGATGCGGCTCGGCATCGTGTACGACGCCTGCGGTGACCGACGGCGCGCAAGAGGGGCGATCCGACAAGCGATCTCGCTCGAACGCGACGAAATTCGTGGGGCATCGGCCCAGAGTTAGGGAAATCCGAAGTTCGGGCCTACAATCGTCGGCGGACGGCAGCAGGACGGGGCCCGGATGACCCCGCGATCATCCTGCCGCCGAATGCGCGAACACGCTCCGGTGCGTGGGAAAGCAACGGTGAAGAAGATATGGCCAAGTACGACCTCACGGCCGCCGACCCGGCGACGCGAACCCTGGACTCGGTGACGGGGATCAGCAAGAAGGGGCTTCCTTCGGGGACCGTTGGGGTGCTCGGCGCCCTCGTCATCGGACTCTCGACCTGCGCCCCGGCCTACACGCTGACCTCGGCGGTCGGCCCGGCGGCGAGCGAGGTCGGCTACCAGACCCCCGCCATCTTCCTCATGGGCTTCATCCCGATGCTGCTCGTCGCGCTCGGCTACCGCGCCCTCAACTCGGCGATGCCCGACTCGGGAACGTCGTTCACCTGGGCGACCCGCGCCTTCGGCCCGTGGATCGGCTGGATGGCGGGCTGGGGCCTCATCGCCGCGACCGTGCTCGTGCTCTCGAACCTCGCGGGCATCGCGGTCGAGTTCCTCTTCCAATCGATCAGCATCCTCGTCGGCGACCCCTCGATCGCCGAGATCGCGGGCAACCGCTTCATCAACATCCTCGTCTGCCTCGGCTTCATGGCCATCGCGACCTTCATCTCCTACCGGGGCATGACCTCGACCAAGGTGTTCCAGTACATCACGGTCGCGTTCCAGATGATCGTGCTCGTCTGGTTCATCATCGCGATGTTCGTCGGCGCCGCCGATCCGGCCAACACCGAGGGCAGCCTGCCCGAGCTGTCGTGGTTCAACCCGCTCGAGGTCGACGGCTTCAGCGCCTTCGCCGCGGGCATCGCGGTCTCGATCTTCGTGTACTGGGGCTGGGACACGGTGCTCACCATGGGCGAGGAGACCAAGCCCTCGAAGGGTCGTCTCTCGACCGAGAGCAAGGCCGCGATGATCCTCGTCGTGATCCTCGTGGTGCTCTACGTCGGCACCGCCGCCGCGACCGTGGCCTACGCCGGTCTCGGCGACGGCCCCACCGGTCTCGGCAATCCCGACATCGCCGAGAACGTGTTCGCGGCGCTCGCCCACCCGGTGATGGGACCCGTCGCGATCCTGCTCTCGCTCGCGATCCTCGTCAGCGCCATGGCGTCGATCAACTCGACCGCCATCTCGCCCGCGCGCACGCTGCTCGCCATGTCGCACTACCGCGCCCTGCCCGCCTCGATCAAGCGCATCCACCCCAAGTACAAGTCGCCCTACGTGGCTCTGCTCTGGTCGTCGATCGTGGCCTCCGCGTTCTACGCGGTGATGCGCTTCATCAGCGAGGACGTGCTGTGGGACACCATCACGGCGCTCGGCATGATGGTCTGCTTCTACTACGGCATCACCGCGCTCGCGAGCCCCTGGTACTTCCGCAAGACCGCGGTCAAGGAGGGCGCGGGCTCCGTGATCTCGAAGATCGTGCTGCCGGGCATCGGCGGCGTGCTGCTGCTGATCGTGTTCGTGCAGACCACGATCGACAGCATGGACCCGGGCTTCGGATCGGGCAGCAACATCGGCGGCATCGGTCTCGTCGGCATCATCGGCGTGGTGGTGCTCGGCCTCGGCGTCGTGCTCATGCTGCTGCAGGCGCGCGTCTCGCCCGAGTTCTTCAAGGGTCGCGTGCTCGCGAAGGCCGATGCGAGCAACGACACGTCGGCGCTGCAGCTCTTCGACGACGGTCTCGACGGCTAGCGCCGCGGTCAGCACCGGGCCTCGGACGACGAGCGGGCGGATCGGCTGAGCGCCGGTCCGCCCGCTCGTCATCGGAGGGGTACCCGGCGGTTTCGCAGACTCCCACTCGTTAGGATGCTCACTGGAGCCGCAGGGGAGGGGGTGGGGCCGGGATGAGGAAACAGACGGACCGCTCGCTGGCCGCGGCAGCGTTCTACTTCGCCGGGGGCCTGTTCCCGCTGCTCAACGCCACAGTGTTCAAGCTCGTGGACGGGCCGCGCTACGATCTGCTGCTGATCGCGACGCTCTGCTTCGGCTGCTCGTTCGGCATCCTCCTCGCGGGCGAGCGCTTTTCGAAGGCGGCCGCGGGCGCGGTGATGTGCCTGCCGCTCATCACGGTGGTGCCGAACGTGCTGCTCTCTTCGCACGAGCTGCGCGTCTTCTCGTCGGGGTTCTTCTTCTTCCCGTACTTCATCTTCCTGGTGTGGTTCCTGCCGACCTGGTTCGCGCGCCTGCTCGGCTACAGCTGGCTCGCGCTGTTCTGCATGATCGTGGTGCTCAGGTACGGCACGGATCCGCTCTCGGGACTGCTGATGCTCGTCGTGAGCGGCGCCGTCCTCGGCGAGCTGGTGGGCCGCTTCAAGCAGCGGATCGAGCGCGAGGCAGTCACCGATCCGCTGTGCCGCGTCTGGAACCGCCGCGGCTTCGAGTCCCTGCTGTCGAAGGCCGTCGCGACGGCCGAGCGCAATGAGCGTCCGCTCGCACTCGTCTATCTGGATCTCGACGATTTCAAAGCGATCAACGACGGCCGCGGCCACATCGTCGGCGACCAGACGCTTCGGGATTTCGCGCGCGAGGTCGATCTGCAGATCCGCACCGAAGACGTGTTCGCGCGGTTCGGGGGTGACGAGTTCGCGCTGCTGCTCATCGACAGCGACGCGGAGCAGGCGCTCGAGACCGCTGAGCGACTGCGTCGCGAGATCCCGGATCCCGCCTGGTCGTTCGGCATCTCCGAGTGGCAGCCGGGCGAGAAGCCGAGGGATTTCATATCGCGAGCCGACCTGCGCATGTTCGATGACAAGCAGCGCCGCAAGAAGGCCGCGGTAGACTCTGTACCGTGAGTGCGAACGCGATCCCCACCCCCTACGAAGACCTGCTGCGCGAGGTGCATGAGCACGGCACTCCCAAGAGCGACCGCACCGGCACGGGCACCCGCAGCCTCTTCGGGCGGCAGATCCGCTTCGACCTCGCCGATTCGTTCCCGCTGATCACCACGAAGCGCGTGCACTTCAAGTCGGTGGCGGTCGAACTGCTGTGGTTCCTGCGCGGCGAGGGCAACATCGACTTCCTCAAGCAGCACGGGGTGACCATCTGGGACGAGTGGGCCGACGAGAACGGCGACCTCGGCCCCGTCTACGGCGTGCAGTGGCGCTCGTGGCCCGCTCCGGGCGGCGAGCACATCGACCAGATCTCGCGGGTGATCGAGCAGCTGCGCGACAACCCCGACTCGCGACGCCTCATCGTGTCGGCCTGGAACGTCGCCGACATCGACGAGATGGCGCTCGCCCCCTGCCACGCGTTCTTCCAGTTCTATGTGGCCGACGGCAGGCTCTCGTGCCAGCTCTACCAGCGCTCGGCCGACATGTTCCTCGGCGTGCCCTTCAACATCGCGAGTTACGCCCTGCTCACCCTCATGGTGGCGCAGCAGACGGGGCTCGAGCCGGGCGAGTTCGTGTGGACCGGCGGCGACTGCCACATCTACGACAACCACGTCGAGCAGGTCGAGCGCCAGCTGGCGCGCGATCCGTTCCCGTACCCGACCATCGAGATCCGCAAGGCCGACTCGATCCTCGACTACACTCTCGACGACTTCGAGGTGGTCGGCTACGAGCACCATCCCGGCATCAAGGCCCCGGTGGCGGTCTGAGCCGTGACGCGCGCGGATGAGCTGCGGCCCGAGCTGACCGCGGGCGTCGGGGAGGGGATCGGCATGATCTGGGCCGAGGCGCGGGGCGGCGCCATCGGCCGCGGCGGCACGATGCCCTGGCACCTGCCCGAGGATCTCGCGCACTTCAAGACCACCACGTGGGGGGCGCCCGTCATCATGGGTCGCCGCACCTGGGAGTCGCTGCCCGAGCGCTTCCGGCCGCTGCCCGGCCGCGAGAACGTGGTCGTCACGCGCTCGGCGGGCTTCGAAGCGCCCGGCGCGGCGGCGGTGCCGTCGATCGAGGAGGCGCTCGAGCGCACGCGCGGCAGCGTGCGCGACGAGTACGAGACGCACCTGCGTCGGCTGGCCGAGGATCCCGGCACGAGCTGCCAGGATCCGGGCGCCTGGCCGCCCAGGGCGGCATGGATCATGGGCGGCGGCCGGCTGTATCGCGCCGCGATGCCGTTCGCCGACGAGCTGGTGGTGACGAGGATCGAGCTCGACGTGCCCGACGCCGACACGTTCGCGCCTCAGATCGGGCCCGAGTGGCGGCTCGCCGAGCAGGGCGGCCCCCTCGTCTCGACGACGGGGCTCGGCTACCGGTTCGAGCGCTGGCTGCGCCGCTGAGAGCGGCGATCGCGGGCGGAAGCGGCGGCGGCGAACCCGACTGCGGCGGCGCCCCCGGAACCGGCGGTCTCGCTGAAACCGCCGGGTTCGGCGGGGCGGGGCGCAGACTGCGGGGCCCGGGTCAGCAGAGTCCGGTAGCCTAGTACGGTGGCAATCCAGCAAAACCCCTTCGGTCAGGTGCTCGTCGCGCTCGTCACGCCCTTCCAGGCTGACGGCGAGGTCGATTGGCCGGCCGTCGAGAAGCACATCGACGACTGCATTCAGAGCGGTGCCGACGGCATCGTGGTCACCGGCACCACCGGCGAGACCTCCACGCTGACCGACCCCGAGAAGATCAAGCTCGTCGAGGTCGCCAAGTCGGTGGCCGCCGGCCGCGCGAAGATCATCACGGGCGGCGGGTCCAACGAGACCGCGCACGCCATCGAGCTCTACCAGGCCAGCGAGAAGGCCGGCGCCGACGGCGTCATGATCGTCACCCCCTACTACAACAAGCCCACCCAGGCGGGCCTGCTCACGCACTTCCGCATGGTCGCCGACGCGACCGACCTGCCGGTGATCCTGTACGACATCCCCGGCCGCACCGGCGTGCCCATCAAGTACGAGACGATCCTGCGTCTCGCGAAGCACCCCAACATCCTCGCCGTGAAGGACGCCAAGGGCGACTTCAGCGAGGTGAGCCGAGTGCTCAACCAGACCGACCTCATGTACTTCTCGGGCGACGACGCCAACGTGCTGCCGCACCTCTCGATCGGCGCGACCGGCCTCATCGGCGTGACCGCCAACATCGCCTCGGCGCCCTACCGCGCCATCATCGACGCCGTCAACGCCGGCGACCTGCACACGGCCCGCGACGCCCACCAGCGCCTCGAGCCGCTCGTGCGCGCGGTGATGACGCACGTGCCCGGCACGGTCGCGGCGAAGTACATCCTGCACGGCCTCGGCCGCATCGGCAGCCCGCGCGTGCGCCTGCCCCTCGTGGGGCCGGAGGAGTGGGAGGCCGCCCTCATCGAGGACGAACTCGCCCTCGTGGCCGACGTGCCCGGCGTCGACCTCTCGAACTTCAGGCCGGACCGCAATGCGGCTGCCGGCGGTGCCCTGCCCCAGATCGCAGGCACCACCCGCTAACGAAGCGGCCCCCTGAGCCTGTCGCAGGGGGAACCCAATAGCTGCTCCCCTCGACAGGCTCGGGGAGCAGGCAAGGAACACATGACGAACCCCCCCTACGCCCCGCCCAAGCTCGAGAAGGGCACCCTTCGCATCACGCCGCTCGGCGGTCTCGGCGAGGTCGGTCGCAACATGACCGTCTACGAGATCGACGGCAAGCTGCTGATCGTCGACTGCGGCGTGCTCTTCCCCGAGGTGCAGCACCCGGGCGTCGACCTGATCCTGCCCGACATCAGCAAGATCGAGGACCGCCTGGGCGACATCGTCGCCGTCGTGCTCACGCACGGCCACGAGGATCACATCGGCGGCGTGCCCTACCTGCTCAAGCTGCGCGAGGACATCCCCCTCGTGGGCTCGCGCCTCACGCTCGCCTTCGTCGAGGCGAAGCTCAAGGAGCACCGCATCCGGCCGAAGACCCGCGTCGTCGCCGAGGGCGACCGCGTCGAGTACGGCCCCTTCGACCTCGAGTTCGTCGCGGTCAACCACTCGATCCCCGACGCCCTGGCCGTCGCGATCCGCACCGACGCCGGTCTTGTGATCGGCACGGGCGACTTCAAGATGGATCAGCTGCCGCTCGACGGCCGCATCACCGACCTCCGCGCCTTCGCGAAGCTGGGCGAGGAGGGCGTCGACCTCTTCATGACCGACTCGACGAACGCCGACGTGCCCGGCTTCACGCCGCTCGAGAAGAACATCGGCCCCGTCATCGAGCAGGTCATCGCGAAGACGCCGGGCAAGGTCGTCGTCGCGAGCTTCTCGAGCCACGTGCACCGCGTGCAGCAGGTGCTCGACGCCGCCCACGCGAACGGCCGCCGCGTCGTGCTGCTCGGCCGCTCGATGGTGCGCAACATGAAGATCGCGGCCGACCTCGGCTACCTCGACGTGCCCGAGGGCGTGCTCGTGGACCTCAAGAAGAGCGGCGACATCCCGGATCACCGCATCGTCTACATGTCGACCGGTTCGCAGGGCGAGCCGATGGCGGTGCTCAGCCGCATGGTCAACCGCGAGCACCAGGTCGAGGTGGGCCACGGCGACACCGTCATCATGGCGTCCAGCCTGATCCCGGGCAACGAGACCTCCGTCTACCGCGTGATCGACGGGCTCATCAAGCTCGGCGCCAACGTGGTGCACAAGGGCAACGCGAAGGTGCACGTGTCGGGTCACGCCGCCGCGGGCGAGCTGCTCTACTGCTACAACATCGTGCGCCCCAAGAACGTCATGCCGATCCACGGCGAGTACCGCATGCTGGTGGCCAACGCCGCGCTCGCGATCGAGACGGGCGTGCCGCAGAACCGCACCGTCATCGCCGAGAACGGCACTGTCGTCGACCTCGCCGACGGCGTCGCCCGCGCGGTGGGCCAGCTCGACACCGAGTTCATCTACGTCGACGGCAAGAGCGTCGGCCGGGTCACCGACGACGATCTGCGGGACCGCCGCACGCTCGCCGAGGAGGGCTTCATCTCGGTGATCACCGTGGTCGAGCCCACGACCGCGCACATCGTGTCGGGCCCCGACATCCACGCGAAGGGCGTCGCCGAGGAGGCACGGGTCTTCGAGAAGATCAAGCCGCAGATCGCCGACGCGCTGGAGGCGGCCATGCAGGACGGCGTGACCGACCACCACCAGCTGCAGCAGATCACGCGCCGCACCATCGGCCGCTGGGTCGGCACGAAGCTGCGCCGCAAGGCGATGATCGTGCCCGTCGTGGTGGTGGTGTAGCGAGTGTCGGGATCCCTCTCGGGAGCGGCCGGCTTACCGGGGGCGGCCGCCCCCGGGGGAGCGGTCGCGCGCTTCGCGGGCGACGCCGAGCGCGCCGACTGGGACGCGCTGATCGCTGCGAACCCGGGGGGCGGCGAGGTCTGGATGGGCGACGCCTATCTCGACGTGAAGCGCCGAGAGGGCCGCTACCGCGATCACCGCGTGATCGTGGAGCGCCCCGGGCAGGCCCCGATCGCCGTGGGCGTGCTCGCGAAGCGGGTGCCCCTGCTGGGGGAGTGGTGGCACCTGCCCGCCGGCCCCGCCGGTGAGAGCACCGAGGCCGTACTCGAGGCCGCCGCGGCCGTCGCGGCGCTCGCGCGATCCCGCGGCGCGTTCCTGCTGAAGATCGAGCCCCGGCTGGATCCCTCGGCCCGCGACGCGATCCACGCCGCCGGCTACCGCGACACCGTGCGCATCGTGCCGAACCCCTCGACCGTGATCGTCGACCTCGGCGACCCCGCCCGCTCCGAGGAGCAGCTCCTCGCCGGGCTCGGCAAGAAGGCCCGCAACTCGATCAACCGCGCGAAGCGCGACGGCATCGTCGCGACGCGGGTGTCCGCCACCGACGAGCACTGCGCGGCGCTCTACCGCCTGCTGCAGGAGACCGCCGAGGGCCGCTTCGTGCTGCGCTCCGAGCGCTACTACCGCGAGTTCTGGCAGTCGTTCGAGCGCGCCGGATCCGGCCAGATGTTCCTCGCCCACCGCGACGACGCCGACGGCCGCCCCCAGCTCATCGCCGGCGCCTACGCGATGGCGCTCGGCGCGAAGACCACCTACAAGGACGGCGCCTCGGTGCGCGCGAAGACGGCCTACGGGGCCTCGCACGCCCTACAGTGGGAGGTGATCCGCTGGGCTCACGAGCGCGGCGCGGTCGCCCACGACCTCTGCGGTGCGCCGCCCGCGGCTCGCGCCGACGACCGAGAGCACCCCCTCCACGGCGTGGGACAGTTCAAACGCTCCTTCTCGCCGGACATCACCGACTACGCGGGGGCGTTCGACCTGCCGCTGAAGCCCGCGGCGTACCGCTTGTGGGCGACGCTCGGCGACCGTCTCGCCCGCCGCGCCTCGCTCGCGATCCGGAAGGACCCGTACTACTGATGGCCGCTGCGGGACTCATGCGCGCGAGCGCGGTGATGGCATCCGGCACCATGGTGTCGCGCATCCTCGGGCTCGCGAAGGCGATGCTGCTCGCCTACGCGATCGGATCGGTCGGCTCGGTCTCGGCCGACGCGTTCCAGAACGGCAACCTGCTGCCCAACACGCTCTACATGATCCTGCTCGGCGGCATGCTCAACGCCGTGCTCGTGCCGCAGATCGTGAAGGCCGCGAAGAACCCCGACGGCGGCGCCGGCTACATCAACAAGATCCTCACGCTCATCTCGGTGGGCATGTTCGGCATCACGGTGCTCGCGATGCTCGCCGCGCCCTGGATCGTGTGGCTCACCGCGATGGCCTGGCCCCCCGAGCAGCTCGCCCTCGCGACCGCCTTCGCCTACTGGTGCCTGCCGCAGATCGTGTTCTACGGCCTCTACACCGTGCTGGGCGAGGTGCTGAACGCCCGCAGCGTGTTCGGGCCGTTCACCTGGGCGCCCGTGCTGAACAACGTCATCGCGATCGCCGGCATCATCGTGTTCATGCTGATGTTCGGGGCCGACCCGACCGGCGGGCTGCGCTCGGTCGTCGACTGGGACGCGCTCTCGATCGGCGTGCTCGCGGGCAGCGCCACGCTCGGCGTCGCGGCGCAGGCGCTGATCCTGTTCGTCTCGTGGCGCAAGGCCGGCATCCGCTACCGCCCCGACTTCAAGTGGAAGGGCATGGGCCTCGGCCACACCGCCCGCATCGCGGGCTGGAGCCTCGCGACCATCACCGTGATGCAGCTCGGCGGCTTCGTCACCAACAACATCGTCGCGACGGGCACCGGGGCCGGCCCCTCGACGAGCGCGATGGCGAACGTCTGGCTCATCTTCATGATGCCGCACTCGGTGATCGCGGTCTCGCTCGCCACGGCCTACTTCACGCGGCTCTCGGAGTGGGGACAGACCGGTCGCATGGCCGAGTTCGTCGCGGACTTCTCGGCCTCGGCCCGGCAGATCGCGCTCGTCATGGTGCTCGCCGCTTCGGCCGTGTTCGCGGCGGCGCCGTTCGTGGCGCGCATCATCAACTTCGGCGCGACGCCGCTGCAGGTCGATCAGTTCTCGGAGGCGCTGCAGGCGTACGTGGTGAGCCTCGCCGCCTACAGCTTCCTGTTCATCGTGCAGCGCGCCTTCTACGCGCTCTCCGATACGCGCACCCCGTTCCTCTTCACCTCGGTGCAGATGGGACTCGTCATCGCGCTGTCGCTGCTGCTGCTGCTCGCCCCGCCCGCGAAGGTCGGCATGCTGTTCGCCGTGGTGTGGTCGTTCGCCACGATCGTGCAGGCGCTGCTGGCCACGTGGCTGCTGCGACGCAAGATCGGCTCGATCGACGGCCGCCGGATCGCGCAGAGTCTCGTGAAGTTCGTGCTCGCCGCGGTTCCGGCCGTGGCGCTCGGCCTGCTCGCGACGTGGCTGCTGCGGCTCGCCGTGCCCGCGTACGACGCGGTGCTCGCGATCCCGTTCGCCGCCGCGGTGGCGGGGATCGTCGCCGCCGTCTACGTGGTCGCGCTCCGTCTGCTGCGCTCGCCCGAACTCGCCGAACTCACCGGCTTCGTCTCACGCAAACTCGGAAGGAACCGTTCGTGACCTCCCTCACCGTGACCCCCTGCACCGACCGGGAGCTCTGGGACTCGACCGTCAAGCGCCTCGGCGGGCATCCGCTGCAGCTGTGGGGCTGGGGCGAACTCAAATCGGCGCACCGCTGGAGCGCCGAGCGCGTGCTCGTGCGCTCGGGATCCGGCGCCTCCGCCGACGTGGTGGGCGCCTGCCAGCTGCTGACCCGCACCCTGCCCGGGCCGCTCGGCGGCTTCGTCTACGCCCCCCGCGGCCCCGTCCTCGCGCACGCCTGGGGCGAGTCGGCGGCGGGGGATCCCGATCTCCCGGCCGCGCAGCCCGCGCCCGCCGAGGTGGCCGACGCCGTCGCCGCACACGTGCACGGCTCCCGGCGGGCCGTCGCGGTGTCGATCGAGCCCGACGAGGACGCGGAAGTCTTCCCGCTCTCGGGCGGCTGGCGCGAGGCGAAGACCCCGGTGCTGCCCGCGAGAACCCTGATCCTCGACCTGCGGCGCTCCGAGGACGAACTGCTCGCCGACATGTCGAAGAAGCACCGCCAGTACGTGCGCAAGGCGGGCCGCGAGGAGTCGCTGTCGATCCGGCCCGTCGAGACGATCGCGCAGCTCGACGAGTGCCTCGAGGTCTACCGCCAGACGAGCGAGCGCGCCGACTTCGGCCTGCACGAGGATTCCTACTACCACGACGCGTTCACGATGCTCGGCGACGATTCGCCCGTGTGGGCCGCGTACGTCGAGGAGCGGCCGGTCGCGTTCCTGTTCATGGCGAAGTCGGCGCGCACCGCCTTCGAGCTCTACGGCGGCATGGACGAGACCGGGCAGCGGCTGCGCGCGAACTACGCGCTCAAGTGGCACGTGATCCGCGAGATGAAGCGGCTCGGGATCGAGCGCTACGACTTCGGCGGCCTCATCAACGACGGCGTGACCACGTTCAAGAAGGGCTGGGCCTCGCACGAGAACCTGCTCGCCGGGTCGTGGGACCGGCCGGGGCCGGGTTACCGGGTCTGGACCGAGGGCCTGCCGCTCGTGAAGAAGGCGGTGCGGGCGTTGCGACGACGCGGAGCGTCGGCGTAGACCGCAGTGCCGCCCACGGCGGCAGCCTACGGAGCGGAGCGAGGGGTAGCGGGCGTTGCGACGACGCGGAGCGTCGGCGTAGCCCGCAGTGCCGCCCACGGCGGCGAAACGGGGCACCTCGGAGCGTCACGTCGCGAATGTCGGCGGTCGAACGTACCCTTTTAGCATGGCCAGCAAAACTTCGTCGCGCGAAAAATCGGGCAAGACCACGGCACGGGGATCCCGCGCCGGGTCGTCCCGTGCCACCGCGAAGACGCGGGTGCTCGCCGAGCCCGAGCCCCGCGAGAACGGGATCGTGCGCGCCTGGAACGGCCTCGCCCACGCGATCGGCGGCGCGGCGCGCGCCTTCCGTCTCGAGCCTCTCGCCCCCGAGGATCGACGCGACGGCATCCCGCTGCTGCTGATGCTGCTCGCCGTCGCGGGCGCCGTGGTCGAGTGGTTCATGATCGGCCAGCCGGTGGCCGTGCAGCTCGACGCATGGTCGTTCGGCGGCCTCTTCGGCCGGGTGGCGTTCGGGCTTCCGATCATCATGGTCGGCTTCGCGCTGTGGCTGTTCAACCACCCCTCGAGCGTCAACGACAACCGCCGCATCGCGATCGGCCTCTTCATCGCGATCATGAGCGTCGCCGGTCTGTCCCACATCTACGGCGGGCGGCCGATCCCGAGCCAGGGCATGCCGGCGCTCGCCGAGGCGGGCGGGCTGCTCGGCTGGATGGTGGGCGCGCCTCTGCTCGCGCTGACGGTGTGGGTGGCGACCCCGGTGCTGTCGCTGATGCTGCTCTTCTCGGTGCTCATCGTCACGAAGACGCCTCCGGGGCGCATCGTGCGGCGGCTGCACGAGGCGTACGAGTTCCTGTTCGGTGTGACCGAGGGCGCCGACGCCCAGACCGACGAGCGCCCGGCGAAGTCGCGCCGCCGAGACAAGGAGTCGCAGCAGGCGCTCTTCGATCTCGAGAGCGAGACCGAGACGGGCGACGGCTCGCTGCCGTGGTGGCGGCGCAACGCCTCCGGTCGAGAAGAAGACCCCGAGTACGCCGACGACAAGTCTGCGCTCGACTCCGCGCTCGAGCCGAGCGCCCCCGACGCGCAGAGCGAGGGCGCCTTCGAGTCCGCGCTCGCCCCCGACGCCGCCGACCCGTTCCCGGCGGGCCTCTTCGACGAACTCGAGCAGGCCGAGGCGGCCGTGGAGGCCGCGGGCGCGACGCGGGCGTCGGGGCTGGGCGACGATTCGTGGGACGACTTCTCGGCGGCCGCCGAGCCCGCACCGACCTCACAGCTGCCCGAGGTCGCAGACGCGGCGCCGTTCGCGGTCGCGCCTCCTCACGATCCGGCGCAGCGCGAGTACCTGCTGCCCGACCAGGGCACGCTGGCGACGGGCGACGCCCCCAAGACCCACACCGAGGCGAACGACCAGATCATGGCCGCGATCGCGCGCGTGTTCGAGGAGTTCAAGGTCGACGCGCGTGTGAGCGGGTTCTCCCGGGGCCCGACCGTCACCCAGTACGAGGTCGAGCTCGGGCCGGGTGTCAAGGTCGAGAAGGTCACGGCGCTGTCGAAGAACCTGTCGTACGCGGTGGCGTCGAACGAGGTGCGCATCCTCTCTCCGATCCCGGGCAAGAGCGCGATCGGCATCGAGATCCCCAACAAGGATCGTGAGAACGTCGCCCTCGGCGACGTGCTGCGCTCGAGCCGTGCTCAGCGCAGCGCGCACCCCATGACCATCGGCGTCGGCAAAGACGTGAAGGGCGGCTTCGTCGTCGCGAACCTCGCTAAGATGCCCCACCTGCTCGTGGCCGGCGCCACCGGCTCGGGCAAGTCGAGCTTCATCAACTCGATGATCACGAGCATCCTCATGCGGGCGACCCCCGCCGAGGTGCGCATGGTGCTCGTCGATCCGAAGCGCGTCGAGCTCACCGTCTACCAGGGCGTGCCCCACCTCATCACCCCCATCATCACGAACCCCAAGAAGGCGGCCGAGGCGCTGCAGTGGGTCGTGAAAGAGATGGACATGCGCTACGACGATCTGGCGAGCTTCGGCTTCCGCCACATCGACGACTTCAACGAGGCCGTGCGCTCCGGGTCTATCGTGCTGCCCGAGGGCAGCCAGCGCGTGCTCAAGCCGTACCCGTACCTGCTGGTGGTGGTCGACGAGCTCGCAGACCTCATGCTGGTGGCGCCCCGCGACGTCGAGGATTCGATCCAGCGCATCACCCAGCTCGCCCGTGCCGCGGGCATCCACCTGGTGCTCGCGACGCAGCGCCCGTCGGTGAACGTGGTGACGGGCGTGATCAAGTCGAATGTTCCGAGCCGCTACGCGTTCGCGGTGGCGTCGGGCACCGACTCCCGCGTCATCCTCGACGAGGTGGGCGCCGAGCGCCTCATCGGCCAGGGCGACGGCCTGCTGCTGCTCAACGGCGAGTCGACGCCGATGCGCGTGCAGGGCGCCTGGGTGGGGGAGCCCGAGATCGCGAAGGTGGTCGCCCACGTCAAGGCCCAGGCTCAGCCCGAGTACCGGCCCGACGTGGCGCAGGTCGCCGAGAAGAAGGAGATCGACGAAGACATCGGAGACGACCTCGAGGTGCTGCTCGCGGCTATCGAGCTCGTGGTCACTTCGCAGTTCGGCTCGACCTCGATGCTGCAGCGCAAGCTGCGCGTCGGCTTCGCGAAGGCCGGCCGGCTCATGGACCTCATGGAGTCGCGCGACATCGTGGGTCCCTCCGAGGGTTCGAAGGCGCGAGACGTGCTCGTCTCGCCCGAGCAGCTGCCCGAGGTGATCGCCCGCATCAAGGGAGGCCCCGCAGCTCCGGCCCCCTTCCAGCAGCCCGCAGCCGCACCGGAGCGCCCCCAGGCGGCCCCCGCCGCCGCGGCCAGCCCCGAGGCGAATGCCGGGGAGCACGACGCCGCGACCGATGTGATCGAACCGCTCACGGAGTCCGACGGTTTCGGCGACGATCGCTACGACGACCCGGTGGCGAAGTACCAGGCCACGCTCGAAGAGGTCGACGGCGACGACGACGAGGACGCCTGGCAGCTGACGGGCCGAGAATGAGCCGGGACCGCCGGTCGCGAGCGAACACGAGGAAGAGATGACCGCACAGGATTCACCGGCGAAGCCGAGCAATTGGAACGCCCCGAACATCATCACGGTGGCGCGCAGCATCGCGACGCCGTTCTTCCTCTGGATGCTGCTGGCCGACGGCGGTCAGGGCGGCCCGCTGCGCTGGGCGTCGGCGGTGTTCTTCGTGCTCGCGATCGCGACCGACGCGTGGGACGGGCACCTCGCGAGATCCCGCGGTCTCATCACCGACCTCGGCAAGCTGCTCGACCCGATCGCCGACAAGGCGCTCACGGGTGCCGCGCTCGTGGGGCTCTCGATCCTCGGCGAGCTGCCGTGGTGGGTGACCATCGTGGTGCTGGTGCGCGAGATCGGCATCACCGTGCACCGCCTCATGATCGCGCACGACGTGGTGGTCGCTGCCGCCTGGATGGGCAAGCTCAAGACGGTCGTGCAGGCCGTCGCGATCACACTCGCCCTGCTGCCCCTCGCCGGGGTGCTGGGGCCGGCCGCCCCCGTGGCCTACTGGGCGAACGTGATCACCATGATGGCGGCGGTCGCGCTCACGATCATCAGCGGCGTCGACTACGTGGTCGCCTTCATGCGCGCGAAGCGGGTCCGCTCGTGAAGCCCATCGGCCAGGGCTCGCCCGGCGCCGGCGGCGAGCTCGCCCGGGCGGTGGTCGAGATCGCGGCGGCGCGGGGGCTGCGCATCGCCGTCGCCGAGTCGCTCACGGGCGGGCTGCTCGCCGACGCGCTCGTGTCAGTGCCCGGCTCTTCGCGGGTCTTCTCGGGCGGGGTCGTGGCCTACGACACCGCACTGAAGCACTCCGTGCTCGGAGTCGACGACGAACTGCTGCGAGAGAAGGGCCCCGTCGACGGCGAGGTGGCGCGTCAGATGGCCAGGGGCGTGCGTGAGCTCTGCGCAGTGCCCCGCGCGGACGGGGCGGAACCGGAGTCCGCCGATATCGGCCTGGCGACCACCGGCGTCGCGGGTCCCGAACCCGACCCGCAGACGGGCCAGCCGGTCGGCACCGTGTGGGTGGGGCTGTGCCTCGGCGACCGGGCCCGCTCGGTGGAGTACTCGCTCTCGGGGGACCGCGGCGAGATCCGCAATGGCTCTGTCGCGGCGGCTCTCGAACTGCTCGTCGGCGAGCTCGGCGCATCGGAACTTGAGTCGGACTGACTCAAGTTCAGCAAAGTTTCAGGAATAGGCGCGGTAGTGTCGGGGTTATTCCCAGTGACTCCCTCCACACTGGAGGGGCGTCCCCGCTGTGGCGGCTTGTCGATGAGCGGGTATTGTGGAGCATGACCCCGTGTCATGCAGTGAAGGAGGGTTCACATGGTGCTGATGCGTCAAGAGATCGGCGACGTGCTGCGTGACTTCCGGCTGCAGAAGGGGCGCACGCTGCGACAGGTCGCCGGTGATGCGAGCGTGGCGCTCGGCTACCTGAGCGAGGTGGAGCGCGGCCAGAAGGAGGCCTCGAGCGAGATTCTCGCCGCGGTCGCCGATGCGCTGGATACGCCGCTGTCCGTGATCATGGGCGAGGTGAGCGAGCGGCTCGCCGTGGTCGAGGGGCTGTCGATGCCTCTCGCCGGCCGGGTTCCGGATACGGTGCCGGCCGAGTTGATGTCGGGCTACGCGCCCGAGCTGGTGTCGTAACCCTTCGTGAAGCTGAGCGAGTTCCGACGCGCTTGCGCCGACGAGTTCGGCGACGATTACTCCGGAGTGCTGATCCGGGATCACTGGCTCGCCGCGCTCGGCGGCACACCGGCCGAGGCGCTCGAGCGCGGGGTTCCGGCGCGCGAGGTCTGGGCGGCGCTGTGCGTCGACCTCGATGTTCCGCTCGAGCGGCGCCACGGCCGCGGTCTGCTCGAGCCCCGCGACTGAGGGGCGTTCGCCGGGGTCGGAAGCGCGATCCCGATCCCGGCGTCGTGCTGCGCAGGGGCGCCGTGCGGCGGCGAATCGCAACTGGTCGCGACACGCGCGTCCGTTGTGCAAACGCGGCAGCGTTCGCGCAGGGCGCGAAAGCGCCGCACACGGCGGCGAATCACAACTGGGCGCGACACGCGCCTCCTTGCGCTTCGAATATGTGTTCGAATCGTGGTAACTTCGTGCACAGGTAGCCGATTCGCCGACTTATCCTCAGACTCGCCGCTCGATCCAAGAATGTCAGTGGTCCGTCCTAAGGTGTGAAGCAACCGGATATCGATGCCTTGTCTGCCCCATCATCGGGGTCGAGACAGTCGGTAGGCAGCAGTCGAGCGGCGCCGCCGCGCACATCGAAGGAGCAAGATCATGGCAGCACCCAAGTCCCCCGTGGGGGCACCCAAGGATCGTGAGAAGGCGCTCGAAGCGGCCCTCGCGCAGATCGACAAGAACTTCGGCAAGGGCGCGATCATGCGCATGGGAAGCGTCGAGCGCGCGCCCGTCGAGGTGATCCCCACCGGTTCGGTCGCCCTCGACGTCGCGCTCGGCATCGGCGGGCTGCCGAGGGGTCGCATCATCGAGATCTACGGCCCCGAGTCGTCGGGCAAGACCACACTCACCCTGCACGCGATCGCCAATGCGCAGCGCGCGGGTGGCATCGCCGCGTTCATCGACGCCGAGCACGCGCTCGATCCCGAATACGCGAAGAAGCTGGGCGTCGACATCGATGCGCTGCTCGTGGCCCAGCCCGACACCGGCGAGCAGGCGCTCGAGATCGCCGACATGCTCATCCGCTCGGGCTCGGTCGACCTCGTCGTCATCGACTCCGTCGCGGCGCTCGTGCCGAAGGCCGAGATCGACGGCGAGATGGGCGACAGCCACGTCGGTCTGCAGGCTCGACTCATGTCGCAGGCGCTGCGCAAGATCACCGGCAGCCTGAACGCCACCAAGACCACCGCCATCTTCATCAACCAGCTGCGCGAGAAGGTGGGCGTGTTCTTCGGCAGCCCCGAGACCACCTCCGGCGGTAAGGCGCTCAAGTTCTACGCCTCGGTGCGTCTCGACATCCGTCGCATTCAGACGCTCAAAGACGGCACCGACGCGGTGGGCAACCGCACTCGCGTCAAGGTCGTGAAGAACAAGATGGCGCCTCCCTTCAAGCAGGCCGAGTTCGACATCCTCTACGGTGTGGGCATCTCGCGCGAGGGCTCGCTCATCGACTACGGCGTCGAGCAGGGCTTCATCAAGAAGAGCGGCGCCTGGTTCACCTACGACGGCGATCAGCTCGGTCAGGGCATGGAGAATGCTCGCCGCTTCCTCATTCAGAACCCCGACGTCGCGGCTGAGATCGAAGAGAAGATCCTCACGAAGCTCGGCGTCAACGGGCGCAGCGAAGAACCTGCTGAGCCCGAGGCCCCGGCGGTGACGCCGCTCGCCGAGCCCGAGCAGCGCGCCAGCGCCTGAACCCGTGGCTGTTCGTTTCCTGCCTCCGCCCGAGCAGCGGCCCGCGGGCGGGTCTCCGAGCCGAGCCGACCTGGCTGAGGTCATCGAACTGCGTTCGCGGCTCGGGGGCCCCGGCTGGGGTGAGACGCCGTCCGAACCGCAGTCGGAGTCGCCGCGCGAACGCGGGCATGAGTACCGCGAGCCCGAGCGTCCGGAATCCGGTCCCGAGCAGTCTGATGCGCCCGGCGTCTCCGGCCCCTCGCGGGTGTCGAGCGACGGCGATCCTCGAACGACCGAGGCCGAGCCGTCGGCGGTCGCCGAGATCCGTGCGCGTCTGCAGTCGATCGTGAGCATGGACGCGTTCCGCGATGGCGGCACCGCTTCTGCCCCCGGGGCCGACGCAGCGTGCGTGGCAGACGCCGAGCCGGGCGCCGAGGCGACCGCCGCTGCCGACGATGAAGACGACCGCAGTTCGGCCTACGACGACGGGGTGCGACTGCTCGCGCGCCGAGCCCGATCGAGCTTTTCGAAGGTCTTTTGGGCTCCGTCGANNNNGATCGAGCGGCCAAAACACGTTCGAAAAAGCAGAGCCACTATCTCGACGACGAGGGCCTCGCCCGCGCGGTCACCGAGAAACTGCGCGAGACGAAGCGGGCCAGCCGGGCGCAGATCCGCATCAAGCTGCGAGAGCGGCGGCTCCCCGACTCAGCCATCGAGGAGGCCCTCGGGCAGCTGGACACCGACGAGGAGTTCGCCCTGCTGCGGGAGACCGCTCAGGACCGGGCGCGCAAGCTCGGAGGCCTCGACCGGCAGACCGCCGAGCGCCGGCTGCTCGGCTTCCTCGCCCGCCGCGGCTGGTCCGGAGAGCCCGCGATGCGCGCAGCCCGGGAAGCGCTCGACGGCGGAGCAGGCGGCGGCACCGGCGGTGGCTCCGGCGTGCGGTTCCGCTGAGGGCGCGGCCGATGCCGCCCGCCCGCCACCGAGCGTGCGGCATCGGCCGCGCTGACGGCGCAGCGGATCGGCGGCGGTAGAATTCCCCCATGACTCTCGCCACCGCCGAACCGACCGAGATCGCCCCGTCGCCCGCCGCCCTCCGCCCCGACGGCAGCCCCCGCAGCTACACGGTGCGCACCCTCGGGTGCCAGATGAACGTGCACGACTCCGAGCGACTCTCCGGATCGCTCGAGGCGGCCGGGTACATCGCGGCCGAAGACGCCGAAGACGCCGACGTGGTCGTCATCAACACCTGCGCCGTGCGGGAGAACGCGGCCAACCGCCTCTACGGCAACCTCGGCCACCTCGCCGGCGTGAAGCGCGAGCGCGAAGGCATGCAGATCGCCGTCGGCGGCTGCCTCGCCCAGAAAGACCAGGGCGCCATCGTCGAGAAGGCTCCCTGGGTCGACGTCGTGTTCGGCACCCACAACATGGGCTCGCTGCCGACGCTGCTCGAGCGGGCCAGGCACAATCACGAGGCGCAGGTCGAGATCCTCGAATCGCTCGAGATCTTCCCCTCCACGCTGCCGACGAAGCGCGACTCGGCGTCGAGCGGCTGGGTGTCGATCTCGGTCGGCTGCAACAACACCTGCACCTTCTGCATCGTGCCCGCCCTGCGCGGCAAAGAGAAAGACCGCCGCCCCGGCGACATCCTCTCAGAGGTGCAGGCGCTCGTCGACGACGGCGCGATCGAGGTCACCCTGCTGGGCCAGAACGTGAACACCTACGGCGTCGAGTTCGGCGACCGGCAGGCCTTCGGCAAGCTGCTGCGCGCCATGGGCGACATCGAGGGGCTCGAGCGGGTGCGCTTCACGAGCCCGCACCCCGCCGCGTTCACCGACGACGTGATCGCCGCGATGGCCGAGACCCCCAACGTCATGCCCTCGCTCCACATGCCGCTGCAGTCGGGCTCCGACACGGTACTCAAGGCGATGCGCCGCTCGTACCGCTCCAAGAAGTTCCTCGGCATCCTCGACGCGGTGCGCGAGCGCATCCCGAACGCGGCGATCACCACCGACATCATCGTCGGATTCCCCGGCGAGACCGACGACGACTTCGAGGACACGCTGCGCGTCGTCGAGCAATCGCGGTTCTCGAGCGCCTTCACCTTCCAGTACTCGATCCGCCCAGGCACTCCCGCGGCGACCATGGACGGGCAGGTGCCGAAAGAGGTCGTGCAGCAGCGCTACGAGCGACTGCTCGCCCTGCAGGAGCGCATCTCGCTCGAGGAGAACCAGGCCCAGATCGGACGCACCGTCGAGGTGCTCGCCTCGGTCGGCGAGGGCAAGAAGGACGCGGCGACGCGCCGCCTCTCAGGCCGCGCCGAAGACAACCGCCTCGTCCACTTCGCCGTGCCGGAGGGGGCCGAGGAACCCCGGCCCGGAGACACCGTCACCGTGCAGGTCACCGCCGCGGCGCCCCACTTCCTCATCGCGGACCTCACCGGCACCTACGCCGTGCGTCGCACCCGGGCCGGCGACGCCTGGGACCGGCGCCAGGCCGACAGCTGCGGCGTGCCCGCACCCGTCGAGGGGGCAGCCCCCCGGGCGGTCAGCCTCGGCCTCCCCACGATCCGCACCCGTGGCTGAGACCGGGGCTCGGCCCCGCCTCTGGGCGATCGTCGGCGCGACCGGCACCGGCAAGTCGGCGCTCTCGCTCGACCTCGCCCAGCACCTCGCCGCGACCGGTCGCCCCGCCGAGATCGTCAACGCCGACGCGATGCAGCTCTACCGCGGCATGGACATCGGCACGGCCAAGCTCCCCGTCGCCGAGCGGCGGGCGATCCCGCACCACCTCTTCGACGCGCTCCGGCCGAGCGAGGAGGCCGCCGTCGCGTGGTACCAGCCCGTGGCCCGCGCCCTCATCGAGCAGATCCACGCTCGCGGCGCCGACGCGATCCTCGTGGGAGGATCGGGGCTGTACGTGTCGAGCGCGGTTTTCGACTTCGCGTTCCCGCCGCGGGACGATGAGCTGCGCGCTCGGCTCGAGGCCGAACTCGCCGAGGGCGGAACCGACCCGCTGCTCTCACGTCTCCGGGCACTCGCCCCCGACGTGGCTGCCGCGGTCGACGCCCGCAACCCGCGCCGCGTGGTGCGCGCGCTCGAGGTCGCCATGCTCGGCGGCGACGCGCGCGTCACGCTGCCCGAGAAGCCCGCCCTGTGGCGGGCCGAGACCAGCATCGTCGGGGTGCACTGCGAACGCTCCGCCCTCGTGGAGCGCCTTGACCGGCGTGTCGAGCAGATGTGGGCCGAGGGGCTGCTCGACGAGGTGCGCGGGTTGATCCCGAACGGCCTCGAACGCGGGAGGACCGCGAGCCGCGCCATCGGGTATGCGCAAGCGCTCGCCGAGCTGCGCGGCGAGGTGACCCGCGCCGAGGCGATCGCCGAGACGCAGGCGCTCACGCGGCGGTACGCGCGCCGCCAGGTGAGCTGGTTCAAGCGCTACCCGGGCATCACCTGGATCGACGGGCCGGATCTGCGCGGGCTGCGCCTCGCCTGACCGTCGTCGGCGTCGAACTCATCGAACCCGGAACCGCAGCCCCTAGGGTGGAAGCATGATTCAGCCAGACGTGCGAACCGTGGAACTGGACCGGAACTCTCGCGAGCGGCTGCGGGCCGGAGGCCTCGACTACCGCCGGGTCGACCCGTCCGACGAGGCGGCGCTCGACGGCTTCATCCGCTCGATCGCGCGGGGCTTCATCGAGGGCGAGCCCACCGAGCAGATGGTCGCCGGGTCGAGACCCGGGCAGGTGGGGCGCCGTCTGATCGGCGTCTACGACGAGGCGAGCCCGCAGGCCGAGCGGCCGGTGGCGACGGTCGGATCCTGGGTCGCGCCCGTGACGGTGCCGGGCGGCGAACTGCCGATGTGGGCCGTCAGCGAGGTCACGGTCGCGCCGACCCACCGCCGCCGGGGGATCGCGCGCGCCATGCTCGAGGGGGAGCTGCGGGCCGCCGCCTCGGCCGGCGTGCCGATCGCGGGGCTCACCGCGTCCGAGGCGACCATCTACGGGCGCTACGGCTTCGGCCCCGCCACCTGGCAGTCGCGCTGGACCGTCGACACCCGCAGAGCGGGGTGGGCGGGCGCCGAGCCCGAGGGGGCGCTGCACCATCTCGGTCAGGAGGCGGTGGCCGAGGCGCTCGGCCGGCTCCACGAGCGCACCCGTCGCACCCGCATCGGCGACATCGAGGGCTGGCCGGTGCGCTGGCGGCAGCTGTCGGGCGCGAAACCGGGGGAGCCCCACGGCGAGAGCGTGCGCGGCGTGCGCTACCTCGATGCCGCGGGCGAGCTGCGCGGGGCGATGGTTTACCGCATCGCCGAGTCCGACGACGACTGGGCGCGATCGCGGCTCGAGATCCGGCACCTCATTGGCGAGACCCCCGAGGCGCGCGCAGCGCTGTGGCGGTTCGCGCTGCAGCACGACCTGGTCGGCACCGTCACGGCCGGGTTCCGTCCGGTCGACGAGCCGCTGCCGTGGCTGCTCGACGACGCCCGGGCCGCGACCCGCACGATCGAGGACCACGGGTGGCTGCGCATCCTCGATCTGCCCGCCGTGTTCGCGGCTCGCCGGTTCGCAGCGCCGCTCGACGTCGTGCTGCGCGTCGCGGATCCGCTCGGCTTCGCCGACGGGGTCTGGCGTGTGGAGGCCCGGGCCGACGGCTCGGGCCGGGCGACCCCGCTCGGCGGGGCGGGTGCGCCGTACGCCTCCGAGGCCGACGGCTCGGGGGTCGACATCGAGATCGGGGTGGCCGAGCTGTCGTCGCTCTATCTCGGCGGCGTCTCCGCTCGCTCGCTCGCGGAGGCCGGGCGGCTGCGGGGCGACGCGTCGGCGACCCGGCGACTCGACGCGGCGCTGCGGATCGAGGGCGAGCCCTTCCTCAGCATCATGTACTGAGTCCGGGAGACGGAGCGACGCGGCCCGCTTCTCGCCGACTCAGCGGCGCGAGCGGCGGTAGCTCTCGAGCGCGGCCCCGCCGGCCGCGATGGCGCCGAAGAGCACCGCGCCGATCGGCCACACGACCCACGAGGTGCCCCACGCGTTGCCGATGAAGCTCCAGGCCAGATAGATCGCGGTGAGCAGGGGCCAGTAGAAGGCGGCGATCACGCCGATCACGCTGTGCTCCCCGTCGTCGTCGGCGGCAGCCGCGGCGCCTCCCGTGAGACGCTCGGCGACGGTGTGAGCCCAGGCCGCCGGCAGCAGGATCGCGAGGCCGGCCGCCACGAAGGCCAGCACGAGCACCACGCCGCCGACGCTCCAGAGGCCGCTGTTCGGCGACTCCTGCATGAGCAGCACGAAGGCGAGCAGCGGGGCGGGGGAGAGGATCCAGAGGGCGACGGCCACCTGCAGCGCGCGGATGCGGGTCCGCTCGTGCTGCTGGGCGAGCGCGTCGGCCCAGTGCGACACCCCCGCATCGGGGGTGAACCTACCGTCGCTCACCCGCTTGTAGGGTGCGAGATCGCGGGCGGTGCTGACGATGAGCAGCACGCCGGCGGTGACGAGCAGGAGCAGGGCCAGCAGGCCGATGGCGGTCGCCGCCCCGGGATCGATCGGCAGCGCCCCCGAATCGGCGGCGGTCGGCAGCGAGATCAGCGCGGCGGGGGAGAGCACGAACAGCACGACCGCCGTGCTCACCCGGAAACGGATGCGGTGCTGGGCTTCGGCGAAACCGCGGGCCTCCTCCATCGTGACCGGCGGGTGCTGCGGCTGCGCGGCGGGTGCGGAGGAGGCGGCGACCGCGACCGGGGCCGCCGATCCCGCGCCCGTGTGCGGAGCGGTCGAGGCGGCCGGAGCGATCTCGGCCGCGATGCCGAGCACCGGGGCGACCTCCTCGAGATTGCCGAAGTCGCGGATCACCTGGCCGACCGCCTCGTTCTCGGTGCGGCCCTCGGCGATGAGGCTCGCGTAGGCGTCCTCCATCATGGTCTGCAGCTCCGTCTTCGCCTCGAGCATGCGGGGCGTCTGCGGATAGGCGCTGAACATGGTGTCCAGGTAGGCGATGATGACGTTCATGATGCGGCTCCTTCGAGGGGGATGCTGGGGAGGGGGGCGTCGAGGCCCGCGACGAAGCGGTCGACGACCGACTTGGTGCTGTGCCACTCGGCGACCTTGAGGCTCAGGTGCCCGGCGCCCGCCTCGGTGATCCGGTAGTAGGTGCGGGGCTTGCCCGACTGCGACGTGCCCGGGTACGACGTCACGAGCCGCGCGTTCTCGAGCCGCTTGACGGCGGAGTAGAGGGTGGTCTGCTTGATCGTGTAGTCGGCGTCCGTGACGGCGCTGATCTGCCGGGCGAGCTCGTAGGCGTACGAGGGGGCTCGACGCAGCAGCGACAGGATCATCAGGTCGATGTAGCCGCGGATGGCGTCTCCGCTGATCATCTCGTCTCCTCTGCTCGGTGTGCTCTGCTCAACATAGTACGTGTGTCGTAGTACGTCAAACGTCGGTGCGGATCCGGGATCCCGCCACGAGCCGCCGCCCCGTAAACTGGGCGGATGACCACCCTCGCGTTCACCAAGGGCCACGGCACGGGCAACGACTTCGTGCTGTTCACCGACCCCGAGGGCGAGCGCCCGCTCACTCCCGAGCAGATCCGCTTCCTCTGCGATCGGCGCTTCGGCATCGGCGCCGACGGCGTGATCCGCGCCGTGCGCTCGCGAGCCCTGCCCGAGGGCGCGGCCTCCCTCGCCGAGGAACCCGAGGCCGAGTGGTTCATGGACTACTGGAACGCCGACGGCACGCCGGCCGAGATGTGCGGCAACGGCATCCGCGTCTACGCGCACTACCTCATCAGCGAGGGTCTCGTCGCCCCCGAGCGCCGCGACACCCTGCCCATCGGCACCCGGGCCGGTGTGAAGGACGTGCTCGCCGGTGTCGCCGGCTACACCGTCGACCTCGGCCGCTGGCGCCTCGCCGAGGAGCGCCTCGTCTCGGCCTACGGCCTCGACGTCGCCCGCCCCGGCCTCGGCCTCGACCTCGGCAACCCCCACGTGGTGACGGCGCTCGCCCACGCGGGCGAACTCGAGGGCCTCGACCTGCATCGCGCCCCCTCGCTCGATCCCGCACCCGCGGAGGGCGCCAACGTCGAGTTCGTCGTGCCCGAGGATCCGCTCGTCGTCGACGGCGTCGCCCGGATCCGGATGCGCGTGCACGAGCGCGGCGTCGGCGAGACGCTCTCCTGCGGCACCGGCACCGCCGCGGCCGCGCTGGCGTTCCGCCACTGGGGCGGCGAGGGCATGCCCAACCACTGGCGCGTCGACGTTCCCGGCGGTCGCCTCGCAGTGCGCATGTTCCCGACCGAGGAGGGGGAGCACGTCTCGCTCAATGGACCCGCCGAACTCGTCTACTCGGGGGAGATCGAGTTGCCGGAGGCGGCGGGGCTGCGTTGATGCGCCGCCGTGTGCGGCGTTTTCACCCGGCTGCGAGCCGCTGGCGCGTCTCGCGACGCCGGCTGCCCGCCGAACTCGTCTACTCGGGGGAGATCGGACCGTCGAAGACCGCGCGGCCGGACAGCGCCGGCGGCGTCGGATGCGTCAGCATGAGATCGACGATCGACTTGGCCGGGCCGCTCAGCGAGCGTGACAGCGGCCAGTTGGCGTAGACGTCTCGCACGGCCGCTGGATGGGCGATCGGTCGGAACACGACCCCCGCCCCCGCGAAGAGCGCGACCGGCAGCTCGGTCGTGAGCCCCGGATCGGAACCGAGCTCGACGAGTGCGAGCAGCGACTGCGGGTGCCTCACGCGGTGCGGCACCTCCGGGTATCGTCCGAGGTCGCGCCAGAACGGGTGCCCGAGCAGACTCTCGGCCTGGAACTGCCCGGTCATGATGAGGCGCTCGTGCACGAGCTCTTCGGGGTCGATCGGCCGGTCGACGTCTGCGGCCCACGGGTGCCCCGGGGGGATCGCGATCAGGAACCGCTCTCGCCACAGCAGTTCGCCGCCGTAGCGCCGGCTCGACAGGGGCGGCTCGGCCTGGCGCAGGAAGACGTCGAGACGACCGGCCTCGGCGGCGGCCTCCATCTCACCCCCCGACATCTCTTCGAGGCGGATCTCGACCCCGGGATGGAGGCCGCGCGCCAAGCGCATCAGATGCGGGAGGTACCCGGCAGAGGCACTGGGATAGGTGCCGATGACCACTGTTCCGCGGTGGGGGCCTCCGTTCCGGTTCCGCATCCGGCGTACGCCGGCTGCGACCTCGCCGAGCACGAGTCGCGCGTGCCTGATGAAGACCTTTCCGGCGGGTGTCAGAGCGACCGGACGGGTGCGCCGATCGATGAGCGGCCTGCCGACGGATCGCTCGAGGGCTTTGAGGTGCCCGCTCACGGTGGGCTGCGAGAGGCGCAGCTCGAGGGCGGCCTGCTGGAAGCCCCCGTGATCCGCCACTGCGACGAAGGATCGGAGCCATCGCAGATCGAGGTCGACGTCTGCTCTCATCGTGACCTTTCGCCGTACTGCACCGCTTCCCTTCGCTATCAATAACACTGATAGTGAGGATTAAGAATATCGCGTTGTGCAATATTCCGGGGCTCTTTAGTGTCGATCTAGACGCGTGGCAGGGCTCTCGGCCCGCCCGCGCACCCAGAGAAGCACGACCGAAGGAGTTCTCGTGAAGATCGTTTCCGTTTCAGCGCGCGACGTGGGGGTGCCCCTCAAGACGCCGACGCGAATCTCGACGCGGGAGATCCTGGCCCGTCACTACCTGTTGATCAACGTCGAGACCGACGAGGGAGTCGAGGGGATCGGGTACGCCTACTCGGGAACCGTCGGGGGAGAGGCCTTCGTCAAGGTCGTCGAGGATCTCATCGCGCCGCTGATCATCGGGGCCGACGCTCACGACGTGACCGGCATCTGGGCCCGCGTGTATCAGGAGGGGCTGCTCGCCGGCCGGCGCGGTCTGCTGATCCGCGCACTCTCGGCGGTCGACATCGCGCTGTGGGACGCCAAGGCGAAGAGCGCGGGCCTGCCGCTCGCCGCCTATCTCGGCGGCGATGTCACGGCGCCGGTCCCCGCCTACGCATCGGGCGGGTACTACCTGGCGGGTGAGGCCGAACCGGCTCGAGCCGTGCGCGAGGAGATGGAGCTCAATCGCGAGCGGGGCTTCACCGACCACAAGATCAAGGTCGGCGCCCTGCCGGTCGCGGGCGACGCCGAGCGCATCGCCGCGGCGCTCGAGGTGATCGGCGGCAGCGGCCGTCTGGCGATCGACGCCAACAACGCCTACGCCGATGTGCCGGAGGCGCTCGCCGCGATCCGGGAGTTCGAGCGCGTAGCGGGCGACCATCAGATCTGGTGGTACGAGGAACCGCTGTCACCGGACAAGATCGCCGGCCACGCAGACCTGGTGCGGCGCGTGAAGACTCCGATCGCCACCGGCGAGATCCACCAGACGCGCTGGGACTTCCGGCAGCTCATCGAGAACCGGGCCGCAGACATCCTGCAACTGGACGTCGGCGTGCTCGGCGGCATCACCGAGTATCTGCGCGTCGCCGCGGCCGCGGACGCATTCGATCTGCCCACGGCGCCCCACTGGCACGCGAACGTTCACGCGCAGCTCGCCGCGGCGCTGCCGAACACCGTCACCGTCGAGCATTTCATCCTGGAGAAGGATATCTACAACTTCGAGCGGATCGTGACGGAGGAGACGCGTCTGCGGTACGCGGACGGCGCCGTGCTCCTCAGCGGCCGGCCCGGCATCGGAGTCGCCTTCGACGAGGACATGATCGCGTTCTTCTCTCGAGCGCAGGGCTGAGGGCGGGGGTGCGGGGAATCGCGAGCGTGTGCTCCGCTCGTCGGTCGTCGCTCTCGTCCGATGCGGGGGCGCGGCGCTGCGGCGGGAGGGTGGACACGAGAGGTCGCACCGCCGGAATCCGCGTCTGTCCGGGCGACTGGTTTCGATCGGGTTACGAACAGATTGCAGATAGCATGTGGCATGCAATGTCTGCTAGCGTGTCCGTCGAGGGTTCGAGCGCGGGCGCTCCGAGGGGCATGATCGTCCAGGATGAGTTGTCTGGCGGTCGTGACCCGTGGCGGTTCTCGCGCACGGCCCTCGGGGGTGTTCCTGTGAATGCGACAAGGGTGTCGAGGGTCTTCGGAAGTGTCGAAGCGCCGCGAGATGCACCGGAGTCGAGGGGTCGGAGTGAAGGCGACGATCCCAGCAGGCAGGAATACGGTATTACGGTACGACTGTATTCGTGTTACGGTGCTCTTGGGGGGCACCCCGGTTTTGAGAACGAGGGCGTTCGCGTTGTGTGGAGCGACCAATCAATGAGGATTAGGAGTCTGTGATGGGTGATCGGCTTCGAGGCAGGAGCGTGGCGGNGAATACGGTATTACGGTACGACTGTATTCGTGTTACGGTGCTCTTGGGGGGCACCCCGGTTTTGAGAACGAGGGCGTTCGCGTTGTGTGGAGCGACCAATCAATGAGGATTAGGAGTCTGTGATGGGTGATCGGCTTCGAGGCAGGAGCGTGGCGGGAAGGGTCGCTGCGGTTCTGGTCTCTGGGATGCTGCTGTTCACGGCGGCGTGTTCGTCGGGCGGTGGGGAGATCGCGGGAGCTCCGGGGGGTGATGGGGCCGGGGCGTATACGCAGATGCGTCCGGGTGATGCTGAGCCGACGGAGCAGGATACGGAGGTGCTGGAGGCGCTTCCGGCGTCGGTGCAGGAGTATTACGAGGGGTTCTGGAACAGTACTCGGTTGGGGCCGAATCCGTATGCGGATTATGAGGCTCCGGAGGGTCCGTGGAAGATCTGCTACGCGGATTCGTTCCAGGGGAACACGTGGCGTATCGAGGGTCTGGAGGTGGCGCAGGGTCTCGTGGAGGATCTCGCGTCGCAGGGTCTTGCCGAGGGTGAGATGACGGTCACGAATGCTGATAATGATGCGACGCTGATGGCGAATCAGGTCAATAGTCTGGTGCAGCAGGGGTGCGATCTGATTCTTGCGATGCAGCCGCCGTCGATCGGGGTGTGCCAGGCGTTCGATCAGGCGTTGGCGGCCGGGGTGCTGACGGTGGTGATGCAGTCGGGTACGGAGTGCACGAGTGTGATCCATTCTGATTTCGGTGCGTTCGCGGCTGCGAAGGTGACTGCGGATTGGCTGGTGGATCAGATCGAGTCGTCGGGCGGTTCCGGGAACGTGGTGATGTGCAACGGTATTCCGGGTGTGGCGACGGCGGAGGCGCGGCAGTTGGCGGCTCGGTTGGCGTTCGAGGATGCCGGTCTGAATGTGGATGAGATCACGGGTGAGTGGGATTCCGCGGTGATCAAGTCGCAGATGGTGAATTATCTGAGCACGCATCCGGGTGAGATCGCGGGTGTGTGGGATGGCGGGGTGTGCAACGTTCCGGTGAACGAGGCGCTCTCGCAGGCTGGTCGTGACGCGGTTCCGGTGACCGGGTTCGAGGGTCCGTGCAATGCGATGGCTCAGTGGGAGTCGACGGGTGCGGAGTCGATCTCGTTGTCGGCTGGTGCGGGGCAGGGTGTCGTGGAGGCGATGAAGGTCGCGCTGCGGATGCTGTCGGGTCAGAAGCCGGTGGTGAACACGCTGCTGTATCCGCCGCAGGTGATCACGGCTGACAATTTCGATGAGTACTACGATCCGGCGATGACGTTGAACAGTGTGTGCTCGACGCAGCCGGTGGGTGGCGAGTCGGTGCCGGACAGTTACTACGACGATCTGTTCGAGGGTGGTGATCCCGCTCCGAAGCTCGCTCCGGTGCTGACCACCCTCCCCATCGAATAACACGGCGGATCGTCGTACCCATTCGATCGAGGTCGGGGTCCTTTGCGCTCAAAGGGCCCCGACCTGCATCGCAGGATTGGACAGAAATGGCACTCGAAGCCCCCACGACGACTGAGATCAGCGTCGACACGAAGAAGTCCCTCAGAGGGAAGATCGCGCCGAACCTCGTCTTCATCGCGCCCGTCGTGATGATGGCGGTGATCGGCATCCAGATGCCCTCCGTGCTGACGGTGACGGGCATCACATCGCTGCTCGTACTCGCGGCGATCCTCGGCATCGCCTCGGTCGGGCAGACCTGGGCGATCATCACCGGCGGCATCGATCTCTCGATCCCCGCCGTCATCGGCCTCGCATGCGTCGCCGTCGCGAAACTCACGGCGAGCGGCGTCCCGTTCGGCACGATCCTGCTGCTGCTGCTCGGCCTGTCGATCGTCATCGGCCTGGTGCACGGCGTGCTCTCGAGCGTGCTGCCGATCCACCCCCTCATCATCACGCTCGGCACCGGCTCCATCATCACGGGCGGCGTGCTCTGGGCGACCGGGGGCCGCACCGGCGGGGTGATCCCGCAGTTCATCACCGACGCGGTCTCGCCCGTCGCCTCGACGGGCCCGATCCCGGTGCCCGCGGCGATCCTGCTGTGGGCCGTCATCGCCGTGGTCGCGATCCTGCTGCAGAGCCGCACCGCGTTCGGCCTGCAGATGTACGCGCTCGGCGCCAACTCGACCGCCGCGTCCTACGCGCTGGTCAGGCCCTGGCTGGTGCGCTCCGTGGTCTACACCCTCAGCGCCGTCTTCGCGGCGATGACGGGGATCCTGCTCGCCGGGTTCAGCGGCACCGCGTCCGCCGACATCGGCGTGCCCTACATGTTCCAGACGCTGACGGCGGTCGTCGTCGGCGGCACCTCGCTGCTCGGCGGGCGGGGCGGCTACGGGCGCACGATCGCGGGCGTGCTGCTCACCACCCAGTTCACGATGCTCCTGATCGGCTTCGGCGTGAGCTCCAACCTGCAGCAGGTCTTCCTGGGGCTCGTGATCCTGGTGCTCATCGCCATCTACGGACGCGACCGGCACATCGCGAACCGACTGTGAACGGGAGATCCAGATGAAAGACGAGACTATGAGTGCGACGAAGCGCGACGACTACCTGGTGTCGCTGCAAGTGGACGAGCACCGCTACGGCAACACGCTCGCGATCCAGGACTGCAGCATCGAGATACTGCCCGGCGAGGTGCACGGCCTCGTCGGCGAGAACGGCTCCGGCAAGAGCACCATCGTGAAGCTGCTCAGCGGCATCATCAAACCCACCTCGGGTTCGCTGATGGTGTCGGGCGAGGAGGTCGTGTTCAACAACCCCTCCGACGCCCAGCGGCACGGCGTGAACACCGTGTTCCAGGAGACGCTGATCTCCGACGGCAACTCCGCCATCGAGAACGTGTTCCTCGGCGTCGACGGCCTCTTCAAGCGGGACCGCAAGAACAGCGTCGAGCGCGAACAGGCGCTGGAGTTCGCGGAGCGCCTTGGATACGACGCCTCGCTGCTGCGCCGCCCCGTGCACGCGATGTCGGTGGCGGACCGCCAGGTGCTGACGCTCATCCGCTCACTCGCGAGGCCCTGGAAGCTCCTCATCCTCGACGAGGCGACCTCGGCGCTCGACATCCAGACCCGCGACCGGCTGTTCGACATCATCAAGGAGAGCCGTGCGGAGGGCCGCAGCGTGCTCTTCGTGTCGCACCGCATGGACGAGCTCGAGATCCTCATCAACCGTGCGACGGTGCAGCGATCCGGCCGGCTCGTCGGAGTGGTCGACAAGGCCGAGGCCACGCCCGAGCGGCTCATCAGCATGATGAGCGGACAGCAGGACGCCTCCGACTACGTGCACGAGCGCGCCGTGCGCGCCGACGGCGAGGAAGCGGCGACGAGGCTCGCGCTGCAGGGCGTCGCCCTCGCCCCGGGCGCGGCGCCCTTCGACCTCGACGTGCGAGCGGGCGAGATCCTCGGGATCGCGGGCCTCGAGGGTCAGGGCGGGTCGAAGCTGGCGGAGACCGTCGCCGGACTGCACCCGCCCGCCTCCGGCAGCGTGGCGCTGAGCGCTGAGCCGGGGGAGCCGCAGCGCAGTGTGCGGAGCTACCGTCAGGCCTTCAAGCGCGGCGTCGCCTACGTGCCGGCGAAGCGCCAGGAGGAGGGGCTGTTCGCGCCCCTGAGCGTCGCGCAGAACTTCATCATCGCGACCACGAAGGCGATCTCGACGCTCGGCTTCTTCCGCAAGAAGAAGCTCGAGGAGGCGACCTGGGTGTACATGGACAAGCTCAGCGTGCGACCGCGCGACACGAGCGTGCCCGTCTCCCAGCTGTCGGGCGGCAACGCCCAGAAGGTGCTCATCGGGCGGTGGCTCAACGCGAACCCTTCGGTGATCATCCTGAACGATCCGCTGCGCGGCGTCGACGTCGGCACCAAGCGCCAGTTCTACAAGCTGCTCTCGGGCCTCGCGGCCGACGGGGTGGCCATCGTGATGCTGTCGACCGAGATCGAGGAGCTGCTGCTCATCAGCGACCGCATCGCGGTGTGCCGCCAGTCCTCCGTCGCCCGAGTGCTCGAGGGCGACGATCGGACGCAGGAGGAGATCCTCTCCGCGATGTTCGGCGTCCGCGACGGCGCGACCTTCCAGACCGAGGAGAACCCCGCATGAACACGAGAACCGTTGAACCGACGGGCAAGAAGCTCGCGGCCCCCAAGGGCGGCCTCGTCCAGACCATCCCGTATTGGGCGCCCGTATCGGTCGCACTCGTCGTCCTCATCGTGATGACGGTCATCCAGAGCCCGGCGTTCTTCGGGTCGGGCAGCTGGCAGCTCGTGCTGCTCTACGCGTCGCCGCTCATCATGCTCGCCATGGCCCAGGCTCCGGTGCTGATGAGCGGCGGGGGCGGCCTCGATCTCTCGGTCGGCCCCGCCGCCGGCCTCATCGCCGTGATCATCGGCGGCATCGTGATGCCGCAGGGGGTCACCTCGCTGCCGCTGCTGATCCTCATCGCGGTGGGGTGCGGGCTCGTGAACGGCGCGCTGAACGGCCTGCTGGTGGCGTTCCTGCGGGTTCCGCCGATCATCGCGACGCTCGCCACGTACCTCATCTACGGAGGGCTCGCGCTGCAGCTGCTGCGTTCGCCCGTGGGCGTGGACACGCAGACGTTCGGCTGGTTCTACCGCACGACCGTGGGCATTCCCAACATGCTGCTCATCATCGTCGTCTTCGCGCTGCTCTGGGGGCTGCTCATGCGCACCGCGTACGGGCGCAACCTGCGGGCGGTGGGCTCGAACGACCGCGCCTCCTACACCGCAGGCATCAACGTGACGGGGGTGCGCTTCGCGGCCTACGTCATCGCGGGCCTGGGCACCGGCATCGCCGGGATCCTGCTCGTCATCGTGCTCGGGGGAGCCGACGCCACGGTCGGCGAGTCCTACACGCTGCAGGCCATCTCGGCCGCGGTGCTGGGCGGCGTCAGCCTGCTCGGCGGGCGCGGAGGAGTGGTGGGCGCTGCGATCGGCGGGCTGCTGATCTTCCTCATCCAGAACTACCTCACGGCCACCGGCGCCCCCAGTTACGTGCTGCAGGTCGCCTTCGGCGTCGTGCTCATCGCGGCCATCGTGGTGAACGGCGGGTGGGAGTTCCTCCGCACCAAGGGAGGGCGGCGGTGATGGCGCGCATCGTTCGGGTGTCGGTCGCCCAGATCCCGGTCGCCATCGGCGACGTGCAGCAGAACCTCGCGACGCACGAGACGGCGATCCGCGAGCTCGCGGCCGACGGCGTGGAGCTCGCGGTCTTCCCGGAGTGCGGCCTCAGCGGTTACCTCTTCGACACCAGGGCCGAGACCGAGGCGGCCTCGATCGGGGCCGACGGGCCCGAGATCGCGCGGCTCGCAGCGGTCTCCGCCGAGCTCGGGATCGTGGTCGTCGTCGGCTTCGTCGAGCTCGACGAAGCCTCGGACAGGCTCTACAACACCGCGGCGACCATCGACGGCGACCGGGTGGTGTGCTACCGCAAGACCCACCTGCCGTTCCTCGGCGCCGACCGTTTCGTCGATGTGGGCGAGAATCAGCCCGCCGTCGTCGAGACGCGGGCCGGCGTCATCGGCATGAGCATCTGCTACGACCTGCGCTACCCCGAGTGGGCGCGCAGTCTCAGCCTGCTCGGCGCCGAGATCATGGTGCACCCCACCAACTGGGCGGTTCCCGCCGAGCCCGTCGCCCGCATCCTCCCGCCGGCCAGGGCCATGGAGAACGCGATGTACGTGCTCGTGTCGGATCGGGGCGACGCCGAGCGCGGCGTCGACTTCGTCGGCCTGAGCGGCATCTACGAGCCGAACGGCTCGATCCGGGAGCTGTGCGAGCGGGGCGACCACCTCATCACCGCCGACATCGATCTCGACCTGGCGCGTCGATCGAAGATCGTCTTCGACCCGGGCGTCTTCGAGCTCGACCTCTTCGGCTCGCGGAGGCCCGAACTCTACCGGGTCATCACCGAACCATCAGCCTCGTAATCCAGAGAAGAGAGAAGGAACCACCATGTGCGCACCCCTGACCATGGACGCCGCGCAGCAGCGCGTGATCGCGGCGAACCTCGCGGAGTTCCGGAAGAACACCCAGAGCCCCTTCGGCAAGGACGACGAGATCGGCATGCTGAACCTTATCACCCCGGACACCATGCGCTCGGCCATGTCGGTCGCCGACATGGGCCACGTGATCGACATGAGCGTCGACTACTTCCTCGGCATGCCGAGCTTCACCGCGGCCGGGCAGCCCGACTACCAGATCTGGATGACGAACACCCCCCGCGGCACCGTCATCGACGACCCGATGGGGCTGCAGGATCCCGCGCAGAACGAACTCGTGTCGTACTCGGGCGACGCGATCTCGATGTACACGCACACCGGAACGCACATCGACACGCTCAACCACTTCGGCTATCACGGCGCCATGTGGAACAATTTCAAGGCCGACGAGCACCTCGGCAACCGCGTCTGGAACATCGGCGGCCCAGAGAAGCAGCCGCCGATCATCGCGCGCGGGGTGATGCTCGACATCGCGGCTCTGCTGGGGGTCGACGTGCTGCCGCAGAGCTACGGGATCGGCGCGAAGGATCTGCAGGACGCGTGCAAGCGGCAGAACGTTGAGCTGCGGGTGGGCGACGTCGTCATGATCCGCACCGGTCAGATGACCCTGTGGCCGACGCCGCAGTACATCGAGAACGAGGGCGGGCTCACCCGCGAGGGGGCCGAGTTCCTGGCGAAGGCCGGCGCGGTGCTCATCGGCGCCGACAACCTCTCGCTCGAGCAGATCCCCTCGACCGAGGAGGGCAACTGGCTGCCGGTGCACACCTACCTCATGGCCGAGGCGGGCGTCACCATCATGGAGGTGGTGGACCTCGAGGGTCTCGCGCGCGAGAACATCTCGGAGTTCTGCTTCGTCGGCGCGGCGATCAAGTTCGCGGGTGCGACGGCGGCCCCCATGCGGCCCCTGGCGCTCCCGATGCTGAGCCGATGAGCGCGGCCGCGAGGCCCGCCCGAGGGCTCGTGCTGACCGGGGGCGCGAGCGGCATCGGCGCGGCGACGGCGGTGCGATTCGCCCGAGCGGGCCACGACGTCGTCTTCGGATACCACGCTGCGGATCCGCACGATCCGGCGATCGTCGTGCGCGACGTCGAGCGCCTCGGCCGCAGAGCGCACGCCGTCGAGCTCGACGTGCGCTCGACGGCGTCGGTCGACCGGCTCCTCGAGGAGGCCGGCGAGCGGCTCGCGTCGATCGACGCCGTGGTCGCGAACGCCGGCATCCTGCGGAGGAGCTCCATCGAGCGCATGCGGGACGAGGACTGGTACGACGTGATCGACGTCGACCTCACCGGGGTGATGCGCGTGTTCCGCGCCGCCGCGCCGCGACTCGATCCGGGCGCCGCGCTCGTCGCGGTGGCGTCGATCACCGGCGCGATCTACGGCTGGGCGGATCACGCCCACTACGCCGCCGCGAAGTCGGGGATCCGGGGCCTCGTGCGCAGCCTCGCGATGGAGTTCGGCCCCCGGGGCATCCGGGTGAACACGGTGATCCCGGGCCTCGTGCGCACGCCGCAGTCGCTCGACGAGGTGGAGTCGCTCGGCGAGCGGGCTCTGCGGGAGCTGGCGCCCACGGTGCCGCTCTGCCGGATCGGCGACCCCGAGGATGTGGCGGGGGCGATCCGGTTCCTCTGCGGCGACGACGCGCGCTACATCACGGGCGCGGAGATCGTGGTCGACGGAGGGCTCACGGTGAAGCAGTCGGAGTAGGGCTCCGACACGGACCGGCCGGCGCGCGCGGAATCCGCGCGGGTGAAACCGGGGGAACTGAGGGAGGAACTGATGGGCGATGTGTTCAGAGTGCAGGGGCGTCGGACCCTGGTAGTCGGCGGGGCGGGCACGCTCGGGCGCGAGATCGGCGCGCAGCTCGGGGATGCGGGGGCCCGCGTGGCGACCGCGGATCTCGCGGGTGCCGACATCGACGTCGATGTGGCCAGCACCGCATCGGTTGGTGCGGCGGTCTCGCGGGCCGCGGAGCTGCTCGGGGGCTCGGTCGAGATCCTCGTGAACGCGTCGGGCATCCAGGGGGATCAGCACGAGATCACGGAGATGGATGACGACGACTGGGCGAGGGTCGTCGACATCAACCTGACGGGGGTGATGCGCGTCGCGCGGGCGGTGGCTGGGGAGATGAAGCGGAACCGCTGGGGGCGCATCATCCACGTCGCGTCGCAGCTCGGCATCAAGGGCGCACGCGAGATGGCGCACTACACCGCGTCGAAGGGCGGGGTGATCAATCTCACGAGATCCCTCGCGCTCGAACTCGCCCCGCACAACGTGCTGGTGAACGCGGTCGCGCCCGGCCCCTTCGATACCCCGATGCTCGCGTCGCTGTCGGACGAGTGGCGGGCCGCGAAGCTGCGGGAGCTGCCCCTCGGGCGCTTCGGCAGGGCCGAGGAGGTGGCGCCGGCGGTGCTGCTGCTCGCGGGAGAGCCGTCGGGCAACATCTTCGTCGGGCAGACCATCGGGCCCAATTGCGGGGACGTGATGCCGTGAATCCGATCGCCGACCGCCGCGCGGGAGTGCTGCGCGAGGCGCTCTCCGCGGGGCTCCTCCATCCCGACCGAGCTCCGATCGCGAGCTTCATCGACGGCGCTACTCTGCGCGAGAACGTCGAGAGCCTGCGCCGGGCCTTCGCCGGGGGGCCCGATGTGCTGCACGCCTTCGCCGCGAAGGCGGGCAGTCTGCCCGTGCTGCTGCGGATGCTGCGCGAGCTGGGCATGGGGGCCGAGGTCGCGAGCGAGGGCGAGTTCGAGATGGCGCTGCGCGCCGGCTTCGCGGGTGGGGAGATCGTGTTCGACTCCCCGGCGAAGACGAACCGCGAGATCGAGCGCGCCCTCGCGTGCGGCGCGCAGATCAACATCGACAACCTGCAGGAGTTCGAACGGATCGCGCGGCGCCTGGGGGAGGGGGTCGGCGGCGACGCGATCGAACGCTCGATCGGTTTCCGGGTGAATCCGCAGATCGGCACGGGGAGCATCGAGGCGATGAGCACGGCCGGCGCCCAGTCGAAGTTCGGGGTCGGCATTCGGGATGCCGAGAGCCGGAGCCGGGTGCTCGAGGCCTATCTGCGCGCGCCCTGGATGAACAGCGTGCACGTGCACGTGGGCTCCCAGGGCGTCGCGTCGGAGATGATGGTCGAGGGGATCCGGGAGGTGACGGCGCTCGCCGACGAGATCAACGGGCGGGTCGGGGCGCAGCGGATCCTCACCATCGATATCGGCGGCGGTCTGCCGGTCGACTTCCAGAGCGATGACGGCGATCCCGGGTTCGAGCGCTACGCCGCCGCGCTCAGGTCGGAGGTGCCCCGGCTCTTCTCGGGCGACTACCGCATCGTCACCGAGTTCGGGCGCAGCATTCTCGCGAAGGCGGGTTTCATGGCGGCGTTCGTGGAGTACACGAAGAGCTCGGGCGGTCGGCCGATCGCGGTTACCCACGCGGGCGCGCACGTCGCCACCCGCACCGTGTTCATGCCCGATTCGTGGCCGCTGCGGATCCTGCCCTTCACGGGGAGCGGGGAGCCGAAGACCGGGGGCGAGGTCGTGCAGGACGTCGCCGGCCCCTGCTGCTTCGCGGGCGATCTCATCGCGCGGGGCCGGAGTCTCGCTCGCCTGGACGCGGGCGACATCGTCGTGGTGCCCGACACCGGCGCGTACTACGCCTCGACTCCGTTCACGTACAACTCGATCCTGGCGCCGGGCATCTACGCCGCGGAGTGGGAGGGTGCGGGTGATGGCGCCGTCGGGTTCAGGCCGGTGCGCGAACCGCAGACCATGGCGAGTCTGCTCGCGGCCAGCGGGGCGGAGCTGCTGGGCTGAGCGGGCGGGCGCTCCCCGCCCGGCGCGAGCGAGCAGATCACCCTGGACTTTATGAGAATACGGTAATACGATGATACGTGAATCGGATTCGTTCAATGGAGAAGGGAAACGCAGGTGGCAAAAGAGATCAAGGTGACCTTCGGCGCCGACATCGACGCGGTGGCCGGCTGGCTCGGATCGTACGGCGGGGAGGACTCGCCCCACGACATCCAACGCGGCATGTGGGCGGGAGAGGTGGGCGTGCCCCGCTTGCTGAACCTCTTCAAGAAGTACGACATCCAGATGACCTGGTTCATCCCCGGGCACTCCGCCGAGACGTTCCCGCACATGGTCGAGCGGATCGTCGAGGCCGGGCACGAGATCGGGGGTCACGGGTACTCGCACGAGAACGGCATCGAGATGACCGAGCAGCAGGAGCGCGACGTCATCTTCCACTCGACCGAGATCCTCGAGAAGCTGACGGGCACGCGCCCGCGCGGGTACATCGCCCCGTGGTGGGAGATGTCGAACCACACCGCCAGCCTGCTGCTCGAGGCGGGGTACGAGTACGACAAGTCGCAGGGCTTCCACGACTTCCAGCCGTTCTACGCCCGAGTGGGCGACTCCTGGACGAAGATCGACTACTCCAAGGACGCGAGCGACTGGATGAAGCCGCTCGTGCGCGGCACCGAGGTCGACCTCGTCGAACTCGGCGGCAACTGGTACGTCGACGACCTGCCGCCCATGATGTTCAACAAGAACAGCCCGAACAGCTACGGCTTCGCGAACCCCCGCGACATCGAGGACATCTGGCGCGAGCAGTTCGACTGGGTGTACCGCGAGTACGACTACGCCGTCTTCCCCTTCACCATCCACCCCGACGTCTCGGGCCGCCCCCACGTGCTCATGATGATGGAGCGCATGATCGAGCACATGGCGAAGCTGCCGGGGGTGACGTTCGAGACATCGCTCGACATCGCCCGCGATTTCCGTCGGCGCTTCCCGTTCGAGTCGAACGCGAAGTACCCGTTCGACCGGGATCTGGGGTAGCCGGTGCCACCCGTCGGGGAGGGCGACGCGCCCGCCCCGACGGCGCGCAGGGGAGGGCGCTCATGAAACGAATCGACGTGCTCGCCGTCGGTGGCACGATCTCGTCCGTGCCGAAGGCCGGCGACTCGGGCGTCGAGCCCACGCTCGGCGCCGAGGCGATCCTCGGGGACCGGGTGGGCAGACCCGACCTGAACCTCGTCTTCCACGACCTGCCGCCGCTGCCGTCGAACTGGCTGTCACTCGAGGACGCGGCGCGGATCGCGGCGCGGATCGACGAGGTCGGCGCCGATGGCAGCGAGGGGGTGCTCGTCATCCAGGGCACCGACACCCTCGACGAGGTGCCGTTCGCGGTGGATCTGCTCGTGCGCGCCCGGATCCCGGTCGCCTGCACGGGAGCGATGCGAACCCCGGATCGGCCCGGCGCCGACGGGCCGGCCAACATCCAGGACTGCCTCGACTACCTCGCGGGGGCGGTGGCCGCCGAGACGGTGGTGATCCTCGGTGGCACGGTGCACCCGGCCGCCTACGTGCGCAAGACCCACACGCTCCTGCCCGACGCGTTCGCGTCCGCCCCGGTCGGCCCGTGCGGGGTGATGGTCGAGGGCTCGTTCTTCCGCCATCGTGCGCCGGTCGAGCGGCCGGCGCTCGACCTCGCGAGCGGCGGCGAGAGCGGGGTGCTGCTGCTCACCGCCGCCCTCGGAGACGCGTTCGCTTGGCTTCCCGACCTGTTCCCCGGTCACTACCGCGGGCTGGTCGTGGCCGGCATGGGCAACGGGCACACGAACCGGCGCGCGGCGCACGGCATCGCCGAGGTGGCGGAGCGGCACCCCGTCGTGCTCGTCTCGCGCACCGGCGGCTTCCCGCTCGCGAGGCAGACCTACAACTACGACGGTTCCGAGATCTTCTTCGCCCGTCGGGGGGTGGCGCTCAGCGACCTCGGAGACGGGCTCAAGGCCCGCATCCTGCTGTCGCTCGCGATCGGCGGCACCGCGTCGCGGGAGGACGCGCTGGCGCTCTATCGGGCCGCCGAGGCGCGGATCATCGACGGTCTGGCGGGGGAGTAGCGGTGTGCGGCGCGTGCGGCACGGGCAGGTCGGCGGCCCCGTGGGAGAGCGCCCTGCTCCGATCGGCGGTGGAGTACCGGATGTTCGCCGACGCCCTGAGCGGGGAGCTGCGCCCGGACGGGATCCGCATTCGGGCGCTGCCCGGCAGGATGCTCCAGCTGCGGAGCGCCGGCGGCTCGGTCAGGATCGTCGGCACGGTAAACGAGCTCATCGCTCTGAGAGGATCCGGGGCGCGAACTGTCGGGGCCTCGCCGTCGCGCTGCATCGACCTCTCCGACTCGCTCGGAACACCGGAGGCCCGAGTGGCGCTCGTCGTGGACATCGTCGCCCTCGCCCCGACGCTCGACGCGCCGGTCGTGATCGCCGTGGACGGCGCGGCCGCCTGCTACACGGTGGGCTCGGGCGGAGTCGAGGCCGGTGCGCCGACGACTAGCATGGAGGTCGAAGCCGCGCGGAGCCTCCGGGAGGCCCTCGCGCCCGTGCAGACGCGACGGCCCGAACCGGCGCGAGCCGGATGAAACCCGCGACCGGTCGGGGAGGCCCCCGACCGCTGAACATAGGAGACGAGATGGTGTTGGCGAGAACCGCGGCCCCGCTGCGCGAGCAGGCGGTCATCGTGCTGCGGGCCGATATCGTCCGGGGCGACTTCCAGCCCGGTGCGCGGCTCACCGAGAAGCATCTGTGCGATCGCCTGGGCGTCAGTAGGACGGTCGTCCGCGAGGCGCTGAGGCAGCTCGAGGCCGAGCGGCTCGTCGACATCCTGCCGAACGTGGGGCCGATCGTGCGGGTGCTCAGCGTCGACGAGGCGCGGGCGCTCTACGAGGTGCGCGAGGCGCTCGAGTCGACCGCTGCCAGGCTGGCGGCGCTGCGCGCGACGCCCGAGCAGCTGCGGCTGCTCGAGGCGGATCTGCAGAGGATCCGGGAGGCTTCGGAGGCCTCGTTCGTCGAGCTGCTCGAGATCAAGGATCACTTCTACACGACCCTCGTCGTCGCCTCGCACAACCCGGCGATCGGAGACATGCTGTCGAACGTGAAGGCGCGCATCAGCCAGTTGCGCAAGCTGACGCTGTCCACGCCCGGTCGCATGGGGGCGATGACGGCCGAGCTGGAGCGCATCGTCGCGGCGATCCGGGCGGGCGATGCGGATGGCGCGCAGCGCGCCGCCGCCGAGCACGTGCGCCGGGCGGCCGCGCTCGCCGAAGAGCGGTTGGCGGAGGCCGCGGCGGTCTGAGCGTCGATCCGAGGGCCCTCCGGGGTCACGATCGCGCATATTTGAGAATACGGTATTACGGTACGACTGTATTCGTGTTACGGTGCTCTTGGGGGGCACCCCGGTTTTGAGAACGAGGGCGTTCGCGTTGTGTGGAGCGACCAATCAATGAGGATTAGGAGTCTGTGATGGGTGATCGGCTTCGAGGCAGGAGCGTGGC
>NZ_APJM01000030.1:0-5587 GCF_000349545.1 Leucobacter sp. UCD-THU
TACTCTTTCTCAATCCCCAATGCTTGGCTTCCATAAGCAGATGGATAACCGCATCAAGCTCTTGGAAGAGATTCTGTCTTTTCGTATGCAGGGCGTTGAGTTCGATAATGGTGATATGTATGTTGACGGCCATAAGGCTGCTTCTGACGTTCGTGATGAGTTTGTATCTGTTACTGAGAAGTTAATGGATGAATTGGCACAATGCTACAATGTGCTCCCCCAACTTGATATTAATAACACTATAGACCACCGCCCCGAAGGGGACGAAAAATGGTTTTTAGAGAACGAGAAGACGGTTACGCAGTTTTGCCGCAAGCTGGCTGCTGAACGCCCTCTTAAGGATATTCGCGATGAGTATAATTACCCCAAAAAGAAAGGTATTAAGGATGAGTGTTCAAGATTGCTGGAGGCCTCCACTATGAAATCGCGTAGAGGCTTTGCTATTCAGCGTTTGATGAATGCAATGCGACAGGCTCATGCTGATGGTTGGTTTATCGTTTTTGACACTCTCACGTTGGCTGACGACCGATTAGAGGCGTTTTATGATAATCCCAATGCTTTGCGTGACTATTTTCGTGATATTGGTCGTATGGTTCTTGCTGCCGAGGGTCGCAAGGCTAATGATTCACACGCCGACTGCTATCAGTATTTTTGTGTGCCTGAGTATGGTACAGCTAATGGCCGTCTTCATTTCCATGCGGTGCACTTTATGCGGACACTTCCTACAGGTAGCGTTGACCCTAATTTTGGTCGTCGGGTACGCAATCGCCGCCAGTTAAATAGCTTGCAAAATACGTGGCCTTATGGTTACAGTATGCCCATCGCAGTTCGCTACACGCAGGACGCTTTTTCACGTTCTGGTTGGTTGTGGCCTGTTGATGCTAAAGGTGAGCCGCTTAAAGCTACCAGTTATATGGCTGTTGGTTTCTATGTGGCTAAATACGTTAACAAAAAGTCAGATATGGACCTTGCTGCTAAAGGTCTAGGAGCTAAAGAATGGAACAACTCACTAAAAACCAAGCTGTCGCTACTTCCCAAGAAGCTGTTCAGAATCAGAATGAGCCGCAACTTCGGGATGAAAATGCTCACAATGACAAATCTGTCCACGGAGTGCTTAATCCAACTTACCAAGCTGGGTTACGACGCGACGCCGTTCAACCAGATATTGAAGCAGAACGCAAAAAGAGAGATGAGATTGAGGCTGGGAAAAGTTACTGTAGCCGACGTTTTGGCGGCGCAACCTGTGACGACAAATCTGCTCAAATTTATGCGCGCTTCGATAAAAATGATTGGCGTATCCAACCTGCAGAGTTTTATCGCTTCCATGACGCAGAAGTTAACACTTTCGGATATTTCTGATGAGTCGAAAAATTATCTTGATAAAGCAGGAATTACTACTGCTTGTTTACGAATTAAATCGAAGTGGACTGCTGGCGGAAAATGAGAAAATTCGACCTATCCTTGCGCAGCTCGAGAAGCTCTTACTTTGCGACCTTTCGCCATCAACTAACGATTCTGTCAAAAACTGACGCGTTGGATGAGGAGAAGTGGCTTAATATGCTTGGCACGTTCGTCAAGGACTGGTTTAGATATGAGTCACATTTTGTTCATGGTAGAGATTCTCTTGTTGACATTTTAAAAGAGCGTGGATTACTATCTGAGTCCGATGCTGTTCAACCACTAATAGGTAAGAAATCATGAGTCAAGTTACTGAACAATCCGTACGTTTCCAGACCGCTTTGGCCTCTATTAAGCTCATTCAGGCTTCTGCCGTTTTGGATTTAACCGAAGATGATTTCGATTTTCTGACGAGTAACAAAGTTTGGATTGCTACTGACCGCTCTCGTGCTCGTCGCTGCGTTGAGGCTTGCGTTTATGGTACGCTGGACTTTGTAGGATACCCTCGCTTTCCTGCTCCTGTTGAGTTTATTGCTGCCGTCATTGCTTATTATGTTCATCCCGTCAACATTCAAACGGCCTGTCTCATCATGGAAGGCGCTGAATTTACGGAAAACATTATTAATGGCGTCGAGCGTCCGGTTAAAGCCGCTGAATTGTTCGCGTTTACCTTGCGTGTACGCGCAGGAAACACTGACGTTCTTACTGACGCAGAAGAAAACGTGCGTCAAAAATTACGTGCAGAAGGAGTGATGTAATGTCTAAAGGTAAAAAACGTTCTGGCGCTCGCCCTGGTCGTCCGCAGCCGTTGCGAGGTACTAAAGGCAAGCGTAAAGGCGCTCGTCTTTGGTATGTAGGTGGTCAACAATTTTAATTGCAGGGGCTTCGGCCCCTTACTTGAGGATAAATTATGTCTAATATTCAAACTGGCGCCGAGCGTATGCCGCATGACCTTTCCCATCTTGGCTTCCTTGCTGGTCAGATTGGTCGTCTTATTACCATTTCAACTACTCCGGTTATCGCTGGCGACTCCTTCGAGATGGACGCCGTTGGCGCTCTCCGTCTTTCTCCATTGCGTCGTGGCCTTGCTATTGACTCTACTGTAGACATTTTTACTTTTTATGTCCCTCATCGTCACGTTTATGGTGAACAGTGGATTAAGTTCATGAAGGATGGTGTTAATGCCACTCCTCTCCCGACTGTTAACACTGCTGGTTATATTGACCATGCCGCTTTTCTTGGCACGATTAACCCTGATACCAATAAAATCCCTAAGCATTTGTTTCAGGGTTATTTGAATATCTATAACAACTATTTTAAAGCGCCGTGGATGCCTGACCGTACCGAGGCTAACCCTAATGAGCTTAATCAAGATGATGCTCGTTATGGTTTCCGTTGCTGCCATCTCAAAAACATTTGGACTGCTCCGCTTCCTCCTGAGACTGAGCTTTCTCGCCAAATGACGACTTCTACCACATCTATTGACATTATGGGTCTGCAAGCTGCTTATGCTAATTTGCATACTGACCAAGAACGTGATTACTTCATGCAGCGTTACCATGATGTTATTTCTTCATTTGGAGGTAAAACCTCTTATGACGCTGACAACCGTCCTTTACTTGTCATGCGCTCTAATCTCTGGGCATCTGGCTATGATGTTGATGGAACTGACCAAACGTCGTTAGGCCAGTTTTCTGGTCGTGTTCAACAGACCTATAAACATTCTGTGCCGCGTTTCTTTGTTCCTGAGCATGGCACTATGTTTACTCTTGCGCTTGTTCGTTTTCCGCCTACTGCGACTAAAGAGATTCAGTACCTTAACGCTAAAGGTGCTTTGACTTATACCGATATTGCTGGCGACCCTGTTTTGTATGGCAACTTGCCGCCGCGTGAAATTTCTATGAAGGATGTTTTCCGTTCTGGTGATTCGTCTAAGAAGTTTAAGATTGCTGAGGGTCAGTGGTATCGTTATGCGCCTTCGTATGTTTCTCCTGCTTATCACCTTCTTGAAGGCTTCCCATTCATTCAGGAACCGCCTTCTGGTGATTTGCAAGAACGCGTACTTATTCGCCACCATGATTATGACCAGTGTTTCCAGTCCGTTCAGTTGTTGCAGTGGAATAGTCAGGTTAAATTTAATGTGACCGTTTATCGCAATCTGCCGACCACTCGCGATTCAATCATGACTTCGTGATAAAAGATTGAGTGTGAGGTTATAACGCCGAAGCGGTAAAAATTTTAATTTTTGCCGCTGAGGGGTTGACCAAGCGAAGCGCGGTAGGTTTTCTGCTTAGGAGTTTAATCATGTTTCAGACTTTTATTTCTCGCCATAATTCAAACTTTTTTTCTGATAAGCTGGTTCTCACTTCTGTTACTCCAGCTTCTTCGGCACCTGTTTTACAGACACCTAAAGCTACATCGTCAACGTTATATTTTGATAGTTTGACGGTTAATGCTGGTAATGGTGGTTTTCTTCATTGCATTCAGATGGATACATCTGTCAACGCCGCTAATCAGGTTGTTTCTGTTGGTGCTGATATTGCTTTTGATGCCGACCCTAAATTTTTTGCCTGTTTGGTTCGCTTTGAGTCTTCTTCGGTTCCGACTACCCTCCCGACTGCCTATGATGTTTATCCTTTGGATGGTCGCCATGATGGTGGTTATTATACCGTCAAGGACTGTGTGACTATTGACGTCCTTCCCCGTACGCCGGGCAATAATGTTTATGTTGGTTTCATGGTTTGGTCTAACTTTACCGCTACTAAATGCCGCGGATTGGTTTCGCTGAATCAGGTTATTAAAGAGATTATTTGTCTCCAGCCACTTAAGTGAGGTGATTTATGTTTGGTGCTATTGCTGGCGGTATTGCTTCTGCTCTTGCTGGTGGCGCCATGTCTAAATTGTTTGGAGGCGGTCAAAAAGCCGCCTCCGGTGGCATTCAAGGTGATGTGCTTGCTACCGATAACAATACTGTAGGCATGGGTGATGCTGGTATTAAATCTGCCATTCAAGGCTCTAATGTTCCTAACCCTGATGAGGCCGTCCCTAGTTTTGTTTCTGGTGCTATGGCTAAAGCTGGTAAAGGACTTCTTGAAGGTACGTTGCAGGCTGGCACTTCTGCCGTTTCTGATAAGTTGCTTGATTTGGTTGGACTTGGTGGCAAGTCTGCCGCTGATAAAGGAAAGGATACTCGTGATTATCTTGCTGCTGCATTTCCTGAGCTTAATGCTTGGGAGCGTGCTGGTGCTGATGCTTCCTCTGCTGGTATGGTTGACGCCGGATTTGAGAATCAAAAAGAGCTTACTAAAATGCAACTGGACAATCAGAAAGAGATTGCCGAGATGCAAAATGAGACTCAAAAAGAGATTGCTGGCATTCAGTCGGCGACTTCACGCCAGAATACGAAAGACCAGGTATATGCACAAAATGAGATGCTTGCTTATCAACAGAAGGAGTCTACTGCTCGCGTTGCGTCTATTATGGAAAACACCAATCTTTCCAAGCAACAGCAGGTTTCCGAGATTATGCGCCAAATGCTTACTCAAGCTCAAACGGCTGGTCAGTATTTTACCAATGACCAAATCAAAGAAATGACTCGCAAGGTTAGTGCTGAGGTTGACTTAGTTCATCAGCAAACGCAGAATCAGCGGTATGGCTCTTCTCATATTGGCGCTACTGCAAAGGATATTTCTAATGTCGTCACTGATGCTGCTTCTGGTGTGGTTGATATTTTTCATGGTATTGATAAAGCTGTTGCCGATACTTGGAACAATTTCTGGAAAGACGGTAAAGCTGATGGTATTGGCTCTAATTTGTCTAGGAAATAACCGTCAGGATTGACACCCTCCCAATTGTATGTTTTCATGCCTCCAAATCTTGGAGGCTTTTTTATGGTTCGTTCTTATTACCCTTCTGAATGTCACGCTGATTATTTTGACTTTGAGCGTATCGAGGCTCTTAAACCTGCTATTGAGGCTTGTGGCATTTTTACTCTTTCTCAATCCCCAATGCTTGGCTTCCATAAGCAGATGGATAACCGCATCAAGCTCTTGGAAGAGATTCTGTCTTTTCGTATGCAGGGCGTTGAGTTCGATAATGGTGATATGTATGTTGACGGCCATAAGGCTGCTTCTGACGTTCGTGATGAAGCAGCCTTATGGCCAGATCGGAAGAGCGGTTCAGCCGGAAT